>NZ_FMCI01000264.1 GCF_900091845.1 Streptomyces sp. SolWspMP-5a-2
TGGGGATTCGGCGAGCCGGGGACGGGGTTCGGCGGGAGCCGAGGACAAGGGGTCGGCGGGACCGGGGCGAGGATTCGGCGAGCCCGAGGACGCCGGGCCGGGAGCCGGGCGTCGGCGGGGCCGGAGGGTTCGGCGAGCCGAGGACAGGGTTCGGCGGGAGCCAAGGACAAGGGCTCGGCGGGAGCCGGGGCTCGGCGAACCCCGCGCGGCCCCCTCCCTCACCGACCCGCGCCCCGGCCGGATGTTCCCCCGGACACGATCCCCACCCCGACCCGACTCCGACCCCGCCCGCACCCGACCCGCTCCCGGGACGGCCTCCGCATCGACGACCCGGGGCCCGCCCGGCGTGGCAGGATCGGTCCCGCCATGACTGCGCCCATGAAACCCACCCCCGCCGCCCGCGAGTCGCTCCACTCCCCCGTCATCGACTGGTTCGACGAGAACGCCCGCGACCTGCCCTGGCGGCACCCCGACGCCGGCCCCTGGGCGGTGATGGTCAGCGAGTTCATGCTCCAGCAGACCCCCGTCAGCCGCGTCCTGCCCGTGTACGAGCAGTGGCTGCGCCGCTGGCCGCGCCCCGCCGACCTGGCCGCCGACGCCCCCGGCGAGGCCGTTCGCGCCTGGGGCAGGCTCGGCTACCCGCGCCGCGCCCTGCGGCTGCACGGCGCCGCCGTCGCGATAACGGAACGGCACGGCGGCGACGTCCCCACCGACCACGCCCAGCTCCTCGCCCTGCCCGGCGTCGGCGAGTACACCGCCGCCGCCGTCGCCTCCTTCGCCTACGGCCAGCGCCACCCGGTGCTCGACACCAACGTCCGCCGGGTCCTCGCCCGCGCCGTCACCGGCGTCCGGTACCCGCCGAACGCGACCACCGCCGCCGAACGCAAGCTGGCCCGCGCCCTGCTCCCCGACGACGAGGCGACCGCGGCCCGCTGGGCCGCCGCGTCGATGGAACTGGGCGCCCTGGTCTGCACGGCGAAGAACGAGACCTGCCCGCGCTGCCCGATCGCGGGCCAGTGCGCGTGGCGGCTCGCGGGCAAGCCCGAGCACGACGGACCGCCGCGCCGCGGCCAGACCTACGCGGGGACCGACCGCCAGGTCCGCGGCAAGCTCCTCGCCGTCCTGCGCGAGGCGCACACCCCGGTGCCGCAGGCGGCCCTCGACCGGGTCTGGGACGAGCCGGTGCAGCGGGCCCGCGCCCTGGACGGACTCGTCGCGGACGGACTCGTCGAGCCGCTGCCGAACGGTCTGTACCGGCTGCCGCACTCCTGAACGTCACGTCCGTGTCGGCCCCGTCGCCCTCTCCGCGCCGTCCATAACGTCACACACCAGGACAAGGCGACCCGCGTCCTTAGCCGCCGCCTACTTCCGTTACACAACCGACGGACAGCCGAGTGCCAGCCGCGCGCTCGCCCGCACAGGGCCGTGACAACCCGTCCGTAGCGTCATTTGTGTGCCCGGCGGACCGGGGACGACGGGGAGACACACGCGGAGACCGGCGGCCATCGAGCCGTCCGGACGGGGAACGGGAGGCGGTTCGGATGGCGCAGGGCGAGGTGCTCGGATTCGAGGAGTACGTCCGCACGCGGCAGGACGCGCTGCTGCGCAGCGCCCGCCGTCTGGTCCCGGACCCCGTCGACGCCCAGGACCTGCTCCAGACCGCCCTGGTGCGGACGTACGGCCGCTGGGACGGCATCGCCGACAAGCGCCTCGCAGACGCCTACCTGCGCCGGGTCATGATCAACACGCGTACCGAGTGGTGGCGGGCCCGGAAGCTGGAGGAGGTCCCGACCGAGCAGCTCCCCGAGTCCTGCGTGGACGACTCCACCGACCAGCACGCCGACCGCGCCCTCCTCATGGACATCATGAAGGTGCTGGCTCCGAAGCAGCGCAGCGTCGTCGTCCTGCGACACTGGGAGCAGATGTCGACGGAGGAGACGGCCGCCGCCCTCGGCATGTCGGCCGGAACGGTCAAGAGCACGCTGCACCGGGCGCTCGCCCGGCTCCGGGAGGAGCTGGAGAGCCGCGATCTGGACGCACGCGCGCTGGAGCGTGAGGAGCGGGAGCGGTGCGCGGTCTGACCGACGCGGAACCCTCAGGCGGAGGGGCGGTGCGGGCGGCGTTCACGGCGGTGGCCGTGCTCGTCGCCCTCGGCCTGTTCGCGTCCGCGTGCGCGACCGGCGGCACCGGCGCCCGGGACGAGGGGCCCGCGCACGCCGACTCGGTGGCCGGGGCCGCCGTCTCCCCCAGCCCGAGCGGCGCCGCGGCGCGCGGCCAGGTCGACGCAGTCCGGCTGGTGAAGGACGACCCGACGGTCTCGACGGAGGTCAAGCGCGCGCTGAAGCCGTGCGTGGCCGACGAGTACCCGGTCGACGTCTCCTACGGCGAACTGACCGGCGGCCCCGCGGACGACGTGGTGGTGAACGTGCTGACCTGCGGAGACGCGGTGGGCGTCGGCTCGTACGTGTACCGCCAGGTCCGCGGGAAGTACGAGAATGTCTTCGAGACCGAGGAACCCCCGGTCTACGCGGAGATAGACCGGGGCGACCTGGTGGTGACGAAGCAGGTCTACGAGAAGGGCGACCCGGTGTCGAGCCCGTCCGGCGAGAACGTGATCACCTACCGCTGGGCCTCGGGCCGCTTCGCCGAGGAGTACCGCACGCACAACGACTACAGCAACGCCGTCGGCGGCGCCGCGACCCCGGTCCCGAGCGGCTGACCACGGATCGGGCCCGCCGCGACAGAACCGATCGGCCCGTCCGATCCGATGTACGGACGAGAGACGACAGGCGGCGGACGGCAGATGGCGGACAGCACACGGCGCTCGGCAGACGGCGTATCCGTCGGTGCCGGGGGGAGCGGGAACGCGGTCGCGGGCGGGGGCCCGACCGAACCCGAACAGATTCGACATGTTCCGACCCGACCTGATCCGATCAGACCATGAATCGCATCGAGAACTGAGAGCACCGGGATGGCAGAGCAGACCCACGTCCTCTTCGTCGAGGACGACGACGTCATCCGTGAGGCCACCCAGCTCGCCCTGGAGCGGGACGGCTTCGCGGTGACGGCGATGCCCGACGGCCTCTCCGGCCTGGAGGCGTTCCGTGCCGACCGCCCCGACATCGCGCTCCTGGACGTGATGGTCCCCGGTCTGGACGGCGTCAGCCTGTGCCGGCGCATCCGGGACGACTCCACCGTGCCCGTCATCATGCTGTCGGCCCGCGCCGACTCCATCGACGTGGTGCTGGGCCTGGAGGCCGGAGCGGACGACTACGTGACCAAACCGTTCGACGGCGCCGTCCTGGTCGCCCGGATCCGCGCCGTGCTGCGCCGCTTCGGGCACGCGGGCGGCGGCGACCGGACGGACGCGCCGGACGGCGCCGCCGACGGCGGGGTGCTGAGCTTCGGCGAGCTGGAGATCGACACCGAGGGCATGGAGGTACGACGGGCCGGGCGGCCGGTGGCGCTGACCCCGACCGAGATGCGGCTGCTGCTGGAGTTCTCGGCGGCCCCCGGCACCGTCCTGTCCCGGGACAGACTCCTGGAACGGGTGTGGGACTACGGCTGGGGCGGGGACACCCGGGTCGTCGACGTCCATGTGCAGCGGCTGCGCACGAAGATCGGGCAGGACCGCATCGAGACGGTCCGCGGCTTCGGTTACAAGCTGAAGCCCTGAGCGGGGGGCGGCAGGACATGCGGGGGATCTTCCGGCGCCCTGACCCGGCGCACGACGACACCAGCGGCATCCGCACCGGGGTGCGGTGGAAGCTGAGCGCCGCGATCGCGCTGGTCGGCGCGCTGGTCGCGGTCGCGCTGAGCCTGGTCGTGCACAACGCGGCCCGGGTCTCCATGCTCGACAACGCGCGTGACCTCGCCGACGAACGCCTCCAGATCGCCCAGCGCAACTACGAGCTGTCCAGCAGGCCGAACTTCCCCAACGTGAAGATCGACGACCCGCTGCTGCCGTCCGCGCTGCAGTCCAAGGTGCGCCAGGGCAGACGGGCGACGTTCGTCACCGACCGGCCCAGCGGCGTCCCCGACATCTGGGCCGCGGTCCCGGTCAAGGACGGCCATGTGCTCTCCCTGCACACCGGGTTCACCGACCGCAGCACCGACATCCTCAAGGACCTCGACCAGGCCCTGGTGATCGGCTCGATCGCGGTGGTCCTCGGCGGCAGCGCGCTCGGCGTGCTGATCGGCGGCCAGCTCTCGCGGCGGCTGCGCAAGGCCGCCGCCGCGGCGAACCAGGTCGCCCGCGGCGAGACGGAGGTCCGGGTGCGGGACGCGATCGGCGGGGTGGTCAGGGACGAGACCGACGACCTCGCGCGCGCGGTCGACGCCATGGCCGACGCCCTCCAGCAGCGCATCGAGGCCGAGCGCCGGGTCACCGCGGACATCGCGCACGAGCTGCGCACCCCGGTGACCGGACTGCTCACCGCGGCCGAACTGCTGCCGCCCGGCCGCCCGACCGAGCTGGTCCTCGACCGGGCGAAGGCGATGCGCACGCTCGTCGAGGACGTGCTGGAGGTGGCCCGCCTGGACGGCGCCTCGGAGCGGGCGGAGCTCCAGGACATCCTGCTGGGCGAGTTCGTCACCCGGCGGGTGATCGCGAAGGACCCGGACATCGAGGTGCGGGTGGTGCACGAGTCGATGGTGACGACCGACCCGCGCAGGCTGGAGCGGGTGCTGATCAACCTGATCGCCAACGCGGCACGGCACGGCAGACCGCCGATCGAGGTCAGTGTGGAGGGCCGGGTCATCCGGGTCCGCGACCACGGCCCCGGCTTCCCCGCCGACCTCCTCGCGGACGGCCCGAGCCGCTTCCGCACCGGCAGCGCCGACCGAGCGGGCCACGGCCACGGCCTGGGCCTCACCATCGCGGCGGGCCAGGCCCGGGTGCTGGGCGCCCGGCTCACCTTCCGCAACGTCCGCCCGGCGGGCGCCCCCGACCACGTACCGGCGGAGGGCGCGGTAGCGGTCCTCTGGCTCCCGGAACACGCCCCGACGAACACGGGCAGCTATCCGATGCTGCCGTGACGGGCGGGGGACGCCGGGGCACGGCGGCAGCGGAGCGAGGGCGGCGCACCCGCCCCGGACCCGGCCACCCGCACCGGACCCAACCGCCCGCACCGGGCCCGGCCGCCGCACCGGCGGAGCGCCGGGAGCACCGGCCCCGGCCCCGGTCTCGGCACTCAGCCGCGCACGGAGAAGGCCCCCCGGGGCGGACACCAGCCGGGGGGCCTTCGGTTCAACAGGGCTTCAGGGCTTCAGGGCGCCGTCAGGCGGCGCCCCGGCCGTCCGCTCAGACCGCTTCGACGACCGTCGGGGCGATCTGTGCCTCCTGGCCAGGCTCCGCGTCCGTCTTCGGACCGGCGCCGCGCAGGGCGACCTCCTTGACGAAGACCGAGGCGACCAGCGCGAGGACGGCCACCACCGCGCCGAGCAGGAACGCGGAGTGCGTGCCCGCGGACACCGCGTGCTGGTACGCCTCCCGCGCCGCGGCCGGCAGCTTGGCCAGGCTCGCCGCGTCGAGCTGCGCCGACTTCTCGGTGAGCTTCGCGCCCAGCGCCCCGGCCCGCTCGGACATCGCGTCCTGGACCCGGTGGTTGAAGAGGGCGCCCATGATCGCGACACCGAAGGAGGAGCCGAGGGTGCGGAAGAGGGTCGTCGACGAGGAGGCGACGCCCATGTCCTTCATCTCGACGCTGTTCTGCGCGACCAGCATGGTGATCTGCATCAGGCAGCCCATGCCGAGCCCGACGACCGCCATGAAGACGCCGGAGGTGAACCGGCTGGTGCCGGTGTCCATCGTGGAGAGCAGGTAGAGCCCGACGATCATCAGGGCGCTGCCCGCGATCGGGAACACCTTGTACTTGCCGGTGTTGGTCGTGACCCGCCCGGCGACCATCGAGGTGACGAGCATCGCGCCGAGCATCGGCAGGAGCAGCAGCCCGGAGTTGGTCGCGGAGGCGCCCTGCACGGCCTGCTGGTAGAGCGGCAGGAACAGCGTCGCGCCGAACATCACGAAGCCGGTGATGAAGCCGATGAGGGACATCAGCGTGAAGTTGCGGCTGCGGAAGATGTGCAGCGGCAGGACCGGCTCGGCGGCCTTGGTCTGCCAGAACACGAACCCGACGAGGGAGGCGACACCGATGCCGATCAGCTCCATGATCCGCGCCGAGCCCCAGGCGTACTCCGAGCCGCCCCAGGTGGTGACGAGGACGATGGCGGTGATGCCGACGGTGAGCAGGGCGACACCGAGGTAGTCGATACCGGCCTTGGACCGCTTCTTCGGCAGGTGCAGGACGACGCTGATCAGGCCGAGCGCGACCACGCCGAGCGGCAGGTTGATGTAGAAGGCCCAGCGCCAGCCCCAGTTGTCGGTGATCGTGCCGCCGACCAGCGGTCCGCCGATCATCGCGATGGCCATGACGCCGGCCATCATGCCCTGGTACTTGCCGCGCTCGCGGGGCGGTATCAGGTCACCGATGATCGCCATGACGCCGACCATCAGTCCGCCCGCGCCGAGGCCCTGCACCGCGCGGAAGCCGATCAGCTCGCCCATGTTCTGGGCCATGCCGCTGAGCGCGGAGCCGATCAGGAAGATCACGATCGAGGTCATGAAGGTGGCCTTGCGGCCGTACATGTCGCCGAGCTTGCCCCAGACCGGGGTCGACGCGGCGGTCGCGAGGGTGTACGCGGTCACCACCCACGCCAGGTGTTCGAGGCCGCCCAGCTCTCCGACGATGGTGGGCATGGCCGTGCCCACGATCATGTTGTCGAGCATCGCGAGCATCATGGTGATCATCAGGGCGAGCAGGACGACCCGCACGCTCCTGGGCTGTTTCCCGGTGACCGGGTCGACCGGGTCCACCGGTGCGACCTTCTGTGTGTCCGCCAAAGCTGCCACTCCCCTTGGTACTTCCCCCCGGCCGACCACTTACTTGCCGCCCGGCTAGTTGATTACACTGGTGAAGGTAGCCCCGTAACTAGCCGGGCGTCAAGTAAGTTTTTCGGAGTGCGAGGATGGGCGGCACCATGGACGGCACCAAGCAGCAGCGCCGCGGCAACACACGCCAGCGCATCCAGGACGTGGCCCTCGAACTCTTCGCCGAGCAGGGCTACGAGAAGACCTCGCTGCGCGAGATCGCCGAGCGGCTCGACGTCACGAAGGCGGCGCTCTAC
Source organism: Streptomyces sp. SolWspMP-5a-2 (assembly GCF_900091845.1). Taxonomy (GTDB): domain Bacteria; phylum Actinomycetota; class Actinomycetes; order Streptomycetales; family Streptomycetaceae; genus Streptomyces; species Streptomyces doudnae. The sequence continues at coordinate 7,186 of NZ_FMCI01000264.1, forward strand.
TACCACTTCAAGACGAAGGAGGAGATCCTCGTCAGCATCTTCGAGGATCTCGCCCGGCCGATCGAGGGCCTGATCGAGTGGGGCAGGCAGCAGCCGCAGACGCTGGAGACCAAGCAGGAGATCATCCGCCGCTACAGCGAGGCGCTGGCCGGGGCGTCCCGCCTGTTCCGCTTCATGCAGGAGAACCAGGCGACGGTGAAGGAGCTGCGCATCGGCGAGCTGTTCCGCACCCGGATGATGGGCATGCGCGACATCCTCATCGACCCGCGGGCGGAGCTGATCGACCAGGTCCGCTGCGTCAGCGCGATGTTCACCCTGCACGCCGGGATGTTCGCCCTCAGCGACATCGACGCCGACCCCGAGGAGCGGCGCAGGGCCGTCCTCGAGGTCGCGACGGACCTGGTCACCCAGGCCCATCAGGGCATGAAGGCTCCCGAGGCGTCTTAGACGCGCACGCCAACGGTCCGCAGGAAGGCGACCGGGTTGACGGCGGAGCCGTAGTTCGCGGTGGTCCGGATCTCGAAGTGGAGGTGCGGGCCGCTGGAGTTGCCCGTGTTGCCGGAGCGGGCGATGTGCTGGCCGGTCTTGACGACCTGGCCGGGCTTCACGTCGATCCGGGACAGGTGGGCGTACTGCGAGTACGTGCCGTTGCCGTGCTTGATGACGACGGCGTTGCCGTAGGCGGGGCCGTCACCGGCGCCGTTGCCGCCGGCCTTGACGACGGTGCCGCCGTGCGCGGCGCGCACATCGGTACCGGTGGCCACGGCGAAGTCCTGGCCGCTGTGGGTGGAGTTCCACATGCCGCCGGCCTGCGCGAAGCTCGCGGAGAGGGTGTACTTCTTCACCGGCGTGATCCAGGAGGCGGCCTTCTTGGCGGCGGCCTTCTTCACCGCTGCCTGCTGGACGGCCTTCTTCTCGGCCGCGCTCTGCTTGGTCGCGGCGGCCTTGGCCTGGGCGGCGGCCTGGGCGGCGACCGCGTTGGCCGTGGTGTGGGAGGCGGCGGTGGTGTCGGCGGCGACCGCGACCCCGGCACCCAGCGCGACCGACACTCCCAGGCCGGCGGCCAGGACGGTCGCACGAGCGCGGAGCGTGGACGTGCGGGTGGAACGGGACGAGACGCGCGAAGACATAGAAACCTCGTGGGGTGGGGGACGGAGAAATCCATCCGGCACGCATCACGACAGGCGCTCGCCGAATGGACCATCCCTTGGTAACCCGCCGACCCCCGTGGCCCAAAACCCCCCAAGTACGACGAAAGCTAGTACTTGATCCTAAAACTTAACGACCCTTGACAGACCTCCGGCCGGGAACAGAGCCGCTGACAGCGGCCGCCGGCGGCAGGAGAGCCCGCGCCGAAGATCGTTCCCGTCCGCCCGAACTGCCCTACTACACCGTCTAGTACCGGACATGTGCCCTGTGCGGCTTGTCACCGGCCCCCGCCGCCGGAGCACCCCCGGATGTGACCCGCGCCTCCGTGCCCCCGCCCGCGGACGACGCCGCGGCCCGTGGCGCAGACCACTCCCGCGGGCCGCCGACCGGGCGTCGCACCCGCGTCGGCGAGGTCGCGCGCACGGCTCCGCGACCTGGCCCGAGGGCCGGGCCAGGCGGTCGGAGCACCCGCTCAGAGGCCGAAGAACGCGGTGATCAGGTCCGCCGTGTCGATCTGGTGGCTGGTCCTGCCGACGAGCGCCGGGGCGGATGAGGCGGCGGCGGGGACGGTGTGGCCGCCGCCGTGGACGGTGTAGAGGACCACCGGGGGGACACCCGCCGCCTCGTACGCCGTGCGTTCGACCTCGGTGGGATCGGCCGGGACCTTCTTCGGCAGGCGGGTGGTCGTGGGCCCGGTGGTGATCCCGTTGCGCTCGGCGAAGTAGCGGGCCGTGCGGGTGGCCGACCAGGTCGGGCCGCCCACCCTGAAGAGGGTGCGCAGGGCCCAGTTCATGGTGCCGCCCCGGTAGGAGACGATGGGGTCCCTGGTGCCGTGGACCAGCAGGACCGGCAGGGACGCCCGGGGCGCCTGACCGGCGAGGAAGTTCTCCGGTGCGGGCATGGTGGCGGCGATCACCGCCGCGCCCGCCAGCAGGTCGGGCGCCTCATGGGCGAGGCGGATGACCATCTGGCCGCCGTTGGAGTAGCCGACGGCGTGGACCCGGCCGGGGTCGGCGCGCCGGTCCGAGGCGAGCGCGGCGACGACCGCGCGGGCGAAGCCGACGTCGTCGATGTCCGCCCGGCGGGCCGGGAAGCGGCTCTCGCGGCGGGCGTCGTTCCAGTTGCCGCGGAAGCCGTCGAGGTAGGCGACCAGCGCGCCGCGGGCGGCGAGCGCGTCGTAGACGCCGCCGGTGAAGGCGCGGTGCCTGTCGCCGGTCTGGCCGGATCCGTGGAAGACCAGGATCAGCGGCCTGGCATCGCCCGGTGCCGCGGTGCCGACCAGGGTGAAGGTGCGGGTGGCCCCGGCGACGGTGACACTGCCGCGGGTGGCGTCGAGGGTGCGGGACATGGTGTCTCCCCGGTTCAGGCGAAGAAGTCGATCAGGGTGCGCGCCGTCCACGCGGGCGCCTCCTCGGGCAGGAAGTGCGCCGCGCCCGGAGCGACGGCGCCGCTGGTGTCCGGGGCGACCTGCCGCACCGCCCGCTCGACGCCGTCCCGCATGCCGTGCTCGCCCCCGATGGCCAGCACCGGGATGTCCAGCGGCCCCTCGGCGGCCAGCGCGACCACCTGGTCGCCCGACTCTCCCGCGCGGTAGAACGCGAAGCTCGCGCGCAGGGCGGCGGGGTCGCGCAGGGCATCGACGTAGACGTCGACCGCGGTGGGCGGGATGGCCTCGGGCGATGCGGCCTTGGTGGCGAACTGGTGGCCGAAGTAGATCTCCTCGCGTCCTGACACCATGCGCTCGTTGATCCCGGCCAGGCGGTTGAAGACGAAGTGCCAGGCCAGCTCGTTGGCCTCGGGGGGCATGAGCAGCGGAGGCATCGGGGTGAAGCCGGGGAGGACGGCCTCGGCCAGCGCGAGCCTGGTCACCCGCTCGCGATGGCGGGCGGCGAGCACGTAGCCGACCATCATCCCCAGGTCGTAGCCCGCGACGTGGAACGTGTCGTGGCCCAGGGAGGTCATCAGGCCGGTCATCTCGTCGGCCAGGGTGACCGCGTCGTACCCGTCGGCGGGCTTGTCACTGGCGCCCATGCCGCGCAGGTCGGCGGCCACGACCGTGAAGTGCTCGGCGAGAGCCGGCATCACCAGCCGCCAGCCGTACCAGAACTGCGGCCACCCCGGCAGGAGCAGCAGCGCCGGGCCGGTGCCGCCGACCACGGCGTGCAGGGCGACGCCGTCGACGTCGGTGGTGCGGCTGGTGAAGGTGTCGCCGAATCCGGCGGGAAGGTGCGGAACGGCGTCCACGGTGAAGGGCATGAGTGTCTCCTCGGTGCCGACCCGGCCGTAAGTGGATGGGTCATCCGTTTCAACGTAACACAAACGGATACCCCATCTGGTTATGGTGTAGGGATGAGCACGCCACCGCTGCGCAAGGACGCCGCCCAGAACAGGCAGCGCATCATCGAGGTCGCCAGGCGATACGTCGACGAGGGCAGGCTTCTGCAGCTCAACGACGTGGCGCGGACCGCGTCCATCGGCGTGGCCACCGTCTACCGGCACTTCCCGACGCCGGAGGCGCTGCTGGAGACCGTCGCGCTGCCCGCCGTCGAGGCGCTGGTGCGGCGGGCCGAGCACGCCCTGGCCGGGGACGACGCCTGGACGGCGCTGCGTGATTTCCTCGCGGCGGCGATCGAAGTCCTGCTGACCGACCCGGCGCTCCCTCCGGTCTTCGCCGCGGCCACGGACGCCCTGGAGCACACCGGCGACCTCAAACGGGGGCTCGCCTCGGCCTTCGCCGAGCTGCTGGCCCGCGCGCACACGGCGGGGGTCATCGATCCCGGCGTCACCGAGGCGGACATGATCCCCCTGCTGTGCGGCATCGCCTACGCCGCGAACATCCAGAGCGCCCTCGCCCCGGCCGAACGGGCCGCGCTCGGCCTGCGCTACCTCGACCTGCTCCTCACCGGCCTGCACCGGACCTGAGCACGGCACCCGCCGGTACGGGACGGCACACCGGAGGGCGGGTCCCGGACGACGGGTCCCCGCCCCGGCGGACGACGAGCACGCACCGCCCCGGCCGGGGCGGTGCGGGTACGCCGAAGGGGCCGGTGCCCGAGAGCACCGGCCCCTCCGTCACGCGTCCCTAGCGGGTCACGCGTCCTTGCTCAGGTTCGGTCCGGCGCCGCCGGCCGCCTGCTCGATCGGCGGGACGTCGGGGAGCGCCGACTTCTCCTCACCCCGGAAGGTGAAGGTCTTGGCGTCGCCCTCGCCCTCCGTGTCCACGACCACGATGTGACCGGGGCGCAGCTCGCCGAAGAGGATCTTCTCCGACAGCGTGTCCTCGATCTCGCGCTGGATCGTGCGCCGCAGCGGACGCGCGCCCAGCACCGGGTCGTAGCCCTTCTTGGACAGCAGCTCCTTGGCGGACGGGGAGAGCTCGATGCCCATGTCCCGGTCCTTCAGGCGCTCGTCCACCTTGCCGACCATGAGGTCGACGATCCGCAGGATGTCGGCCTGGGTGAGCTGCGGGAAGACGACCACGTCGTCGACGCGGTTGAGGAACTCGGGGCGGAAGTGCTGCTTCAGCTCGTCCGACACCTTGTTCTTCATGCGCTCGTAGTTGGTCTTCGTGTCGCCGGAGGCGGCGAAGCCCAGGTTGAAGCCCTTGGAGATGTCCCGGGTGCCGAGGTTGGTCGTCATGATGATGACCGTGTTCTTGAAGTCCACGACCCGGCCCTGGGAGTCGGTCAGCCGACCGTCCTCCAGGATCTGCAGCAGCGAGTTGAAGATGTCCGGGTGCGCCTTCTCGACCTCGTCGAAGAGGACCACGGAGAACGGCTTGCGGCGGACCTTCTCGGTCAGCTGGCCGCCCTCTTCGTAGCCCACGTAGCCGGGGGGCGAACCGAACAGGCGCGAGACGGTGTGCTTCTCGCTGAACTCCGACATGTCGAGGGAGATCAGCGCGTCCTCGTCGCCGAAGAGGAACTCGGCGAGCGCCTTGGACAGCTCGGTCTTACCGACACCGGACGGGCCCGCGAAGATGAACGAGCCACCGGGGCGCTTCGGGTCCTTCAGACCGGCACGCGTACGGCGGATCGCCTTCGACAGCGCCTTGACGGCGTCGACCTGGCCGATGACCCGCTTGTGCAGCTCGTCCTCCATGCGCAGCAGGCGGGAGGACTCCTCCTCGGTCAGCTTGAAGACCGGGATGCCGGTGGCCGTGGCGAGGACCTCGGCGATCAGCTCGCCGTCGACCTCGGCGACGACGTCCATGTCGCCGGCCTTCCACTCCTTCTCCCGCTTGGCCTTGGCGGCCAGGAGCTGCTTCTCCTTGTCGCGGAGGGAGGCGGCCTTCTCGAAGTCCTGCGAGTCGATCGCGGACTCCTTGTCCCGGCGGACACCGGCGATCTTCTCGTCGAACTCGCGCAGGTCCGGCGGCGCGGTCATCCGGCGGATGCGCATCCGGGAACCGGCCTCGTCGATCAGGTCGATCGCCTTGTCCGGCAGGAAGCGGTCCGAGATGTACCGGTCGGCCAGGGTGGCGGCCTGGACCAGCGCCTCGTCGGTGATGGAGACCCGGTGGTGGGCCTCGTAGCGGTCCCGCAGGCCCTTGAGGATCTCGATCGTGTGCGGCAGCGACGGCTCGGCGACCTGGATGGGCTGGAAGCGGCGTTCGAGGGCCGCGTCCTTCTCCAGGTGCTTGCGGTACTCGTCGAGCGTGGTGGCACCGATGGTCTGGAGCTCACCGCGGGCCAGCATCGGCTTGAGGATCGAGGCGGCGTCGATGGCGCCCTCGGCGGCACCCGCACCGACCAGCGTGTGCAGCTCGTCGATGAACAGGATGATGTCGCCGCGGGTGCGGATCTCCTTGAGCACCTTCTTCAGGCGCTCCTCGAAGTCACCGCGGTAGCGGGAGCCCGCGACCAGCGCGCCGAGGTCCAGGGTGTAGAGGTGCTTGTCCTTGAGGGTCTCGGGCACCTCGCCCTTGACGATGGCCTGCGCGAGGCCCTCGACGACGGCGGTCTTGCCGACGCCGGGCTCACCGATCAGCACCGGGTTGTTCTTGGTGCGGCGGGACAGCACCTGCATGACCCGCTCGATCTCCTTCTCGCGCCCGATGACCGGGTCGAGCTTGGACTCTCGGGCGGCCTGGGTGAGGTTGCGGCCGAACTGGTCGAGGACCAGGGACGTCGAGGGAGTGCCCTCGGCAGGGCCGCCCGCGGTGGCGGTCTCCTTGCCCTGGTAGCCGGAGAGCAGCTGGATGACCTGCTGCCGCACCCGGTTGAGGTCGGCACCCAGCTTGACCAGGACCTGGGCGGCGACGCCCTCGCCCTCACGGATCAGGCCGAGCAGGATGTGCTCCGTGCCGATGTAGTTGTGGCCCAGCTGAAGGGCCTCGCGGAGCGACAGCTCCAGGACCTTCTTGGCACGGGGGGTGAAGGGGATGTGCCCGGACGGGGCCTGCTGGCCCTGGCCGATGATCTCCTCCACCTGCTGGCGGACCGCCTCGAGCGAAATCCCGAGGCTCTCAAGGGCCTTGGCGGCGACACCCTCACCCTCGTGGATCAGGCCCAGGAGGATGTGCTCGGTGCCGATGTAGTTGTGGTTGAGCATCCGGGCTTCTTCCTGAGCCAGGACGACAACCCGCCGCGCGCGGTCGGTGAACCTCTCGAACATCGTTAATCGCTCCTCAGAGCGGTCAGGCAGTGGGGGGAACTTCCCCTCCCTGTCCTTCCGCAGCTTAGTCCCGCAAGCGGGGACCGCTCATTCCAACTGCCGACACCGGACCGAGAACCAACTCTGCCTCCTGACCCCGTACGCCGACATGTGCTCCAACCCGATGGTGCGAGACGATGTTCCCGCAGGCCAGGCAGTTACCCCTGTCTCCAGTACGCCGATGGCGAACGTGAGACGGCCCGCCCCGCGTGTCGACCCCTCCCACTAGGGATGTCTTACCCGCCGGCACTGACAGTCCATGCCGCGCGCCCCGGTTCCCTCCGCTACGGGCGAACAACCTTGTGCCTCCCCGCACCTCCGCACGCCCCCGCGCCGGGAACGCGGTGCGCACGTCCGGGCACTCAGCGTAACCCGCGGGGCTTTCCGGGAGTTCGCCTGTCATGGTTGGCAGCCTCCGTCCGGTCACCCCGCCCCTTCCTACGGATCCCGGCGCCGTTCCGCTCCCGCGCCGGGCTCCGGGTCCCGCGGCGCCCGCGCCCGCAGGGTCCGGCCGGGACCCCGGCGCCGTCCGCCGCTGGTACGAGAACGAACTGGGCTGGCCGACCGTGCCCGCGGCGGACGGGTTCCCGCTGCGGCTCGTGGTGGGCCCGCGCTTCGACGTCCTCGACGTACCGGCCGAGGCGGGCCGGGCCGCGCTGCGGCATCTGGCGCCGGGCTCTCCGGTGGCCGTCCAGGGCGACCGGATGCGGCTGCTGCTGGCCGCGGGCGCCGCGCGGGAGGTGCCGGGGGTGCTGGCCTGGCTGGAATGGGGGGCGCTGCCGCTCGGTCTGACGGCGGTCGGGGAGGGCGGTCTCATGGACGCCCCGGCGCCGCCCGCACCGGGAAGGGTGCCGGGGCCGAGGTCCGCCGCGCGGGTCCCGGACGCTCTGCAGGGGGCCGCCGTGTGGATGCGGCCCCCCGAGCCTGGGTGCGAGGCCGAGTCCTCGCTGCCGGCGATGCCGGCCCTGGGGGGCGGTGGGGACGCCCCCGATCTGGTGCGACTCGTGGACACGGTGGCCACGCAGTGCCACCGGTTGCGGCTGCGGCGCTCGCGCGCCTGACCCCCGGCACGGTCGCCGCAGGTCCCGCCGCATGTCCCTGATCAGCCGTTGGCCTTCTCGTATTCCTCACGGATGGACGCCGGGACACGGCCGCGGTCGTTGACCTCGTAGCCGTTCTCCTTCGCCCAGGCGCGGATCTGCGCGGTGTCCTGGCTGCCGCCCGCGGCCGCGCGCTTTCCGCGTCCGCCGGAAGAACGGCCACCGGTACGCCGGCCGCCCTTCACGTAAGCGTCCAGAAGACCGCGGAGCTTGTCCGCATTGGCGGTCGTGAGATCAATCTCGTACGTCTTGCCGTCCAACGCGAACGTCACGGTCTCGTCCGCCTCGCCGCCGTCGAGGTCATCGACAAGAAGGACCTGAACCTTCTGTGCCACCGGATTTCCTTTCATCCATAACGTAGGGGCCGGATGCCCGCGGCGTCCGCCGTTTCGCCGCCCCCTGTTATATGCAGTACAGCAGTACGTCGGAAAGCAAACCGCTTTTGGGGGAAAAACACAAACCCCCCGGAGAGACCGGGAGACGTGAGCGGGTCCGGAAACATGTGCGTTTCGGACATAGGGAACGTGGGCAGGGCGGCGCGGTCGAATACCCCGCGGCGATCACAGATGCAGAAGCATCCGGCTGTTGCCCAAGGTGTTCGGTTTCACCCGTTCGAGACCGAGGAACTCCGCCACGCCCTCGTCATAGGAACGCAGCAGCTCCGCGTAGACATCCGTGTCGACGGGCGTCTCGCCGATCTCGACGAAGCCGTGCTTGGCGAAGAAGTCGACTTCGAAGGTGAGGCAGAAAACGCGCCGAACGCCGAGCCATCGGGCGGTGTGCAGCAACTTCTCCAGGAGCTGGTGCCCCACCCCGGCGCCCTTGAGTCCCGGCTTGACCGCCAGAGTCCGCACTTCGGCGAGGTCTTCCCACATCACGTGCAGCGCCCCGGCGCCGACCACCTCGGCGTTGTCGTCCCGTTCGGCGACCCAGAACTCCTGGATGTCCTCGTAAAGCGTCACCGTCGCTTTGTCGAGCAGGATGCGGTCCCGGACGTAGGCGTCAAGGAGACGGCGCACGGCCGTGACATCGCTGGTGCGGGCCCGGCGGACGGTGATGGCTTTAGCGCTGACTTCGGTGCCTTCGGGGCGCTGTGCTGACATGTGCGGACGCTATCGCCCGGGGTCGCCGGGCGCCGAGCCGGGGTTCTGGTTCCCGTGTTCCGGGGTTTCCGGTCCCTGGACGATCCGCACGGCGTCGCTGAGGGCCTGTCGCTGTTCGTCGCTCATCATCCCGAAGAAGGCGACGAGAGCGGCGGCCGGGTTGTCACTGTGCGACCACGCGTCGTTCATCAGGGCGGCGGCGTAGGCGGCCCTGGTGGAGACGGCCTCATATCGATAGGCCCGGCCTTCCGCCTCGCGGCGCACCCAGCCCTTCTGATGGAGATTGTCCAAAACGGTCATCACCGTGGTGTAGGCGATGGTCCGTTCCCGCTGAAGGTCTTCCAGGACTTCTCGAACGGTCACCGGGCGGTTCCACTTCCACACCCGCGTCATGACCGCGTCTTCGAGTTCTCCCAATGGGCGAGGCACAGCACAGCACAATAGTGGGAGATACCGGCATTGGCGTGCCGGACGTGCGCGTTCGCGGCAAACGGGATCAAAAAGGGGCGTACGGCGCCGGGTGTCCGGTGTCGTACGCCCTGCCGGCGGTCCGCCGCGGCCGGTCAGCCGCCGTCGGCCGCCGCGCCGCCCTGGCGGGTGCCGTCGGCGCGGGCGAGCACGGCGTCGACGGCCGCGTCCTCCTTCGCCTTGTTGGCCCCGCCCTGGGTCTTCACGATCACCCTGATCACACCGATGAAGAACACGGCCATGACGACCGGGGGCACGAGCGCGGAGACGTAGTCCATGGCCCCAGGGTAGCCACGGCGGCCGGGCGGCCGGGGGGCGGGGTCGGGCGATTCGGGCACCGGCGGCCGGGGACCGCGGCGGGTTCCGCCCGCGGCCGGGGTCGCGCCGCGGGCGG
>NZ_FMCI01000069.1 GCF_900091845.1 Streptomyces sp. SolWspMP-5a-2
GGCGTCCTCCCGCGGCGCCTTCCGCCCGGCCGCGCCCTTCTGCGCGGCGGGCCTCTTGGCGGCCGTCTTCCCGGCGGCGCCCTTCCCGGCGGCGGCCTTCCTGCTCGGGGCCTTCTTCGCGGCCGGGTCCTTGCCCGCGGCCTTCTTCTCCGGGACGGCCGGTTCCTCGGACGGCCTCTGCGGATCCGGACCGCTGGACGGGGGCGGGGGTCACTGGCTGCGCCTCCTAGACGGGGGTCGGGGCGGGTCAGAAGGGTTCGGTCGGGGTCGCGTACCGCTCGATCGCCGCCATCGGCACGGTGAGCCAGTCGGGGCGGTGACGGGCCTCGTAGACGACCTCGTAGATCGCCTTGTCGGTCTCGTAGGCGCGCAGCAGCACCGGGTCCGTACGCGGGTCCTCCCCGCTGACCTGCGCGTATCCCGTGCAGAACGCGGCCCGGCACGCTGCGGCCCACCCGGGGGCCCGCACCCCGGCCGAGTGCGCCGCGTAGTCGAAGGAGCGCAGCATCCCCGCGATGTCGCGCGAGGCGGGCTGCGGCAGCCGCCGCTCCGGCAGCGGCTTCGACGGCTCGCCCTCGAAGTCGATCAGCGACCACTCGCCGTCCGGTGACCGCAGGCACTGCCCGAGGTGCAGATCGCCGTGGACGCGCTGGGCGACCCAGGTGCGGCCCTCGTCGGCGAGGTCGGACAGGGCGGTGAACGCCGAGCGCAGCGCGGGCACATGGGGGCGCAGCACCGGCACCGCCAGCGCCGCCGCCTCCAGGCGCTCCACCATGCCGTCGACCGTCAGCCGCAGTTGCGCGCGGCCGAGGGTGACGGTGGGCAGCGCGCGGGCCAGCGCCGTGTGCACCTCGGCGGTGGCGCGGCCCAGGGCGCGGGCCTCGGCGCAGAAGTCCTCGCCCTTGGCGAGTTCCCGCAGCGCCAGCTCCCAGCCGTCGGCCGCGCCCTGCACGAACGGCTGGAGGACGGCGAGGACCGACGGCTCCCCGTCCAGGTCGGCCCGCAGCCAGGCGGTCGGCGGCGGCACCCTGGGGCAGTGCTCGCGGGCGAGCGCGAGCGGGAGTTCGAGGTCGGGGTTGACGCCGGGCACGATCCGGCGCAGCAGCTTCAGGATGAACGTATCGCCATAGATGACGGACGAGTTGGACTGCTCGGTCGTGACCGGGCGGGGGACCAGTCCTGACCGGATGTCCTGCCCGGTGTCCCGTTCGAAACGGAGCCCGCCGATGCGGGCCTGGGAGCGGAACGCCTCCAGGAGCACGTCGGCGGGCCGGGGGTCGCAGAGGGCGTCGTACACCGTGCGTCCGGCGAGCGGGCCCTGTTCGACATGGCCGATCAGCGCGGGCGCCAGCCGGGGCGGCAGCGCCTCGCGCGCGCCTATCAGGAGCTGGTAGCAGTCCCCGGGCTGCGCGGCGGCGCCCGGCACGGGTGGCTGGTGGGCGCGCACCAGCAGGTGGTGCAGGCCGAGGCGGCGGTCCGACGGCAGCAGTTCGGTGACGGCGGCGAGGGTGAACCCGGTGACCGGGCGGCCCTTCCCGGCGAACCAGCGCTGCCGCGGCAGCCACTCCCGCAGCAGCGGGTCCAGGGAGGGGAGGAGGCCGAGTCCGGCGTCTGCCGGGCTCGCGGAGCGGGTGAAGGCTTCCGACATGGCGGCGCGTCCTTTCCCCGGGTGGGGTGTTACTGATGGGTGCCCCGGTCGGGACAGGGGAAACGCCCCCGTCCCGAGTTCGGGCGGGCCCTAGGCGGCGTCCTTGCGGAGCCGGAACCAGTAGAAGCCGTGGCTGCCGAGGGTCAGCAGGTACGGCAGTTCGCCGACGGCGGGGAAGCGCACCCCGCCGAACAGCTCGACCGGGTGGCGGCCGGTGAAGGCCCGCAGGTCCAGCTCGGTCGGCTGGGCGAAGCGGGAGAAGTTGTTCACGCAGAGCACGAGGTCGTCCTCGTACTCCCGCAGGAACGCGATCACCGCCGGGTTCGACGACGGCAGCTCGGTGTAGGTGCCGAGGCCGAAGGCGGGGTTCTGCTTGCGGATCTCGATCATGCGGCGGGTCCAGTGCAGCAGCGACGACGGCGACGACATCGACGCCTCGACGTTGGTGACCTGGTAACCGTGCACGGGGTCCATGATCGTGGGCAGCGAGAGCCGCCCGGGGTCGCAGGAGGAGAAGCCCGCGTTGCGGTCGGGCGTCCACTGCATCGGGGTGCGGACGGCATCGCGGTCGCCGAGCCAGATGTTGTCGCCCATGCCGATCTCGTCGCCGTAGTACAGGATCGGCGAGCCGGGCAGCGACAGCAGCAGCGCGGTGAAGAGTTCGATCTGGTTGCGGTCGTTGTCCAGGAGCGGGGCGAGGCGGCGGCGGATGCCGATGTTGGCGCGCATCCGCGGGTCCTTGGCGTACTCGGCCCACATGTAGTCGCGTTCCTCGTCGGTGACCATCTCCAGGGTCAGCTCGTCGTGGTTGCGCAGGAAGATCCCCCACTGGCAGCCCGACGGGATCGCGGGCGTCTTCGCGAGGATCTCGGAGACCGGGTAGCGCGACTCGCGGCGCACGGCCATGAAGATGCGGGGCATGACGGGGAAGTGGAACGCCATGTGGCACTCGTCGCCGCCGCTGCGGTAGTCGCCGAAGTAGTCGACGACGTCCTCGGGCCACTGGTTGGCCTCTGCCAGCAGCACCGTGTCCGGATAGTGCGCGTCGATCTCCTTGCGCACCCGCTTCAGGAACTCGTGGGTCGCCGGGAGGTTCTCGCAGTTGGTGCCCTCCTGCTGGTACAGGTAGGGGACCGCGTCCAGCCGGAACCCGTCGATGCCGAGGTCCAGCCAGAACCGCAGCGCCGAGACCATCTCCTCCTGGACCGCCGGGTTCTCGTAGTTGAGGTCCGGCTGGTGGGAGAAGAACCGGTGCCAGTAGTACTCCTTGCGGACCGGGTCGAAGGTCCAGTTGGAGGCCTCGGTGTCGACGAAGATGATCCGCGCCTCGGGGAACTGCTTGTCGTCGTCGGCCCAGACGTAGTAGTCGCCGTAGGGGCCGTCGGGGTCCTTGCGGGACTCCTGGAACCACGGGTGCTGGTCGCTGGTGTGGTTCATGACGAAGTCGATGATGACGCGCATGCCGCGCTGGTGGGCGGCGTCGACGAACTCGACGAAGTCGGCGAGGTCGCCGAACTCGGGGAGGACGGCGGTGTAGTCGGAGACGTCGTAACCGCCGTCGCGCAGGGGCGACTTGAAGAAGGGCGGGAGCCAGATGCAGTCGATGCCCAGCCACTGGAGGTAGTCGAGCTTGGCGGTGAGGCCCTTGAGGTCACCGACGCCGTCGCCGTTGCTGTCCTGGAAGGACCGGACGAGGACCTCGTAGAAGACCGCGCGCTTGAACCAATCCGGGTCCCGGTCCTTGGCGGGGGTGTCCTCGAAGGTGTCCGGAACGGGCTCGTTGACGATCATATGGTGGGTGACCCTCCGATCTGCGGGGTGGACGGTCGCAGGACGGTGAAGACGTGCGCGGGCCGGTGCCCCGGCTCCAGACGCACGTAGTTGGCCCTGCCCCAGTGATAGGTCTCGCCGGTCAGCTCGTCGCGCACCGGCACCGACTCGTGCCAGTCCAGGCCGAGTTGCGGCATGTCCAACGAGACCGTCGCCTCCTGGGTGTGGTGCGGGTCGAGGTTGGCGACCACCAGAACCGTGTTCGATCCGCTCCGCTTCGAGTACGCGATCACCGACTCCTGGTCCACGGGATGGAAGTGCAGGTCGCGCAGTTGCCGCAGGGCCGGGCTCGCCCGGCGGATCTCGTTGAGGCGGGTGATGAGGGGGGCGATGGTGCGGCCCTCGCGGGCGGCGGCCTCCCAGTCGCGGGGGCGGAGTTGGTACTTCTCGGAGTCGAGGTACTCCTCGCTGCCCTCGCGCAGGGGGGTGTTCTCGCAGAGTTCGTAGCCGCTGTAGACGCCCCAGGTGGGGGAGAGGGTGGCGGCCAGGACGGCGCGGACCTCGAAGGCGGGCCTGCCGCCGTGCTGGAGGGAGGCGTGCAGGATGTCGGGGGTGTTGACGAAGAGGTTT
>NZ_FMCI01000174.1 GCF_900091845.1 Streptomyces sp. SolWspMP-5a-2
GGTCGCCGACGCCTCCGACCACCCCGAGGCGCGCACGCGTCCGCGCCGCCGCGCCCGCCCCTCCGGTTCGCCCGGCCGGTCGACGGCCGCGACCACCAGATCGGGCTGGAGACGGGCCAGCAGCAGGTCGGTCATCCGGGTCGCGATGCCTTTGCGACGGTGAATCGGCCGCACCATCAGCTCCGCCAGCAGGAACGCCCTCCCCGACGCCGTCAGCTCCTCGATCTCCGGCGGCGGCCCGCCCGGCAGGCCCGACCACCAGTCGTCGTCGCGGTCGAGCCGGAACCCGTAGACGGCACCGGCCAGGCTGCCGCCGTCGGCGACCACCATGTCGAAGCCGGTGCGCTGCACCTGCCGCTCGAAACGGTCGAGGAAGCCGCGCCGGTCGCGGTGGTCGTCGCCCGCCGTGCCCTGGTACGCCGCCATGTGGACGTCGGCGACGGCCTCCCGCTGCTGCTCGGCCTGCCAGCGGGACAGTCTGCGCAAGTACGCCTCAGCCATAGCCATCCGCCCCTCCCCCGACCACGGGGCGCACACCCCGGGAACCGGCATGGTGCCAGGTCGGGACGGGCGCGGTAAACCGCGCGACGCGCCGGACCCGCGCCGGTCAGCCGCCCCCGCCCGGCGCGGACGCCGTGCCGTGCGCCGGTGGCGGCGGGACGGACGGCTCGCGCGCCCCCCGCTCCAGCACCAGCGCGCGCCGCACGACGGGCCCCGGAAACCGGACGACGTCCCCGATGTCCTGCCAGCCCCAGGAGGCGAGGGCCGAGCGCGCGGCCCGGTCGGCGGGGTCGAGGAGGGTCAGTCCGAGGGCCGCGTCGCGCAGCGCGAGCAGCCGTTCCTGGAGCCGCCGGGCGACGGCGCGGCTCTGTCCGTGCGGGTCGGCCACCACCTGCGTGACGGCGAGGACCCGGCCCTCGGTGGTGAGCCGCGCGGCCGCGGGCCGCCGTCCCCGGTCGACGTCGCGCCACCACAGGTCGCCGCGGCCCACCGGCACGCCGTAGGCGCAGCCGACGACCGTCGTCGTCTCGGCGACGAGCAGGGTGAAGCCGGGCCGCCGCAGGGCGTCGTCGAACCGGCCGAGGAAGTCCCGCCGGTCGCCGACCGCCGCCGGGGAGGGCCGGACGCAGAGGTCGGCGAGGTCAGCGCGCAGGTCCTGGGCCTGCCAGCGGCTGAGCGGGCGCACCCGGATGCCGTCCTTGTGGGCCGCCGCCCGCGGGCCGCCGGGGGAGGGGAGCGGGCTGGTCACGGCCGCGGCGGGGGCGTGCGGTCGGGGCGGTCGGCGGTGCGGGAGCGGCGGAGCCTGCGCAGCCCGTGCAGCAGTCCGGTGGAGCGGTGCGCCAGGACGCGTCCCGACTCCTGGGCGTTGAGCCGGTGGATGACGTAGACGCCCATGGCGACCAGCACCAGGAACGCCGCGACGGTGTAGTAAGGGGCCATGGCGCTGACCTGTCTCCCGGTCGGCCGCGCGGGCGCGGTCGCGGGGATACGTCGCTCACCGAGAACGACCCGGCCCGGCAGCCGGTGTGCGAAGCGCCCTCGGCGCTGTCCACGGTACTCCCGACGCACGGCACCGGCCCGGCATCGATGTCCCCCTCCCGGGCGGCCGGGTCAGGCGTCGTGGAGCAGGCCCGCGTCGTGGGCCAGGACGGCGGCCTGGACGCGGTTGGCGCAGCCGGTGCGGGTCAGGACGCGGCTGATGTGCGCCTTGACCGTCCCGGCGCTCAGCCGCAGCCGGTCGGCGATCTCTCCGTTGGACAGCCCGGTGGCGAGCAGCCGCAGGACGTCCCGTTCGGCCGGGGTCAGCTCCGCCGTCCGGCGCCGGGCGGCCTCGGCGCGCAGTTCGGTCCGGGTGTGCCGGTCGAGCAGCCCGCGGGTGATCCGCGGGGCCAGCACCGGTTCGCCCCGCGCGGCGCGCCGCACGGCGTCGATCAGGTCCTGGGGGCCGGTGTCCTTGAGGAGGTAGCCGCTCGCCCCGGCCCGCAGGGCGCGCGCGACGCTCGCCTCCTCGCCGAACGCGGTCAGCATGACGACACAGGTGCGGGGCGACAGGCGGCCGATGTCCTCGGCGGCGGTGACACCGTCGCTGACCGGCATCTGCAGGTCGAGGAGGGCGACGTCGACGGGCTGGGCGCGGCAGGCCGCGGCGGCTTCCCGGCCGTCGCCCGCCTCGGCGACGACCTCGATGTCCCCGGCGTTCTCCAGGATCAGCCGGATACCGACGCGCATCAGCGCCTCGTCGTCGGCGATGAGCACTCGGATCATCAGCTCATCCTAGGAGTCCGCCCCCGGCTCACTTGACGAGCGTCGTCAGCACCAGGACGGCGAGGAAACCGGCCGTCGGCAGCACGACCAGCACCGCCGCGCACCCCGCGCCCAGAACCCGCGGCCAGGTCAGGACGTCCTCCGAGACGGGGGGCCGCACACCGCCGGTCCAGGGTCCCGGGCCGGGCCGCGGCCCGGC
>NZ_FMCI01000043.1 GCF_900091845.1 Streptomyces sp. SolWspMP-5a-2
CGGCCGGGGGCGCGGCTGCCAGGCGCCCGCGAAGGCGGCGGGCGGCGCGGTCACCGCGGCCGCCAGCCACAGTGGCGTCATCATCAGGTAGTAGCCGTCCTGCGAGCGGGTCGCGAGGAAGAACGCGCACCACGGCAGGACGGTCGCGGCCGGGCCGAGACGGCGCATGAACAGCACCAGCAGCGCGAGCAGTCCGGCCGCCAGCAGCAGGCTCGCGTGCCCGTACCAGTCCAGCCGGTCGCTGCCGCCGGTGAGGTAGAGCGAGACGCCCACCAGCCCCTGGCCGTGCAGCACCGCGCCCTGGGTCAGCGGCAGCGCGATCCCGCGCAGCCAGGCGCCCTCCTCGCTCACCAGGAAGTACGTGTTGATCAGCAGCCAGACGGTGGCGGCGGTCCCGGCGACCCGCAGGACCACCGACGCCGCGGCCCGGCCGCCCAGTTCGCCCCTGCGCACCGCGTAGATCCCGGCGAGCAGGAAGGGCGCCAGGAACCACGGCAGTTGCTGCGCGGCGCACGCGGCCCCCAGGCAGGCGGCGCGGGCCAGTCCGGCCGGGCCGAGGCGACCGCCCCGCCCGGTCCCCGGCCAGCCCACCACGACCGGGACGAGCAGCGCGAGGCCGGTCAGCGCCGGGTAGCCGAGACGGCCGTAGGTGGGCAGGAGGCCGAAGCCGAGGCAGACCATGGTGGCCGCCGACCGCCACGGCACCGGCAGCATCCGCCACAGCACGGCGGTGCCGGTGATCAGCGCGCCGGTGCTCAGCGCCGTCGCGGGGGCACCACCGTGGCCGATCCACAGCAGCGGCGCGGTGAGCAGCGGGGCGAGCGGCGGATAGCCGTAGGTGAAGTCGTAGCCGCCGGTGACGGTCGGGGTGAGGGCGACGCCGGGCCGGAACAGCCAGGGCCACGGCTGCCCGTAGACGGCGTGGCCCGCGACGAGTTCCCTGGCGGCCTGGGTGGTGAGCAGGGCCTCGTCGGAACCGGCGTGGTTCATCACCCAGGCGCACAGCGCGAGGGCGACGGCGGTGACCAGCACGGCGAGGTCCACCCGGGCCAGCGAGCGGGACCGGCGGACCACCAGGGCCAGCACCCCGCAGACCAGGATGGACGCGTAGCAGACGGAGATGACGGCGGCGACGAGGAGACGGTGTCCGGCCGCCTGCGTCCACACCGAGCGGGTGCCGATGAAGAGGCTGACGTCGGCGAGGAGGGTGATGACCCGGTGCCACTGCGCGGGGGGTTCCGGCGCGGCGGACACCGCCGACTGTGTCCGCCGACCGGGTGTCACCAGCTGCGTTTCTGCCAAGTGCACGACACAGGACCGTAGTCGGGCCCGGTGAGGGCGGCGTCCGGGGAGGTGAAGAGTCCGGTGTGAGGCGAGTAAGAAGCCTCGATCCGCAAGAAAGCGGTCGAAGTCGCACGGTTCTGGTCGAACTGCGGGCGATAGGGCTGATGTCGACGGTCGCACCGTGTCGTTGTTGGGCCGAACGGGTGACTTGGCGTAAGAATTGACTGGTGCAGGAAACGAGTGCGAGTCAGGTCGGGGGGAGCCGGTGAACAGCCACGACGTCACCGATGAACAGTGGGAAGGGCTCGCCCAGGTCGTGCCGTTGCGGGGCCGGGACGCCTGGCCGTCCGCGGTGGGCCACCGGACGATGCCGGACGACGAGACGGAGGTCCGGCGGCGGTTCGTCGTCCTGCGGGTCAACGTCTTCGCGGACGCCCGCGAGGTCGCCGAGACCCTGATGGCGGGGATCCCCGTGCTGCTCGACCTCAGCGGCGCGGAGGGCGACACCGCCAAGCGGGTGCTGGACTTCAGCACCGGCGTCGTCTTCGGCCTGGCGAGCGGGATGCACCGGGTGGACCGCAACGTGTTCCTCCTGACGCCGTCCGGGACCCAGGTCACGGACCGGATGGGGGGCGTGGAGCCGACGGGCCTGTGACCGGGGGCGGGGAGCGGCGGTGGTACACCTGGAACCGTGACCGAACCTCTCCCCGGCCCCCAGGGCGCGCCCCTCGACGTGGCGGGACTCCAGCGCAGGCTGGCCCGTTTCGCCGCCGCCCGAGACTGGCAGCAGTTCCACACCCCCAAGAACCTCGTCGCCGCGCTCAGTGTGGAGGCGTCCGAACTCGTCGAGATCTTCCAGTGGTTGACCCCGGAGCAGTCGGCGCGGGTGATGGACGACCCGGACACCGCGCACCGGGTCCGTGACGAGGTCGCCGACGTCCTCGCCTACCTGCTCCAGTTGTGCGAGGTGCTCGGCGTCGACGCGCTGGCGGCCCTCGACGCCAAGATCGACCGCAACGAGCACCGCTTCCCCGCGCCCTGAACCGGCCCCGGCGGAGGGGGTGTCGGCCCCCGGTGAAGGAAGTCGAGAAGAGTTGTCTCCTCCGTTTTCACTCTGCGTAGTCGAAATCGGGCCTGACACCGATTCGTTGTCCACAGATTTCGGTCTTACTCTGGCGTTCTTCCCCGTCAACCCTCACTCTGGGTAGTGAACAGCGGTGTTCGGGACGGGCGCGCGCGGAGCGCGTCACAGACGGACGGGCAGGGACAGCGCATGGACGCGGTGCGGCTCATCGTGAAGAGCAGACGTGCTCTGGCGGGGACCGGCGGCACGCCGGACATTCTGACGGAGGTGTGGCAGGCACAGGCCCTGGCACAGGCGATAGGCAGCCGCCTCGCGGTGACGGGTCCACCCGAACTGCGGGGCGAGGCACTGGGGTTGACGGAGCTGGCGGGCCGGGGCTGCGGAGTCCTGGAGGCGCCCGACCTCACCCTGGAGGAGCTGCGCGCGGCCCAGTTGACCGAGCTGGGCGACGCGGGCCGGACCCTGCGCCACCTCGGCGGCCTCCTCGGCGAGGTGGGCATCGCCCTGGTCGGCCTCGCCTGCTCGGTGGACGACGAGGGCACCTACTGGCAGTGCATGGAGGCCATCGACGCGGCGGACGAGTCGAGGGACCGGGTCAGGGAGATGCTGCGCAAGCTCGCCGACCGGGAGTCGCTCCTGCCGGAACGGGAGGCAGGCTGACACGGCCGCCCGCCCGCCCCGGGCCGAACGGCCGCGGGACGGGGAGCAGGCTGCGGCGGCCTTCCGGCCCGCCCCGGGCCGAGCGCGCCGCGGGACGGAGACCTGCCGTGGCGTGGGACGGAGACCTGCCGTGGGACGGGACGGAGACCCGCCGGGCGGCACCGGTGCGGCCCGCGAGCAGCCGACCGGGCAGGATGGGCGCATGGATCTTCGCATCTTCACCGAGCCCCAGCAGGGGGCCACCTACGAAACCCTTCTGACCGTGGCGAAGGCCACCGAGGACCTCGGGTTCGACGCTTTCTTCCGCTCCGACCACTACCTGTCCATGGGCGACGGGGACGGCCTCCCGGGTCCCACCGACGCCTGGATCACCCTCGCCGGACTGGCCCGCGAGACCAGCCGCGTCCGCCTCGGCACCCTGATGACCGCCGGCACCTTCCGGCTCCCCGGCGTCCTCGCCATCCAGGTCGCCCAGGTCGACCAGATGTCCGGCGGCCGGGTCGAACTCGGCCTCGGCGCAGGCTGGTTCGAGCAGGAGCACACCGCGTACGGCATCCCCTTCCCGAAGGAGAAGTTCGGCCGCCTGGAGGAGCAGCTCGACATCGTCACCGGCCTGTGGGCGACCAGGACCGGCGAGACCTTCGACTTCCACGGCGCGTACTACGACCTCACCGACTCGCCCGCGCTGCCCAAGCCCGCCCAGGCGAAGATCCCGGTCCTGATCGGCGGCCACGGCGCGACCCGCACCCCGCGCCTCGCGGCCCGGTACGCCGACGAGTTCAACATCCCCTTCGCCTCCGTCGAGGACAGCGCCCGCCAGTTCGGCCGGGTCCGCGCCGCCGCCGAGCAGGCCGGACGCGCCGCCGACGACCTCGTCTACTCCGCCGCCCTCGTCGCCTGCGTCGGCAAGGACGACCGGGAACTCGCCCGCCGCGCCGCCGCCATCGGCCGCGAGGCCGACGAGCTGAAGGCCAACGGACTCGCCGGGTCCCCGGCCGAGGTCGTCGACAAGATCGGCCGCTACGCCGAGACCGGCGCTAGCCGCCTCTACCTCCAGATCCTCGACCTGGACGATCTGGACCACCTGGAGCTGATCTCCGCCGAGGTGCAGT
This sequence comes from Streptomyces sp. SolWspMP-5a-2, assembly GCF_900091845.1. Lineage (GTDB taxonomy): Bacteria > Actinomycetota > Actinomycetes > Streptomycetales > Streptomycetaceae > Streptomyces > Streptomyces doudnae. The sequence goes on from NZ_FMCI01000043.1 coordinate 4,141, forward strand.
CGCAACTGACGTGACGGCGCGCCGCGCGCGGGCGCCCCGATAAACGAGGGCGCCGGTCAGGCCGCGCGTGCGAGGGTGACACCGTCGTGCTGCCGAGCCCCCGGGGACCAGCGCCCCGGGGGCTTTCGCGCGCGCCGACCGTCCCACCGCCGTTCCCCCGTCCGCCCGTCGGAGAGGCCCTCCGCATGTTCCTGACCCTCACCACCACCGGCACGTCCGAACGCCCCGCCACCGATCTGGGACACCTGCTCCACAAGCATCCCGACCGGGCGCAGGCGTTCTCCACCTCCTACGGCACCGCGCACGTCCTCTACCCCGAGGCCGACACCGCGCGCTGCACGGCGGCCCTGCTGCTGGAGGTCGACGCGGTGGCGCTGGTCAGGCGCGGCAAGGGCAAGGGCCGCGGCGGCGCCCCCGACGCGGCACTCGCCCAGTACGTCAACGACCGCCCCTACGCGGCCTCCTCGCTGCTCGCGGTCGCCCTCAGCGCCGTCTTCTCCACCGCCATGCGCGGCGTCTGCGCGTCCCGCCCCGAACGGGCGGCGCGGCCGCTGCCGCTGCGCGTCGAGATCCCCGCGCTGCCCGCGCGCGGCGGCCCCGGTCTGGTCCGGCGCCTCTTCGAACCGCTCGGCTGGACGGTCACCGCCGAACCCGTGCCGCTGGACGCCGAGTTCCCCCAGTGGGGCGACTCCCGCTATGTGCGGCTCGTCCTGGAGTCGGAGCTGCGCACCCTCGCCGAGGCGCTGCGCCACCTCTACGTCCTGCTGCCGGTCCTCGACGACGCCAAGCACTACTGGGTCGCCCCCGACGAGGTGGACAAGCTGCTGCGGGCAGGCGAGGGCTGGCTGCCCGGCCACCCCGAGCAGGACCTCATCACCAGCCGCTACCTGGCCCGCCGCTGGACGCTGACCCGGCAGGCGAGGGAGCGCCTCGAACTGGTCAGGCTCGCGGAGAGCGACGACAGCGACGTCACCGAGATCGACAACGCGGTCGCCGAGGAGACCGAGACCCAGGAGCGGCCGACCCCGCTCGCCCAGCAGCGCAGGGACGCGATCCTGGCCGCCCTGCGCGGCAGCGGCGCCACCCGCGTCCTCGATCTGGGCTGCGGCCAGGGCCAGTTGGTGCAGACGCTCCTCAAGGACGCCCGGTTCACCGAGATCGTCGGCGTCGACGTGTCGATGCGCGCCCTCACCATCGCGGGCAGGCGGCTCAAGCTGGACCGGCTGGGGGAGCGGCAGGCGTCCCGCGTGACCCTCCTCCAGGGCTCCCTCGCCTACACCGACACCCGGCTCAAGGGCTACGACGCAGCCGTCCTCAGCGAGGTGATCGAACACCTCGACCTGCCCCGGCTGCCCGCCCTGGAGTACGCGGTGTTCGGCGCCGCCCGCCCCGGGACCGTCCTGGTGACGACCCCGAACGTCGAGTACAACGTCCGCTGGGAGTCCCTCCCGGCCGGGCATGTCCGGCACGGCGACCACCGGTTCGAGTGGACCCGCGCCGAGTTCGGCGCCTGGGCCGCCGCCGTCGCCGAACGGCACGGCTACACCGTCGCGTTCACCGGGGTGGGACCCGACGACCCCGAGGTGGGCCCGCCCACCCAGATGGCCGTGTTCACCCTGAAGGCCACCGTCGAGAAGGAGGCGGCATGACCGAGAACCGCGCACCGCGGGCGCGCACCCTGCCCGTCACCGACCTCTCCCTCGTCGTCCTCGTCGGCGCCTCCGGGTCCGGCAAGTCGACCTTCGCCCGCAAGCACTTCGAGCCGACCGAGGTGATCTCCTCCGACTTCTGCCGCGGCCTGGTCGCCGACGACGAGAACGACCAGAGCGCCACCAAGGACGCCTTCGACGTCCTCCACTACATCGCGGGCAAGCGGCTCGCCGCCGGGCGCCGCACCGTCGTCGACGCCACCAGCGTCCAGTCCGACTCCCGCAGGCAGTTGATCGACCTCGCCCGGCGGCACGACGTGCTGCCCGTCGCCGTCGTGCTCGACGTGCCCGAGGAGGTGTGCGTCGCCCGCAACGCGACCCGCGCCGACCGGGCCGACCTGCCGCGCCGCGTCGTCCAGCGGCACATCCGCGAACTCCGCCGCTCCCTCCGCCACTTGGAACGCGAGGGCTTCCGCAAGGTGCACGTGCTGCGCGGCGTGGAGGAGGTGGAACAGGCCACCGTCGTCACCGAGAAGCGGTACAACGACCTGACCCACCTCACCGGCCCGTTCGACATCATCGGCGACGTCCACGGCTGCGCGGCCGAACTGGAGTCCCTGCTCTCCGCGTTGGGGTACGTCGACGGCGTCCACCCGGCGGGCCGGACGGCCGTCTTCGTCGGCGACCTCGTCGACCGCGGCCCGGACAGCCCCGGCGTGCTGCGCCGGGTGATGGGCATGGTGCGGTCGGGCGCCGCCCTGTGCGTCTCCGGCAACCACGAGAACAAGTACGGCCGCCACCTCAAGGGCCGCACGGTCCGCCCCACCCACGGACTCGCCGAGACCATCGCGCAGATGGAGGGCGAGAGCGACGCGTTCCGCGCCGAGGTACGGGAGTTCATCGACGGCCTCATCAGCCACTACGTGCTGGACGGCGGGCGGCTGGTCGTCTGCCACGCCGGGCTGCCCGAGAAGTACCACGGCCGCACCTCCGGCCGGGTCCGCTCGCACGCCCTCTACGGCGAGACCACCGGCGAGACCGACGAGTTCGGCCTGCCGGTGCGCTACCCGTGGGCCGAGGAGTACCGGGGCCGCGCCGCCGTGGTCTACGGCCACACCCCGGTCCCGGAGGCGACCTGGCTCAACAACACCGTCTGCCTCGACACCGGCGCCGTCTTCGGCGGCAAGCTGACCGCGCTGCGCTGGCCGGAACGCGAACTGGTCGACGTCCCCGCCGAGAAGGTCTGGTACGAGCCCGTCAGACCGCTGCGCTCCGACGCGCCCGGGGGCCACGACGGACGCCCGCTCGACCTCGCGGACGTGCGCGGACGCCGGGCCGTGGAGACCAGGCACCAGGGCATGGTCGCCGTCCGGGAGGAGAACGCGGCGGCCGCCCTCGAAGTGATGAGCCGCTTCGCCGTCGACCCGCGGCTGCTGCCGTACCTCCCGCCGACCATGGCGCCCACCCCCACCAGCCGCCAGGACGGCTACCTGGAGCACCCGGTGGAGGCGTTCGAGCAGTACGCGCGGGACGGCGTCGGACGCGTCGTGTGCGAGGAGAAGCACATGGGGTCGCGGGCCGTCGCGCTGGTCTGCCGGGACGCGGACGCGGCCCGCGCGCGCTTCGGCGTCGACGGCCCCACCGGCTCCCTGTACACCCGCACCGGCCGCCCGTTCCTCGACGACGCGTCCGTCACCGAGGAGATCCTCGGGCGGCTGCGGACGGCGATCGGCGCGGCCGGGCTCTGGGACGAACTCGACACCGACTGGCTGCTCCTCGACGGTGAGCTGATGCCGTGGTCGCTCAAGGCGTCGGGCCTGCTGCGCGGCCAGTACGCGGCCGTGGGCGCCGCCTCCGGCGCGGTCTTCCCCGGTGTGCTCGCCGCCCTCGAAGGCGCCGCCGCCCGGGGCGTCGACGTGGCGTCCCTGCACGACCGGCAGCGTGAACGGGCCGCGGACGCCGCACTGTTCACCGACGCCTACCGCCGCTACTGCTGGCCCACGGACGGCCTGGACGGCGTCCACCTGGCGCCGTTCCAGCTCCTCGCCGCCCGCGGACGCAGCCTCGCCGCGCTCCCGCACGACACGCAACTCGCCCTGCTGGACCGGATGGTGGAGCACGACGGCACCGGACTGCTGCGCACCACCCGCCGCCTGTACGTCGACACCGGCGACCCGGAGTCGGTGCGGGCGGGCGTCGACTGGTGGCTGGAGATGACCGGCAGGGGCGGCGAGGGCATGGTCGTCAAGCCGCTGGACGCGCTGGTGCGGGACGGGCAGGGCCGCCTGGTCCAGCCCGGCGTCAAGTGCCGGGGCCGGGAGTACCTGCGGATCGTCTACGGTCCCGAGTACACCCGCCCGGAGAACCTCACCCGGCTGCGGGGGCGGTTCCTCAACCACAAGCGGTCCCTGGCGACCCGCGAGTACGCCCTGGGTCTCGAAGCCCTGGACCGTCTCGCGGACGGCGAGCCGTTGTGGCGGGTGCACGAGGCGGTCTTCGGCGTCCTGGCCCTGGAGTCGGAACCGGTCGACCCGCGGCTCTAGGCACGTGCCGCATCGGCCGCCCTCGGCAGGGGAGTTGAGGCCGGGTTCGGTTCTCGGTCCCGGGCGGCCGAGGTGCGTGGGCCGCCCTCGCCTCCGGGTGTCCTCGGACGGAGGGACGTCCTCGTCGGCTTCGAGCGGCCGTGGCCCACCGGTCGCCCCCGGCCGCGGAGCCCGGGTCCACGCGTCGCCTTCGGCCGGGGGGCGCGCGGCCTCCGCTCCTCTCCCGGGCGCGGGACCCGGCGGACACCGCCCGCCCCCGGCCAGGAGGGGCGCGCGGGACCCGACGGGCACCGGTCGCCCCCGGCCAAGCAGGGACGGCGCCCCCGTCGCACGCCCCCTCAGCCCACCAGGCGCAGGTTGGTCCCCGCCACGCCGACCTGGATCGTCTGTCCCCAGGTCAGCTCCAGGGCGTCCGTCTCCATGCCGTCGCCGAAGGCGATCAGCCGCTCGGACTCGACGGTGACGCGGAGGCGGCCCGTCGCGCCGAGCTGACCGGCCACCCGGGAGGTGCCGGTCGCCGGGGACGGCCACGCCTCGCGGACGAACCAGAGCAGCCTGGCCTCGTCGCGGCCGGGCAGCGGCAGCCCGCCCCCGCGCTCCTGCCAGACCGAGCGGATCCAGCCGGAGGCTCCCGTGCCGGTGCCCACCAGCACCCCGGACGAGGCCTGGGCCTCGGCGACACCCCCGTCGCCGTCGAGGCCCAGGCGGTACCTGGCCGTCTGGTGTCCGGCCGCGCCCAGGTAGATCTCGTTGAGGGCGAGCAGCCGCTGCGTGTCGTCGGCCACCGCCTCCACCATGGTCAGTTCGTCGACCGCGCTGGTGAACGCGGCGGGCAGCAGCGCCGCCGCGTCCGTTGGACGGTGCCTGACCAGCACGCCCGGATTGCGGCCCGGGTCGGTGTCGATGCCCAGCACCGGCTGCCCGGCGAGGTACTTGGCGACGTTCGCCACCAGACCGTCCTGCCCGACGACCACGACCACGTCCTCCGGGGCGAACAGGAAACGGTCCAGATCGGCCCGCTCCACCCGGCTCTGACGCCACGTCAGCGGAATCGCCGAGGTCACCTCGGCCAGCGCCCGCCGGGTGCGGTGGTGGCGCTCGGCGACCTCGGCGATGTCCCGGCCCCGGGAGGAGAGGAAGAAGGCGGCCTGCCCGTGGGTGCCGTGGTGGGCCACCAACTCCTCGTACTCCGTGGTCCGGTGGACGAGGACCACCCGGGGCGCCAGGCTCATTCCCGCTCCCCGCCGCCCAGCTTGGCCAGCAGCCCGGTCAGCACGTCGGGCGAGACCGTGAGGTTCTCGATGTGCGGCAGGTTCTCCGCGAGCCGGGTCCCGGTGAGCGCGTGCAGGATCGTCACGTCGACGTCCGCGTGCGCCCGCAGCCAGGCGGCCTGCGCCTGCGCCCGTGCCTCGCCGGTCTCCCGGGCGGCCTCCGCCTCCGCGCGGGCCAGCCGCGTCACGCGGACGGCCTCGGCCTCGGCGAGCTTGACCGACCGCGCGGCCTCCGCCTCCGTCAGCCGCTGCGAGCGCCGCGCCTCCGCCTCGGCCAGCCGGACCTGGTTGTCCGCCTCGGCCTCGGCGAGCTTCACCGAACGGGCCGCCTCCGCCTCCGCGAGCCGCACCGTCCTGGCCGCCTCCGCGTCGGCCTGCACCGCGTCCGCCGCCGCCCTCTCCTCCGCCTCGCGCCGTGCGTTGGTACCGCGCTGGTCGACCAACTGCTCCTCGCGGCGGGCCAGTTCGATCTGGCTGGCGAGTTCGTTCTCGGCGATCGCGCGCTCCCGCTCGACGGCCACCGCGCGCCGTTCGTAGGTCGCCCGGTCGGCCTCCTGCTGGATCTGCTCCCGCGCGGGGGTCCGCAGCGCCCGCTCCACCTCGGGCTCGGGGCGCAGCGCCACCACCCGCACGGCCACCACCTCGATGCCCGTGGCGGGCAGCCGGGGCTCGGCCGCGAGACCGGCCGCGACCCGCTCGCGCACGGCGGCCACCCCGTCGACCAGTGCGGCCGACAGTGTCGTCCGGGCGAGGACGTCCAGGGCGTGCTGCTGGGCCGTCTCGGTCAGCAGGGTGCCGAGCTGCTCCAGCGGGGCGCCCCGCCACACCCCGGTGTCCGGGTCGACGGAGAAGTCGAGGCGGGCGGCGGCGAGTGCCGGGTCGCTGATCCGGTAGGTGACCGTGGCCTGGACCGCGACGTCCTGGAAGTCGGACGTGCGGGCGTGGAAGGTCATCGCCAACTCGCGGTCGTCCACCGGTACTTCGGAGAGCGCGGCGGTCAGCGAGCGGAACCAGAAGCTCAGTCCTGGCCCGTCGTGCACGAGCTGGCCCGCGCGGTGGTGGCGGATGTGCGCGGTCGGAGCGCCGCGCAGGTGGCGCCAGCCAAGGCGCCGGGTGATGTCGGCCATGTGGATGCGACCCCTCCCCTTTTTCTCGTCACCAAGACGATAATGCGGCCGCCCGTTAATCGTCAAGAGGACGAGAACAGGAATTCGAGAGGAGGGACACAAGGGGGCGCACAAACGGTCGACAGGTGGGTGAACGCGGTCGGCGGTGGTCAGGATGGAGTCATGGGATTCCACGTCGACTCCGAGGCCGGGCGGCTGCGCCGCGTCATCCTCCACCGGCCCGACCTAGAGCTCAAAAGGCTCACCCCCAGCAACAAGGACGCCCTCCTCTTCGACGACCTGCTCTGGGTGCGCCGGGCGCGCGCCGAGCACGACGGCTTCGCGGACGTCCTGCGCGACCGGGGGGTCACCGTCCACCTCTTCGGCGACCTGCTCACCGAGGCCCTGGCGATCCCGGCGGCCCGCACCCTCGTCCTCGACCGGGTCTTCGACGAGAAGGAGTACGGCGTCCTCGCCACCGACCACCTCCGCGCCGCCTTCGAGAACCTGCCCGCGGCCGACCTCGCCGAGGTGCTGGTCGGCGGCATGACCAAGCGGGAGTTCCTGGCCGGCCACCCCGAACCGACCTCCGTGCGCTTCCACGTCATGGACCTCGACGACTTCCTCCTCGACCCGCTGCCCAACCACCTCTTCACCCGCGACACCTCCGCCTGGATCTACGACGGCGTCTCCATCAACGCGATGCGCTGGCCCGCCCGGCAGCGCGAGACCGTGCACTTCGAGGCGATCTACCGGCACCACCCCCTCTTCCGCGCCGAGACCTTCCAGCTCTGGTCGGAGGGCCAGGCCGACTACCCGTCCACCATCGAGGGCGGCGACGTCCTGGTCATCGGCGACGGCGCCGTCCTCATCGGCATGAGCGAGCGGACCACGCCGCAGGCTGTCGAGATGCTCGCGCACAAGCTGTTCGCGGCGGGCTCCGCGCGGACCATCGTCGCCCTGGACATGCCGAAGAGACGCGCCTTCATGCATCTCGACACCGTGATGACGATGGTCGACGGCGACACCTTCACCCAGTACGCCGGCCTCGGCATGCTCCGCTCCTACACCATCGAACCCGGCGTCGGCGAGAAGGAGTTGAAGGTCACCGACCATCCGCCGGAGCACATGCACCGCGCGATCGCCGCCGCCCTCGGCCTGGACGAGATCCGGGTCCTCACCGCCACCCAGGACGTGCACGCGGCCGAACGGGAGCAGTGGGACGACGGCTGCAACGTGCTCGCCGTCGAGCCGGGTGTGGTGGTCGCCTACGAGCGCAACGCGACCACCAACACGCACCTGCGCAAGCAGGGCATCGAAGTCATCGAGATCCCGGGCAGCGAACTCGGCAGGGGCCGCGGCGGCCCGCGCTGCATGAGCTGCCCGGTGCAACGGGACCCGGTGTAGGGGAGGGGCGGGGGCGAGAGGCGGGGTGGGGTGCCTGGCGGGCGAGGGGCCCGTGGGGCGTCCGGGATCGGACGGGCGAGGTGTCTGCGGCGTGCCCGGGGTCTGGTGGGCGAGGGGCGGGTGTGGCGTCCGGGGTCCGTGAGGCGTAGGGGAGTCGCGTGATCACCCGGGACCGTGATGCGCGCGAGGGCGCCGGGGTGCTCGACGTCGAACACCCGACCGTATAGAAATGTAAGTGGTCGTATAGACTTCCATTCGTCCTCGTCACCGCATCTCTGGAGCGCCCCCATGGCGACTGCCCCGACCGCCCTCGCCGGGCGCCACTTCCTCAAGGAGCTCGACTTCACCGGGCCGGAGCTGCGCGGCCTGATCGAGCTGGCCGCCGAGCTGAAGGCCGCGAAGCGGGCCGGGACCGAGACGCGCCGGCTGACCGGGAAGAACATCGCGCTGATCTTCGAGAAGACCTCGACCCGCACCCGCTGCGCGTTCGAGGTCGCCGCGGCCGACCAGGGCGCCTCCACCACCTACCTCGACCCGGCCGGGTCGCAGATCGGCCACAAGGAGTCCGTGAAGGACACCGCCCGGGTCCTGGGCCGGATGTACGACGGCATCGAGTACCGGGGCGACAGCCAGGCCAAGGTCGAGGAGCTGGCCGCGCACGCGGGCGTGCCCGTCTACAACGGCCTCACCGACGACTGGCACCCCACCCAGATGCTGGCCGACGTGCTCACCATGACCGAGCACTCCGCCAAGCCCCTCACCGGCATCGCCTTCGCCTACCTCGGCGACGCCCGCTTCAACATGGGCAACTCGTACCTGATCACCGGCGCGCTGCTGGGCATGGACGTGCGGATCGTCGCCCCGGAGGCGTACTGGCCCGCGCGGGAGATCGTCGACCGGGCCCGTGCGCTGGCGGTGGAGAGCGGCGCCCGCATCACCCTCACCGAGTCCGTCGCGGACGGCGTCCGGGGCGCCGACTTCGTCGCCACCGACGTCTGGGTCTCCATGGGCGAGCCGAAGGACGTCTGGGACGAGCGGATCGCCGCGCTCTCGCCGTACGCCGTGACCATGGACGTCCTCGGCGCCACCGGTAACCCGGACGTGAAGTTCCTGCACTGCCTGCCGGCCTTCCACGACCTCGGCACCACGGTGGGGCAGGAGATCCACGAGCGGCACGGCCTCACCTCCCTGGAGGTGACCGACGAGGTGTTCGAGTCGGCGTACTCGGTCGTCTTCGACGAGGCGGAGAACCGGATGCACACCATCAAGGCCGTCCTCGTCGCGACCCTCGCCTGACCCGCGCACCGGGGAGGCCGCCGGGCCGGTCCTGGCCGCCGTCGGCCCGGCGGTGCTACCGGGCGGGCCGGGGCGCGGTCGTCGGCAGCCTGAACCAGACCGCCTTGCCGGACTCCGTCGGCCGGTGCCCGCAGGACGAGCTGAGCGCGCGGATCAGCAGCAGCCCCCGCCCGTGCTCCTGCCACGGGTCGGGCTCCCTGCCCACCGGCACGGTCAGATCGCCGGGCGGCGCCGGGTCCGGGTCGTGCACCTCGACCCGGCAGCCGGACGGCAGCAGCTCCACGACCAGCTCTATCGGGCTGTCCCCGACGGTGTGCTCCACGGCGTTGGCGACCAGCTCGGCGGTCAGCAGCTCGGCGGTGTCGCTGTCGGCGCCGTGCTCCAGCTCGGCCAGCGCCGTGCGCACCAGGGCACGGGCCACCGGCACGGCCGCGGCGGAGTGCGGCAGCGCGATGCGCCAGGAGGCGGAGGCGGCGGGGAGTTCGTGCACAGCGAGTCCGTTCATGAGCAGGCTGTCCTGCTTTCAACCTTATGTAGGGTACGGCGCCGTCCGGCAGGGCCGTCCGGCGGGCGCCGCACAGGACCTTCGGCCCTGTCGCAGGGCGGCATACCCGTAGCAACGGCTTGCCTCCCGCACCCGCTCCCGCTGTTACGCCCCCGTCGACGACCCGTGACCCGGCCGACGAGCGGCGATCACGTGCGAGGGGCGCGGGTCCGGTTCGGAGGGCCGCGATCCGTCCGGCAACCGGTGATCACCGCGGTGACCTGCGACGCCGCCGACGGCCACCGTCCCGCCCCGCGGACCAGCGCCTCGCGCATCCCCGCGCGCCCTCTCCGCTCTCTGCGCGTGCCGGTGTCCGAAAGGCCGCGCCCCGCCCGATCGCCTCTATCGCGCACTCGTGACGACGGTCACGAACCGGTGATAGCTTCGCGAGGCAGCCGGCCCGTCGGGCCGCGTTGGCACTCCCCGAGGAGGCCGCACGTCATGAGTCCCTTCACCGGCTCCGCCGCCCCCACCTCCCCCTGGCGCCACCTGCGCGTCGAGCACGCCGACGGGGTGGCCACCGTCACCCTGGCCCGCCCGGAACGCCTCAACGCGCTGACCCTCGGCGCCTACGCCGACCTGCGCGACCTGCTCGCCGAACTCTCCAGAGAACGCTCCGTGCGCGCCCTGGTCCTCGCCGGGGAGGGGCGCGGCTTCTGCTCGGGCGGCGACGTCGACGAGATCATCGGCGCCACCCTCGACATGGACACCGCCCAGCTCCTCGACTTCAACCGGATGACGGGACAGGTGGTGCGGGCGGTGCGGGAGTGCCCGTTCCCGGTCATCGCCGCCGTCCACGGGGTCGCCGCCGGAGCGGGCGCGGTCCTGGCGCTCGCCGCCGACTTCCGGATCGCCGACCCCAGCGCTCGCTTCGCGTTCCTGTTCACCCGGGTGGGCCTCTCCGGCGGCGACATGGGCGCCGCGTACCTGCTGCCCCGGGTGGTCGGCCTCGGCCACGCCACCCGGCTGCTGATGCTGGGCGAGCAGGTCCGCGCGCCCGAGGCCGAACGCATCGGCCTGATCAGCGAACTCACCGACGAGAGCGGCGCCGACGCGGCGGCCCACGCGCTGGCCCTGCGCCTCGCCCAGGGCCCGGCCCTCGCCCTCGCCCAGACCAAGGCCCTGCTCACCTCCGAGTTGGACATGCCGCTCTCCGCCGCGATCGAACTCGACGCGGCCACCCAGGCGTTGCTGATGACCGGGCGCGACTACGCCGAGTTCCACGCCGCGTTCACGCAGAAGCGCCCGCCGAAGTGGCAGGGCCGGTGACCTCGCCGGGACACACTCCGCGGGTGGCGGTCGTCGGCGGCGGTCCCGGCGGCCTCTACGCGGCCGTGCTGCTCAAACGCCTGGACCCGGCCCGCGAGATCACCGTCTGGGAACGCACCGACCCCGACGACACGTTCGGCTTCGGCGTGGTCCTCTCCGACGAGACCCTCGGCGGCATCGAGCACGCGGACCCGGCGGTCCACGCCGCCCTGCGCCGCCACTTCGTCCGCTGGGACGACATCGACATCGTCCACCGCGGCACCCGTCAGACCTCCACCGGACACGGCTTCGCCGCCCTGGGCCGCAGACGCCTGCTGCGCCTCCTGCACGAACGCTGCCACGACCTCGGCGTCGACCTCCGCGCCGACACCGAGGCACCGCCCCCGGACGAACTCGCCGCCGCCCACGACCTGGTGATCGCCGCCGACGGCGTCCACAGCGCCACCCGCGACCGGTACGCGGCGGTGTTCCGCCCCCGGATCACCGCCCACCGCTGCCGCTACATCTGGCTCGCCGCCGACTTCGCCTTCGACGCCTTCCGCTTCGAGATCGCCGAGACCGCGCACGGCATCATGCAACTGCACGGCTACCCCTACGCCCCCGACGCCTCCACCGTCATCGTCGAGATGCGCGAGGAGGTCTGGCGGGCCGCCGGACTCGACCGGGCGAGCGAGAAGGACTCCGCCGCCCGCTGCGCCGCCCTCTTCGCCCGCGCGCTCGGCGGCCGTCCGCTGCGCTCCAACAGGTCGGCGTGGAACGTCTTCCGGACGGTCGTCAACGAGCGCTGGTCGCACGGGAACACCGTCCTGCTCGGCGACGCCGCCCACACCGCCCACTTCTCCATCGGCTCCGGCACCAAACTCGCCGTCGAGGACGCCCTCGCGCTCGCCGCCGCGCTGCGCGAACACCCCACCCTGGACGAGGCGCTGGCCGCCTACGAGGAGGAACGGCGGCCGGTCGTCGCCTCCACCCAGCGCGCCGCCCGCGCCAGCCTGGAGTGGTTCGAGGACCTCGCGCTCCATGTCGACAGGCCACCGCGCCAGTTCGCCTTCGACCTCCTCACCCGCAGCCGCCGCGTCACCCACGACAACCTGCGGCTGCGCGACGCCCGCTTCACCGGCGCCGTGGAGCGCGAGTTCGGCTGCCCGCCCGGCACGCCCCCGATGTTCACCCCGTTCCGGCTGCGCGGTCTGACCCTGCGCAACCGGGTCGTCGTCTCCCCGATGGACATGTACTCCGCCGTCGACGGGGTCCCCGGCGACTTCCACCTCGTCCACCTCGGCGCCCGCGCGCTGGGCGGGGCGGGCCTGGTGATGACCGAGATGGTGTGCGTCAGCCCCGAGGGCCGCATCACCCCGGGCTGCGCGGGCCTCTACACCGGGCCCCAGGCCGACGCCTGGCGGCGGATCACCGACTTCGTGCACTCCAGCGCGCCCGGCACCGCCATCGGCGTCCAACTGGGCCACTCGGGCCGCAAGGGCTCCACCAAGCTGATGTGGGAGGGCATCGACGAGCCCCTGCCGCACGGCAACTGGCCCCTGGTGGCCGCCTCCTCGCTGCGCCACCGCCCGGACAGCCAGCTCCCGCGCCAGCTCGGCCGCGCCCAACTCACCGACCTGCGGCACACGTTCGTCGCCGCCGCCCGCCGGGCCGCCCGCGCCGGGTTCGACCTGCTCGAACTGCACTGCGCGCACGGCTATCTGCTCTCCGGGTTCCTCTCCCCGCTGACCAACCACCGCACCGACGCCTACGGCGGCTCCCTCACCGCCAGACTCCGCTTCCCGCTGGAGGTCTTCGACGCGGTGCGGGCCGTCTGGCCCGAGGAGCGGCCCATGACGGTCCGTATCTCCGCGACCGACTGGGCCGAGGGCGGCACCACCGCCGAGGACGCCGTCGAGATCGCCCGCGCCTTCACGGCCCACGGCGCCGACGCCGTCGACGTGTCGACCGGGCAGGTGGTCTCCGGCGAACGCCCCGAGTTCGGCCGCTCCTACCAGACGCCGTTCGCCGAGCGGATACGGCACGAGGCCCGCGTCCCGGTGATCGCGGTCGGCGCGATCTCGTCCTGGGACGACGTCAACTCCCTGATCCTGGCCGGGCGGACGGACCTGTGCGCGCTGGCCCGCCCGCACCTCTACGACCCGCACTGGACGCTGCACGCGGCGGCCGAACAGGGCTACGAGGGCCCCGGCGTGCACTGGCCCGACCCGTACCTCGCCGGACGGCGTCCGCCCCGCACCGGCCGCACGGACGCCCCCAAGCCCCGCCTGACGCTGGGGACATGACGGCGCCCACGACACCGGGCGCCTGGATCAGAGGTCGACCATGCCCGCGGTGAGCGTCGCCCCGTCCGCCGGGTCGATCAGCAGGAAGGCGCCGGTGCACCGGGAGACCGCGTACGCGTCCAGGGCCAGCGGCCGCGAGGTGCGCAGCGCGATCCGCCCCAGGTCGTTCGCGGTCAACTCGGCCGCCCCGCCCAGGTCCTGGACGATGCCCTTGACGGTCCTGGTGGTGTGCCGCACCAGCACCCGGTCGCCCACCCGCAGCGGACGGTCCGTCAGATGGCAGACGGCCCCCCTGACCTCCTGGGTCAGCGCCGGGACGTCCACCCCGGAGGTGAGCATGTCGCCGCGCGCCACGTCCCGTTGGTCCGCGAGCCGCACACTGACCGACTGCGGGGCGTGTGCCGCCGCGACCGGGGTGCCGAGCGCGTCGATGGCGGTGATCTCGGAGGTCGTCCCGGACGGATGGACCGTGACCCGGTCGCCGACCCGCAGCGTGCCCGACGCCAACTGACCCGCGTAGTACCGGGAGTCACCGTGCCGGATGACGTACTGCACCGGGAACCGGACGGGCGCGTCGGCGGCCCCGGCACCGACCGGCACGGTCTCCAGCAGGTCCAGCAGGGTGGGCCCCCGGTACCAGTCCATGTGCGCCGACCGCTCCACGACGTTGTCGCCGAGCAGCGCCGACACCGGGACCGGCGTGAACCGCGGCGGCCGGGGCCCGCCCGCCCGCTCGGCGAAGTCCGCGACGATCCGGTCGAACTCCCGCTGCCCGTACCCGACCAGGTCCATCTTGTTGACGGCGAGGACCACGTGCGGCACCCGCAGCAGCGCGGCCACGGCGGCGTGCCGGAGCGTCTGCTCGACGACCCCGTGGCGCGCGTCGACCAGGACGATCGCGAGG
>NZ_FMCI01000084.1 GCF_900091845.1 Streptomyces sp. SolWspMP-5a-2
CGCCGCCTCCCGGGCGCCCGCGGCGCCGTCCGCCCCGGCCTCCGCCTCCGCGCCGTCCGCCGACGGGGAGCGGGACGGACCGCTGCGGTCGGACGGCGTGATCGACCCGCACAGCAACGACTTCTGGGCGCAGAGCGACCTCACGGTCCGCACCAGCGCGCAACTCACGTCCCTCACCGTCGAGTTGAGCGTCGCGCAGACCGGCGGGGTGTCCTCGACCGGCGCCTGGCGGTCGCTGCCCGAGCAGGACTTCACGCAGACGGCGCGGGAGCGCGACGGCCGTCTCGTCTTCACCTGGGTGCTCAGGCCCGGCCGCACGGTCCCGGCCGGGAGCTGGGTGTTCGCCGGGCAGTACGACCACGAGCGCGGCGGAAGGGACGCGGGCGGCGACAGCTACGCGGTCAGCGGCACCGCGGCCGGGGTCCGGTACGCGGTGCGGGGCGGCTTCGCGGCCGGGGGCGGCGGATGAGCGTCGCCCCGCCCGGCACGCGGCCGGACGGGGCGAGGAGCGCGCGCGGATCAGCCGACGTAGTACGTGGGGTTCGGGATCTTGTAGGTGCGGTCGGCGTGGCCGCCGCCGAAGTCCGAGTACTGGTCGCCGAAGTTGGCGATGATGTCGTACCCGAGGTCCTTCTCGATGTGCTTGCGGGTGCCGGACTTGTACTGCACGGTGGTGCAGGTCCAGGCGCCCGGGGTGGCGCAGTCGCGCAGGTAGGACGGCGGGTTGGCGGCGTCCTTCAGGAACATGTGCCGGGCGTCGAGGTTGACGTCGGCGCCGACCTTCTTCAGGTTCGTGACCGCGGCGGTGCGCTGCGCCTCGCTCAGGCCCGAGTTGTAGAAGACGGTGACGCCCTTCTTCGCCGCGTAGCGGACCAGCTCGGGGCTGCCGAAGACCGCGGGGCGGTCCGCCTTGTCGACGTACGCGGCCCAGCTCGCCGAGTTGTAGGTGTAGTTGTAGCGCTTCTCGTAGTCGAGGCTGAGCAGCAGCGTGTCGTCGATGTCGAAGACGACCGCCGGCTTCTTGCCCTTGTGGTGGGCGGTGCGGGCGGCGGAGTCGATGTACTTCCTGGCCGCGGAGTCGAGCCGCGCCAGGTCCTTGGCGTAGGGGCTGGTCGGCGAGGCCTGGTAGACGCCGTCGGCGTCGGCGGCGGTGCCGTAGTAGGTGTCGATGTCCTTGACCAGGAGCCCGATGTTGTAGGGCTCGTGGGTGGAGTTGGCAGTGGACTGGCCGGCCGTGGCGGCACCGGCGCCGTAGAGACCGGCACCGGCGACGGCACAGACGGCGGCGACGGCCGCGAAACGCAGTGACTTGTGCATGAGACGAGTTCTACGCGCGTCACCGGGGTGGGCGCGAGACCCGTTGCCTGATCGATACCGGTCGAAAAGGCAAAGATCGGGTCAAGCGCCCCGCTGTCACGCTCAGTTCATCGTGGCGCCGATGGTGGTACTCCCGGTGGTCAGGAAGGTGGTGGCCGGGAGGGCTCCGGAGGACTGCCGGGCGTTGTACGTGCTCGACGCGTCGGTGGAGACGAACGACGGGGTGGCGACGCCGGAGTCCCAGTTGTTCATGTACGAGGTGGCCTTGGAGCCGTAGATGGCCTTGCCGCTGCCGTTGGAGACCGCGAGGTTGCGGCCGAGCTGCGCGGCGCCGGTGGCGAAGTAGTAGCCCCAGTTGCCGTTGGCGTAGGCGGTGGTGCGGTTGATGACGATGGCGCCGGTGTTGGAGTTCTCGGTGAAGCCGTTGCCGGTGTTGCCCCAGGCGGCCGAGTTGTTGACCACGTGGGCGACCACCTCGCCGTCGCCGCCCAGCTTGAAGCCGTTGCCGTCGCCCGCGAACGCGGAGTCGGACCAGCGGTTGACGCCGTTGCCGAAGGACCAGGTGTGCTCGACGGTGACCGGCGAGGAGAAGGACCAGAAGTCGATCCCGTCGTCCGCGTTGTTGTAGAGGCGGGCCCCGGTGACCAGGTTGCCGCTGCCCGAGCCGAACTTGATGGCGATCCCGTCGGCGTTCTCGCCGTGGGTGGCGGCGTCGTAGTTGCCGTAGGAGTCGAGGTTCCTGACCGTGTTGTTGACGGTGCCGTCGCCGGTGAGGGTGAACCCGGAGTCGCCGCCGTTGATGGTCTTGACGTTGCTCCAGTTGGTGCCCGTGCAGGACTGGCAGACGACGGCGCTGTCCGGGGAGTTCTGGAAGGTGAGGTTGGAGACGTTCCAGTAGTCCGCGGTCAGCTTGAAGATCCAGGAGCCGGACGGCAGCGAGGAGCCGTCGATCTTCACGGTCTCCGAGCCGTACGCGGTGAGGGTGATCGGCGAGGACGAGGTGCCGTCCTTGGTCGACTGGAGGGTGGCGGTCGGGTAGTAGGTACCGGCCCGCACCTGGATGACCGTGCCCGCCGTCGCGTTCGCGAGGGCGCTGGTGAGCGCGGCCGAGGTGCTGACGACGACGGTGGCGGCGTGCGCCGGGGTGGCCGTCAGGGCGAGGCCGAGGGACGCGGCGGTGAGGGAGAGCGCGGTGAGGGAGCTCTTGACGCGACGCATGACGTGCGGGTCCTTCCGTCGGCTCGGAGCGAGCGGTGGGTGGGGGTGGGGAGTGGGGGGTGGGGAGTGAGGGGTCGGTCAGCCCTCGGTCCACGGGGTCCAGTCGCCGAGGTAGGTCTCCCGGGTCGC
Source organism: Streptomyces sp. SolWspMP-5a-2 (assembly GCF_900091845.1). GTDB lineage: Bacteria > Actinomycetota > Actinomycetes > Streptomycetales > Streptomycetaceae > Streptomyces > Streptomyces doudnae. The sequence goes on from NZ_FMCI01000084.1 coordinate 2,665, forward strand.
CGAACGGGCCTGGGCCGCGGTGAGTTGGGGCCGCGCCGCGGGGTCGGTGACGACGGCGCCAGGGCCGGTGTCGCGATACTCGGCGAACCGCTGGCTCTGCCACGGGTAGCTGTCCGACATATTGGCGTAGGGGGCGCGGGCGTCGATGCCGGGGCCCAGCCAGGTGTCGCGGACGGTGAGCATCGGGCGGGCGGTGGTGTCGGAGCCGGGGACCCAGGGGCGGGCCAGCTTGTAGCGGGCGTCGGGGGCCGCGCTGCTGACCGTGCCGGAGACGACCAGGTAGCCGCGGGGGTTGGCGGCCGCGGTGGAGGGCGCGAAGACGAAACCGTAGGGCGCCGAGGAGAGGTCCGTGCGGTCCAGGGTGTGGAAGCGGCAGCGTTCCCAGACCGCGGTGGCCCGCCCGAAGACGAAGTCGACGTCGCCCTCGACGTAGCAGTCCGCGAAGTACTGGCGGGCGAAGGAGGCGAGCGAGAGCGAGTCGGCGTACAGGGTGTCCTGGTGGCCGAGGAAACGGCAGCGCGTGAACGCGGAGCGGTCGCCCTGCACCTTGATCGCGACGGCCTGGGTGCCCGTGATGTCGGGGTGGTCGGCGCGCAGCCAGTCGTTGGCGAAGGTGATCGCGCGGGCGGTGAAGCCGTCGCCCTGCACGGTGGTGGTGGCCGATCCCGTGGTGCCGAGGACGCCGCCCGAGGGCTTGGCGGTCCCGGCCGCGTTGTCGTACACGACGACGACGTCCCGCGGGTCGCCGGAGGCGCCGATCCAGGTCGCGCCGGTGCGGGTGGCGTCGAGCAGGACCGTCTCCCGGTAGGTGCCCGGCGCGATGACGAGGGTGCGTCCGGCGCCGGTGGCCGCGGTCACCGCGGCCTGCACGGAGGTGAAGTCGCCGCGGCCGTACGGGTCGACGTACAGGGTCCCGGCGTCGAGGCGGCGCGCCGGGGAGCCGTGGACGCCGAACGGACGGCGCGCGCCGCCGGGTCCCCGGCCGAGGGCGGCGGCCGGGACGGTGGCCAGGGCGGAGGCGGCGGCCGCTCCGGCGCCCGCCAGGAGGAGCCCCCGGCGGGAGAGGGAGCGGGGCGGGCGCGGACGGGGGTGCGCGTGCGGGTGGGGCGAGGACATGGGGGCTCCTTGGCGGTGGGGTGGTGGTGCGTCCTTGCCGTGGGGGGGTCGGGTGGCCGGGGCGGGCGCGCCCCGGCCGTGCGGTGCGGGTCGGATCGGTGCGGGTGCGCCCCGGCCGTTCGGTGCGGGTCGGGTCGGGTCAGCCGAGGTGTCCGGCGCCCGCGCCGCGGTCGACGAGGTGCGGGACGGCCTGCGGCCGGTCGACGCGCGGGCGCAGGGTGGGCGTCCAGCCCGCGCCCGCCGTGAGCGTCTCGGCGGGGATCTGCGCGTTGTGGACGGCGATCAGGTCGGTGCGCACGCCGTTGACCCAGTTGTCGTCGGCGGTCAGGGAGGACTCGCTCCACTTCTTCAGGATCGAGCCCGCCCTGACGCCGTCGGCGAGGGTGAACGCGTTGTGCTCGGCGACGAGTCGGGACTCCAGGCCGATGCCGTAGCTGTAGCCGTAGCCCTCCTCGGCGACGAAGTGGTTGTTGTAGGAGTCGACCTGCCCGAAGCGGACCCGGGGGGCGCGCTCGACCAGGCCGGAGAAGAGGTTGTGGTGGAGGGTGACCTTCAGGTGGCCGCGGTCGACGGCGGCGGTGGACGCGCTGTCGCTGTTGCCGATCAGGATCGTCTTGTCGTGGTCGGCGAAGACGTTCCAGGACGCGGTGACGTGGTCGGAGCCCTTGACGATGTCGAGTTCACCGTCGTGCTGCTCGAAGATCCGGCCGTAGTAGTACGGCAGGGTGCTGTCGGGGTGGTCGCCGTCGGTGAAGGTGTTGTGGTCCATCCAGACGTGGGTGGCGCCGTAGAGGACCGTGCTGTCGTACTCGGAGTTCCAGTTGCCGTCGGCGGTGTCGGTCGGGTCCCACTGCGGGAAGCAGTCGAGGGGGCTCTCGAAGGTCAGGTTGCGGACGATGACGTTGTCGACGCCCTTGATCTGGAGGCTGGCGCCCTTGAACCCGGCGTCCCGGCCGACCCCGACGATGGTGGTGTTGGCCGGGACGAACGCCTTGATGGAGGCGTCCTGGCGGGCGGCGGAGGCCCGGCGCAGTCCTTCCGGGCTGTCGGCGGGTTCGTCGTCCAGGTTGCGGGTGCGGCCCCAGACCTCGGGCGCGTAGGTGGCCAGGTAGGTGTCGAAGTCCCAGCCGTCGGCCGCGAAGGAGGCGCAGTCGGGGCCGTCGGCGTCGATGGTGCCCAGGACCTTGATGATCTTCGGCGCGCTGCCCCCTTCGGCCAGCGCCGCCTTGAAGCCGTCCCAGGTGGTGACGGTCCTGACGTGCGCGGCGTCGGCGGCGGCCCCGCCGGTGGTGCCGGTGGAGGAGGACCCCCAGCCGTCGCCCGCGGGCAGCACCTGCCGTTCCGTGCCCGTGCGGGGCCCGGGGTGGGCTGCGGCGGTGCCGGTGGCGGCCAGGACCAGGGCGGTGCAGCACAGGACGGCACCAATGACGCGTCCATGACATATAGAAGTACGCACGGTACGGCTCTCCTCGGTTATGCGGCCGCCGGCGGCGGCCAGGTGATCCAGGACGTCGGAATGTCCTCGTGCAGCCGGACGACGTCACGCCGTGCCAGCGTCCGGGTGCGCAGCAGCTCCCCGGCCACCAGCCGGGCCACGGCGATCGCGCCCGGCGGGTTGAAGTGCGTGTTGTCCTGCTCGGTGGCGGTCCAGTTGAAGTACGTCTTCGTCGCCTCCGCCCCCAGCTCCTGCCAGAGCGCCAGGGAGAGCGCCTCGATGTCGAGCAGCGCCACCCGCTCCGCCAGGGCGAGGGCGCGCATCGCCGCCGGGTAGTCGCCGTGGGTCGGCACCGCGTTCCCGCCGGCGTCGAACCGGCGCCGCTCGACGGGGGTGGCCAGCACCGGCACGGCGCCCCGGGCGCGGGCGCCGTCGAGGAAGCGGCGCAGGTACTCCTGGTACGTCGTCCACGGCTCGGTGTACCGGGTGGGGTCGTCGGCCTTCTCGTCGTTGTGCCCGAACTGGATCAGCACCAGGTCACCGGGGCGGACGCCGTCCAGCAGGGCGCCGAGCCGCCCCTCGTCGACGAAGCTCTTCGCACTCCGCCCGTTGACCGCGTGGTTGGCGACGCGCAGCCCCCCGCGCAGCAGGAACGGCAGCGCCATGCCCCACCCGGTCTCGGGCGCCGCGTCGGCGAACTTCTGCGCCGCGGTGGAGTCACCGGCGACGAAGAGGGTGCGCCCGCGCCCGGACGCCGAGGCGCTCCCGGCCCCGGCCACCACCGGCGGGACGGCGGCGAGAAGGGCCGCCCCGATCTGTCTGCGCGTGAGGTTCACGGCCATGTGCCTTTCGACGCAGGGATGTTGACGACTCCCGGCGGGCGGGGCACCTCCGGACCACCGAGGCGCCCCACCGCCGGTCCCTCGCACCGCGCGGAGCGAGGTCAGTGGTTCTGCTTCCAGTCCGCCTGCGCCTTGTTCAGCTGATCGGCCAGCAGGTCGAGGAAGTCCTCGGCGCTCATCGTGCCGAGCAGCACCTTCTGGAAGTTCGGCTCGTTGTCGGCCTTGGAGATGGTGTTCCAGTCGGGCAGGTAGTACGGAAGCTGGACGATCTTCGTCCCGGCCCCGTTGAGCGCCTCGGCCGCGAGCTTCGTCGGCTCGGCCTCCTGCACCCAGGCGTCCTTCGCCGCCTCCGTGTTGGCCGGGATCTGCCCCGCCGACCTGTTGTACTTGGAGTTCTCCGCGTGCGAGACCGCGAACTCGACGAACTTCCAGGCCGCGGCCTTGTTCTTGCCGGGCTTGAAGACGCTCAGCCCGTCGACCGGGTTGGAGATCTGCACCCGGGTGCCGTCGTCCCGGGTGGGGCTGGGCAGGCCGCGGAACCTGTCGGCGCCCAGCGCCTTCAGATGGTCCTGGTAGGAGCCGAGGTTGTGGCTGAGCATCCCGATGGTGCCGCTGTCCCACTGCGCGACCATCTTGGTGAAGTCGTTGTTGACGTCCGCGGACGGGGTGTCCTTCTTGTACAGCGCGACGTACTTCGCCAGCGCGGCGACGATCCTGGGGTCGTTGACGGTGGTCCGGTCGCCGTCCCAGAACGAGTCGACGCCCGCCTGGCTGTAGGCGGCGTCCAGCGCGGGCGCGATGGAGCCCTCACCGCCGCGGATGGTGAACCCGAACCGGTTCCGGCCCCGGTCGGTGAGCTTGTCGGCGGCCGCGTAGAACGCCGACCAGGTGGTGGGGGCGTCGAGGCCCGCCCGCTCGAACAGGTCCGTGCGGTACCAGAGGGTGCCGTTGTTGGAGGAGGTCGGGATCTGGTAGAGCTGGTCCCCGCCGCCCGCGGCCCGGCTGCTGTCCAGCAGGTTCTTGCTGAGCTTGCCGTCGAGCGCGCTCCCCTTGAGGCGGGCGTCCAGCGGGTCGAGCGCGCCCTGGACGGCCACCTCGGCGAGCATCGCGGTGCCCACCCCGCCGACGTCGGGCAGGCCGCCGCCCTGGATGGCGGTGTCGTACTTGGACTGGGCACTGGCGGCCGGAATCCCGACGTACGTGACCTTGATGTCCGGGTTGGCCTTCTCGAAGTCGGCGATGATCTCCTTCCAGATGTCGGTGCGGACACCGCCGTTGGTGTCCCAGAAGGTGATCCGGCCCGTGCCCGAGCCCTCGCCGCCCTTGTCCCCCGCCGCGCCGCTGCCGTCGTCACCGCAGGCGGTGGCGGTCAGGGCGAGCACGGAGCCCAGGGCGACGGCGACGGCCGCGCGCCTGCTGCTGCGAATGCTGATCTTCATCGGTCGGCTCTCTTCTTCCTGATGCTGCGGGCATGTGCGGTCGTGGGGGGACGAGAGGGCGCGCCCCGCCCGCAGCAAGCGCTTGCTGCTCCGGTGCTGCGTCATTGCGGCTCCTTCGGGCGGACGGGTGCGGCGGACGGGCGGGGCGGGTCTACAGGGGGTCGATCCTGAAGCGCGTGAAGGTTGCCGTACCGGCCGGGCCGGTTCCGGCGGGGGCGGTGGCGAACAGGCCGAGCAGCGCGCCGACCCAGCGCCACGGGGTGGCGGCGAAGACCGGTCCCGCCGAGGGGCGCGGTCCGTCGCCGACGTCGTGGAGGAAGCGGCAGCGGGCCCCCGCGCCCGCCTCGACGCGCAGCCTGACCCGGCCCTCGGGCGCGGGCAGCGGCGGCGCGGCGTCGCGTTCGCGCGCGGCGTTCGGCTCGGCGAAGCGGTGCACGACCTGCGCGCTGCCGTCGGCGGCACGCTGGAGTCCGATCCAGCCGAACGCGTCGCCGAGCACGGCGAGTCCGGCCCGCGCCCCCGGTTCCTCGCTGTGCAGCCGCAGCTCGACCTCGACGGCCGACGGCGCGCCGGGCAGCCGCTGGGTCAGCACATGGGGCAGCAGCCGCAGGTCGTCCGCGTCGGCCGAGCGGACGCAGGCCAGCCGCAGTCCGTCGGCGGAGTGCTGGGTGGCCCAGCCCGCGCGCGGGTTGGCGGTCCACTGCCACTGACGGCCGAACCGGCCGCCGGGGAAGTCGTCGTCGGTGGCGGGCGCGGCGGGCGGCTGCGGGGGCAGCGCGGGACGGCGGTGGATGGTGACGGGGGCGCCGCCGGCGCCCAGCACCGGCCAGCCGTCGGCGTCCCAGCGCATCGGCTGGAGGTGCACGACCCTGCCGTAGGGGCCGCGCTGCTGGAAGTGCAGGAACCAGTCCTCGCCCGCCGGGGTGCGCACCCAGCCGCCCTGGTGGGGCCCGTTGACGTCGGTGTCCTTCTGCTCCAGGACGATCCGCGGCTCGTAGGGACCGAAGAAGTCGCGGCTGCGGAAGGCGCCCTGCCAGCCGGTCGCCACTCCCCCGGCCGGGGCGAAAATCCAGAACCAGCCGTCGTGCCGGTGCAGCTTCGGGCCTTCGAGGGTGAACCAGCCGGGGATCCGGTCGCCGTCGACGATCACCTTGCCGTCGTCGAGGAGTTCGGTGCCGTCGGGGCGCATCCGGTGGCCGGTGAGGCGGTTGTTGACGCCGGAGCGCGATCTGGCCCAGGCGTGCACCAGATAGGCCTCGCCGCTCTCGTCGTCCCAGAGCGGGCAGGGGTCGATCAGGCCGCGGCCCGCCTTGACCAGGTGCGGGCGGGTCCACGGGCCGCGGACGCGGGGCGCGTTGATCTGGAAGACGCCCTGGTCGGGGTCGCCCCAGAAGATCCAGAACCGGTCGTCGTGGTGGCGCAGCGCGGGGGCCCAGACACCGCCGTCGTGCCGCGGCGACCTGAACTCGGCCGCGGGCTCCAGGCGTTCGAGGGCGTGCCCGACGAGGGTCCAGCCCACCAGGTCGCGCGAGTGCAGCAGGGGCAGCCCCGGGGCCCGGCCGAAGCTGGAGGCGGTGAGGTAGAAGTCGTCGCCGACGCGCACGACGTCCGGGTCGGACCAGTCGGCGTTAAGCACCGGGTTGCGGTAACTGCCGTCGTCTTCGGGCGGGTCGGCGGTCACCGGGTCACCGCCTTGCGGACCAGGGCCGCCGCCTCGCCGCCGTCGAGCGTGCCGTCGGCGACGACGGTGACGATCCGGCGCACCAGGGTGTCGCCCGGGGCCAGCGGCACCCGTTCCCGGTGCGCCAGCGAGGAGCCGACGCCGGGGTACTCGGCGGTGCGCACGAACCACGGGTCGCGCCGGGTGTCGGCGGTGGCACCGGCCAGGACCAGGGTCCAGCCCGCGCCGGTCAGCGCGATCCAGTCGGCGCGCTCGCCGTGCACCGCGCTCTCGCCCTCCCCTTCCGCGGTGAACACCCGGGGCGCGTCGGCCTCCTTGGGGGCCCGCCAGAAGAAGCCGCCGTAGGCCGCGCCGGGGCGCCCGTTGGTGGCCGGGCTGCCGAAGCCCAGCGGTGCGGGGGTGACGTTGGTGAGGGAGAAGGTGAAGTCCAGCGCCCAGGCGGTGGGGGCGAGTTGGGTGGCGGCGACGGTCCTGCGCTCGCGCAGCAGCTCTTGCCCGCCCGCGATCCAGCGCAGCTCCTCGACGAAGCCGTCCGGGTCGCGGAGCTGGAAGGCGGTGTGCCGCTGGGTGCCGTGGTTGTCCAGCTCGGTGGGGCCCCGGTCGCGGACGTAGGTGCGCCCGCCCCAGAAGTTGTGCCCCTCGACGTCGGGAACGGCGACACCGACGCCGAGGTGGTGGAGGTGGTCGGCCGGGCCGAACTCGGTGACGGTGGTCCCGGCCAGGGTGGTGACGGGGTGCAGACAGGGGCGCGGGGAGAGCCGGGCGGGTACCTCGGGGCGGGTGACGTAGCGGCCCACCGGGCGGCCCGCGACCCGCAGGACCGCGGTGTCGTCGGACGTCATCAGGTGCTCACCTCTTTCGGGAGCGCCCAGGGGGCGCCCAGCTCGGAGTAGAGGGCGAGGGTGTCGGCGCAGGACGCGACCAGGCCGTCGATCCCGGTGACCACCCGGCGCCGGGCCCCGGGGTCGAAGTGCCAGGCGTCGGGGGGCAGTTGAGCAGGGTCGGGGGCGAGCCTGATCGCCTCGACGACCTTCATGAAGGCGCCGGTCGCGTCCGGTCCGGCCAGCAGGGGGGTGCCGTCGGTGAGGTGGTCGACGAGGTTCTCCAGCAGGTCGGCGCGGCCGTGCAGGAACTCCTCGGGGCCGTGTCCCGCGCGCTGGAGCAGCACCCGGTCCTGCTTGTACCAGAAGGTGATCCGGCCGCGGGCGCCGTGCACGACGACGTACGGCTCCCCCGGCTGCTCGGCGCAGAGGGTGGCGGCGACGGTGACCGGGCCGCGCGGGGTGGTGATCCGCACGCAGGAGGTGTCGTCGGACTCGATGGCGTTGGCCCGCAGCAGTTCGGTCTCGACGCCGGTGACGTCCTCGGCGCGGGTGGTGCCGAGGAGGGCGAGGCCGGTGGCGACGGCGTGCGCAAGCGGGTTGGTGAGGACGCCGTCGACGACGTCGGCGCCGTCCAGGCGCCGTTTCCCGGCCCAGGGCGCCCGGCGGTAGTAGCTCTCGGCGCGGGCCCAGGCACCGGCGCCGCCGACGCCCGTCACCTCGCCGATCGCGCCGTCGGCGATCAGCCGCCGGATCGCGGGGACGGCGTGCGAGCCCAGCGACTGGAAGCCGATCTGGCAGCTGACCCCGGCCGCCGCGACGCCGTCGGCCATCCTGCGGAACTCGGCGTAGGAGGGCGCGGGCGGCTTCTCCAGGAGCAGGTGCGCGCCGCGTCCCGCGGCGGTCAGGGCGAGGTCGGTGTGGGTGGGGATGGGGGTGCAGATGACGGCGATCCGGGCGCCGGTGGTGTCGAGGAGGGCGCCGAGGTCGGTGGACTGCTCGGGGGTGCCGAGGCCGTCGGGGAGTTCGCCCGCGGTCAGCGGGGTCAGCTCGCAGACTCCGGCGAGGCGGACGGTTCCCCGCTCCTGGAGCCGGCGGAGGTTGTCCAGGTGCCGGCGTCCGTGGCCGCGGGCACCGGCGAGGACGACCGGGACGGGGACGGCGGGGGCGCTCATCCCTTCACCGCCCCGGCGCTGAAGCCGGTGATCAGCCACTTCTGGATGAAGGCGAAGACGATCACGACGGGGACGGCGGCGACGATGCCTCCGGCGGCGAGCGCGCCGAGGTCGACGCTGTCCGCGCTCATCAGGGTGTTGAGGCCGACCGGGATGGTCTGCTTGCCCTGGTCGGAGAGGAACATCAGGGCGAACAGGAAGTGGTTCCAGGCGTGCACGAAGGCGAAGGAGCCGACGGCGATCAGGCCCGGCCGCAGCAGCGGCAGGACGACGATCCGGAAGCCGGTGAACCGGTTGCAGCCATCGACCCAGGCGGCCTCCTCCAGGGAGTACGGCACGTTCCGGATGAACCCGCTGATCAGGATCATCGACAGGGGGAGCTGGAAGACCGTCTCGGCGATGACCACGCTGGCCAGCGAGTTGATCATCCGCAGGTTGGCGAAGATCTCGAACAGCGGCACGAGCAGCAGCGCGCCGGGCACGAACTGGGTGCAGAGCAGGGCGAGCATGAAGCCCCGCTTGAGCCGGAAGTCGAAGCGGGCGAGCGCGTACCCCCCGGCCAGCGCGACGACCGTGGTCATGACCAGGGTGGCGACGCCGACCAGGACGCTGTTCTGGAAGTAGACGCCGAAGGACCGCTCGTTCCACACCTTCCCGAAGTGGACGGACGTCATCGGCCAGGGCACCAGCGAGGTGGAGCCCGCCGGGCGGAGCGCGAACAGCAGGATCCAGTAGAACGGGATCAGCGTGAAGAGCAGGTAGACGGAGAGCGGCAGGTAGATCTGCCAGCGCGGCACCTCGTCCCAGGCACGGCGGCGGCGGGCGGCCGGGCGGGGCGGTTCGGGGGCGGCGGGCGCGGGCGCGGGGGCGATTTCGGGGGCCTCTTCGGTGATCACTTGTTCCCGCCTCCGAACTTGCTCAGCCGCAGGTAGACGATCGAGCAGAAGAGCAGGATCACGAACGCGACGGTGGTGAGGGCCGACGCGTAGCCGAAGTTGTGGGCGTCCACGCTGGTGTTGGCGATGTACAGCGGCAGGGTGGTGGTCTCGCCCGCCGGGCCGCCGCCGGTCAGGGTGTAGAGCAGGTCGACGTTGTTGAACTCCCACACCGCGCGCAGCAGGGTGGAGAGCACGATGGCGTCCTTCAGGTGCGGCAGGGTGATGTGCCGGAACTGCTGGACGCGGGAGGCGCCGTCGACCTCGGCGGCCTCGTACAGGTCCCGGGAGACGGACTGGAGGTCGGCCAGGATGAGGATCGCGAAGAAGGGCACGCCGCGCCAGAGGTCGGCGACGATCGCGGCCGGGAAGACCGTCGCGGTGTCCGAGAGCCAGCTCGTGCCGTAGGAGCCGATCCCCGCGTCGGCGAGGTAACGGGTGATGCCGGTCTGGGAGTTGTAGAGCAGCACCCAGATCGCGGAGGTCAGCACGCCGGAGACGGCCCACGGGGAGAAGACCAGGGCGCGGCCGACCGCGCGGCCCACGAAGGTCTGGTTGACGATCAGCGCGAGCGCCAGGCCGAAGACCAGTTGGAGGCCGACCTCGACCACGACCCACTTCGCGCTGAAGGTGAGGGTGCCCCAGAACTGCGGGTCGGTGGTGAAGGCGTGGACGAAGTTGTCGAAGCCCGCGTAGCCGTTGCGCCACGGTTTGGTGGGGTTGTAGTTCTGCAGGCTGTAGTAGAAGACGCTGAGGACCGGGTACGCGATGAAGCCCAGCATCAGCAGGGCGGCCGGCGCGACCAGCAGGTAGGGGAGCCTGCGGGGCGTCGCGGAGGCACGGCGTCGCCCGGGTGGCGCGGGCGGTTTCGCCACGGCTGCGGCTTGGGCCATGACTGTTCTCCGTTCTGGTGCGGCATGCGGTCGGTGCGGGTGAAGCGCTTTCTCCAGGTGCGTGGGGCGGTACGGCGGAGGACCGGTCGGGGTCAGCCCGCGTACGGGTCGGCGACCTCGCCGGGGCGGGCCAGGAACGCGAAGTCGCAGCCGGTGTCGGCCTGCGTGATCTGCTCGTCGTAGAGCGCGCCGTAGCCGCGTCCGTTGCGGGCGGGCGGGGGCGTCCAGTCGGCCCTGCGCCGCTCCAGCTCGGCGTCGTCCACGTGCAGGTGCAGGGTGCGGGCGGCGACGTCGAGGGTGATGGGGTCGCCGGTGCGGACCAGGGCGAGCGGGCCGCCGACGTACGACTCGGGGGCCACGTGCAGCACGCAGGCGCCGTAACTCGTGCCGCTCATGCGGGCGTCGGAGATCCGGACCATGTCGCGCACGCCCTGCTTGAGCAGGTGGTCGGGGATCGGCAGCATGCCGTACTCGGGCATGCCGGGCCCGCCCCTGGGTCCCGAGTTGCGCAGCACCAGCACGCTGTCGGCGGTGATGCCCAGCTCCGGGTCGTTGATGGTGCGCTGCAGGGTGCGGTAGTCGTCGAAGACGACGGCGGGGCCGGTGTGCCGCAGCAGCCGGGGCTCGGCGGCGATGTGCTTGATGACGGCGCCGTCCGGGCAGAGGTTGCCGCGCAGCACCGCGACCCCGCCCTCGGCGGCGACCGGGTTGTCCCGGGTCCTGATGACGTCGTCGTCGTGCACCAGCGCCCCGGCGAGCTGTTCGCGCAGGGTGTCGTGGCTGACGGTGGGGCGGTCCAGGTGGAGCAGGTCGGTGACGCGGGAGAGGAACCCGGGCAGTCCGCCCGCGAAGTGGAAGTCCTCCATGAGGTGCTTCCGGCCGCCGGGGCGGACGTTGGCGAGGACCGGCACGGCGCGGGCGAGGCGGTCGAAGTCGTCCAGGGTGAGGCGCACCCCGGCCCGTCCGGCCATCGCGATCAGGTGGATGACGGCGTTGGTGGAGCCGCCGAGGCCGAGCACCGTCGTCACCGCGTCGGTGAACGCGTCCTCGGTCAGGATCGCGCTCAGCCTCCGGTCCCGGTGGATCAGGTCGACGGCGGTCATCCCGGCCCGCGCGGCCATCCGGTCGTGCCCGGAGTCCACGGCGGGGATGCTGGAGGCGCCCGGCACGGTGACGCCGAGCGCCTCGGCGGCGGCGGTGAGCGTGGAGGCGGTGCCCATGGTCATGCAGTGGCCGGGCGAGCGGGCCAGGCCGCTCTCCAGCTCGGTCATCTCGCAGTCGCCGATCAGACCGGCCCGCTTGTCGTCCCAGTACTTCCACATGTCGGTGCCGGAGCCGAGGGTCTCGCCGCGCCAGTGGCCCGGCAGCATCGGCCCGGCGGGCACGAACACGGCCGGCAGGTCGACGCTGGCCGCGCCCATCAGCAGCGCGGGCGTCGACTTGTCGCAGCCGCCCATCAGGACCGCCCCGTCGACCGGGTAGGAGCGCAGCAGCTCCTCCGTCTCCATCGCGAGGAGGTTGCGGTAGAGCATCGGGGTCGGCTTCTGGAAGGTCTCGCTGAGGGTGGCGACCGGGAACTCCAGCGGGAACCCGCCGGCCTGCCACACCCCGCGCTTGACCGCCTGCGCCCGGTCCCGCAGGTGGACGTGGCAGGGGTTGATGTCGGACCAGGTGTTGAGGATCGCGACGACCGGCTTGCCGAGGTGCTCCTCGGGCAGGTAGCCGAGCTGGCGGGTGCGGGCGCGGTGGCTGAAGGAGCGGAGCCCGTCGGTGCCGTACCACTGGTGGCTCCTGAGCTGCTCGGGTTCCCTGCGCGGGGCGTTCACGCCGACCACCCGGCGGCTATCGCGGCGACCTCGGCGCGGCGACCCTCGGGCAGCGGCCTGCTGGGCGGGCGGACGTCGCGGCGGCACAGGCCGAGGGAGGCGAGGGCCTCCTTGACGACGGTGACGTTGTCGGCGGAGCCGTTGGCGGCGCGCAGTTCCTCGAACCGGCGGATCTGCTCCCACACCTTCATGGCGGCGGGGTGGTCCCCGGCCCGCAGCGCCTCGATCATGTTCAGGGAGACGGCCGGGGCGACGTTCACCAGGCCCGAGGTGAAGCCGGTGGCACCGGCCGAGAAGTAGGAGGGCGCGTACGGTTCGGCGAGCCCGGCGATCCACACGAACCGGTCGAGGCCCGCGTCCCGCGCGAACCCGGCGAACCGCGCGGCGTCCGGGACGGCGTACTTCACGCCGATCACGTTGGGGCAGGCGTCGGCGAGTTCGGCGAGCAGCGCGCCGGGGAGCCGGTCGTTGCGGATGTAGGGGACGACGCCGAGTTCCGGCACGGCCTCCGCGACGGCCCGGTGGTAGTCGACCCAGCCGCCCGGGGAGACGTAGGGGTGGACGGGCTGGTGGACCATGAGCATCCCGGCGCCGTGGTCCCTGGCGTGCCGGGCGGTGGCGACGGCGGTGGGCAGGTCGTGGCCGACGCCGACCAGGATCTGGGCGCGGTCGCCCGCCTCGTCGAGGGTCAGCTCGGTGACGAGCTGCCGCTCCCGGGGGGAGAGCGCGTAGAACTCGCCGGTGTTCCCGTTCGGGGTGAGGGTGGTGATCCCGCCGTCGAGGAGGCGGCGCAGCAGGGACCTGTGGACGTCCTGGTCGATGGCGCCGTCCGCCCCGAAGGGGGTCACCGGGATCGCCACCACGCCTGCCAGCGCGGCTCGTCGGGTCTCGAACGTCACGCCGCTCATGCCTGCTCCTGCGCTGCGGTGTCCATGGGGAAGGCGCGCTCCACGAAGGAGCCGATGTGGGCGTGCAGGGCCTGTGCCGCGCCGTCGGCGTCGCCCGCGAGGGCGAGGCGCAGGATCTCCCGGTGCTCGCCCGCCTCCCGCTCCCAGGAGGGCGAGGACGCCCAGGCGACGGCGGAGACGAGGGCGGCCTGGTCGCGGACCTCGTCGAGCATCCGGCCGAGCAGCGGGTTGCCGCACGGCAGGTAGAGGGCGCGGTGGAACTCCCGGTTGGCCAGGGAGCGTTCGGCGGTGTCGGTGGCCTCGTCGGCGCGGGTGAGCGCGGCGCGGGCGGCGTCGAGGGAGGCGCCGCGGCGGACGGCCCTGCGCAGCGCCTCGGGCTCCAGGAGCACGCGCACGTCGTAGACCTCGCGCGCCATGTCCGCGTCCACCATGCGCACGGTGACGCCCTTGTACTGGCTCATCACCACGAGCCCGGTCCCGGCCAGGGTCTTGAGGGCCTCGCGCACCGGGGTCTTGGAGACCCCGAAGAGGGCGGCGATCTCGGTCTCGACCAGGGCCTGGCCGGGCGTCAACTGCCCGGTGAGGATGCGGCGTTTGATCTCCTCCAGCACGAACTGCGTGCGGGAGGGGATCGGCGTGGGCACAGAGGTCATGCGCGCCTCTCGGAAGTCACGTGTCAGATCCGGTGTATCTGATCTCGCGTATCGCGTCTCATGTATGACGTACGAAGTACGACGCGATGAAAGTAGGAGGGGGCGCGTGTTTCGTCAATGCTTCCGGCAGAGAAAGGGCGGATTGCGCGCCGGGGTCAACGCGTGGGCGTCCAGCGGGGATCGCGGCCGCTGAGTCCGATCGCGCGGTCCAGGAGCGGGGCGTCGGCGGGTACGGCGACGACCGGCCCGAACGGTCCTTCGCGCTGGTCACCGGCCTCGGCGGCGGCGCTCAGGAAGCCGTGCGCGAGGTCGAGGGCGGCCGGGTCGGGGGCGTAGGGCAGCCCGGTGGCGCGGGCCAGGTCCCAGCCGTGGACGACCAGTTCGTCGGCGGCGACGGCGGCGGCCACCGCGCCGGGCAGGGTGACGCCGCCCGCCCGGGTGGTGCCCGTCCAGGCCGCCGGGTCGCGCCAGGCGGCGGCGAGGCCGTCGAGGGCCGCGGTGAGGTCGGCCCGCCAGC
>NZ_FMCI01000064.1 GCF_900091845.1 Streptomyces sp. SolWspMP-5a-2
TGGCGGCGGTTTCGCCGGTCGTCCCGGTGGCGGCGCCGGTGGTGCCCGTCCGGGTGGCGGCGGCGGTTTCGCCGGTCGTCCCGGTGGCGGTGGCCCCGGTGGCGGCGGCGGCTTCGGTGGCGGCGGTGGCCGTCCCGGCTTCGGCGGTCGTCCCGGTGGTCCCGGTGGCCGCGGTGGCACGCAGGGTGCCTTCGGCCGTCCCGGCGGTCCGGCCCGTCGTGGCCGCAAGTCGAAGCGGCAGAGGCGCCAGGAGTACGAGGCCATGCAGGCCCCGTCGGTCGGCGGCGTGATGCTGCCCCGCGGCAACGGCGAAGCCATTCGCCTGTCGCGCGGTGCCTCGCTCACCGACTTCGCGGAGAAGATCAACGCCAACCCGGCGTCGCTCGTCGCGGTCATGATGAACCTCGGCGAGATGGTCACGGCGACGCAGTCCGTCTCCGACGAGACGCTCCAGCTCCTCGCGGGCGAGATGAACTACACGGTTCAGATCGTCAGCCCGGAGGAGGAGGACCGCGAGCTGCTCGAGTCCTTCGACATCGAGTTCGGCGAGGACGAGGGCGGCGAGGAGGACCTCGTGGTCCGTCCGCCGGTCGTCACCGTCATGGGTCACGTCGACCACGGAAAGACCCGACTGCTCGACGCCATCCGCAAGACGAACGTCATCGCGGGCGAGGCCGGCGGCATCACCCAGCACATCGGTGCCTACCAGGTCGCGACCGAGGTCAACGACGAAGAGCGCAAGATCACGTTCATCGACACCCCGGGTCACGAGGCGTTCACCGCCATGCGTGCCCGTGGTGCCCGGTCGACGGACATTGCGATCCTCGTCGTCGCCGCCAACGACGGCGTCATGCCCCAGACGGTCGAGGCGCTCAACCACGCCAAGGCCGCCGAGGTCCCGATCGTCGTCGCGGTCAACAAGATCGACGTCGAGGGCGCCGACCCGACCAAGGTGCGCGGTCAGCTCACCGAGTACGGTCTGGTGGCCGAGGAGTACGGCGGCGACACCATGTTCGTCGACATCTCCGCCAAGCAGGGTCTGCACATCGACTCCCTGCTGGAGGCCGTCGTCCTCACCGCGGACGCCTCGCTCGACCTGCGTGCCAACCCGCACCAGGACGCGCAGGGCATCTCGATCGAGTCCCGGCTCGACCGCGGCCGCGGTGCCGTCTCCACGGTCCTCGTCCAGCGAGGCACCCTGCGGGTCGGTGACACGATGGTGGTGGGCGACGCCTACGGCCGTGTGCGCGCCATGCTCGACGACAACGGCAACAACGTCGCCGAGGCCGGTCCCTCGACGCCGGTCCAGGTCCTGGGCCTGACCAACGTCCCGGGAGCGGGCGACAACTTCCTCGTCGTCGACGAGGACCGCACCGCCCGCCAGATCGCCGAGAAGCGGGCCGCCCGCGAGCGCAACGCCGCGTTCGCCAAGCGCACCCGCCGCGTCTCCCTCGAGGACCTGGACAAGGTGCTCAAGGCCGGCGAGGTCCAGCAGCTGAACCTGATCATCAAGGGTGACGCGTCTGGTTCCGTCGAGGCGCTCGAGTCGTCCCTGCTCCAGCTCGACGTCGGCGAAGAGGTCGACATCCGGGTCCTGCACCGCGGCGTCGGTGCGGTCACGGAGTCGGACATCGACCTGGCGATGGGCTCGGACGCCATCGTGATCGGCTTCAACGTCCGCGCGGCCGGCCGTGCCGCGCAGATGGCCGAGCGCGAGGGCGTGGACGTCCGCTACTACTCGGTCATCTACCAGGCGATCGAGGAGATCGAGGCGGCCCTCAAGGGCATGCTCAAGCCGGAGTTCGAAGAGGTCGAGCTGGGCACGGCGGAGATCCGCGAGGTCTTCAAGTCGTCCAAGCTCGGCAACATCGCGGGTGTCCTCATCCGCTCCGGCGAGGTCAAGCGCAACACCAAGGCGCGCCTGGTCCGCGACGGCAAGGTCATCGCGGAGAACCTCAACATCGAGGGTCTGCGTCGCTTCAAGGACGACGTCACCGAGATCCGCGAAGGCTTCGAGGGCGGTATCAACCTCGGAAACTTCAACGACATCAAGGTCGACGACGTCATCGCGACGTACGAGATGCGCGAGAAGCCGCGCGTCTGACCGACACAGCACGCGATCGGGGCCGGTCGGCGGATGATATTCCGTCGATCGGCCCCGGCCGTTGCGTGTACCGTTCCGGTATCGGTGCCCGAGCGGTGGCGCCTGCACCCCGGACCGGCGGGACATCCGGAGACACAGATGTATGTGGGGACGCTGTCCTTCGACCTGCTCCTCGGCGACGTCCACTCGCTGAAGGAGAAACGCTCACTCGTCCGCCCGATCGTGGCCGAGCTGCACCGCAAGTACGCGGTGAGCGCGGCCGAGACAGGCCACCAGGACCTCCATCGCAGGGCCGAGATCGGACTCGCGGTGGTGTCGGGGGACACCGAGCACCTCACCGACGTACTCGACCGCTGCGAGCGCCTCGTCGCCGCGCGGCCCGAGGTGGAGCTGCTGTCGGTTCGACGCAGGCTCCACAGCGACGAAGACTGAAGCAAGAAGCAAGAGAAGTCACGAAGGAGACGGACCAGTGGCCGACAACGCGCGCGCCAAGAGGCTTGCGGACCTCATCCGAGAGGTGGTGGCCCAGAAGCTGCAGCGTGGGATCAAGGACCCGCGGCTCGGCTCGCACGTCACCATCACGGACACCCGTGTCACGGGTGACCTGCGGGAGGCGACCGTCTTCTACACCGTGTACGGGGACGACGAGCAGCGGCAGGAGGCCGCCGCCGGGCTGGAGAGCGCCAAGGGCATCCTGCGCTCCGCCGTCGGTCAGGCCGCCGGGGTGAAGTTCACGCCGACCCTCACCTTCGTCGCGGACGCCCTCCCGGACACCGCCAAGACCATCGAGGACCTCCTGCACCGGGCCCGCGCCTCCGACGAGGCGGTCCGTGAGGCGTCCGCGGGCGCCCGGTACGCGGGCGAGGCCGACCCGTACCGCAAGCCCGGCGAGGACGAGGCCGCCGAGACGTCCGCCGAGACGGACGGCGACGCCAAGGGATGACCGAGAAGCACACCACGCCCGACGGCCTCGTCATCGTCGACAAGCCGTCGGGCTTCACCTCGCACGACGTCGTCGCGAAGATGCGCGGCATCGCGCGGACCCGCCGCGTCGGGCACGCGGGCACCCTCGACCCGATGGCGACCGGCGTGCTGGTCCTCGGCGTCGAGAAGGCCACCAAGCTCCTGGGGCACCTGGCGCTCACCGAGAAGGAGTACCTGGGCACCGTCCGGCTCGGGCAGAACACCCTCACGGACGACGCCGAGGGCGAGATCATCTCGTCCACCGACGCCTCCGGCATCCCCCGGGACGCCGTCGACACCGGCATCGCCAAGCTCACCGGCGCGATCATGCAGGTCCCCTCGAAGGTCAGCGCCATCAAGATCAACGGCGTGCGGTCCTACAAGCGGGCCCGCGAGGGCGAGGAGTTCGAGATCCCGGCCCGCCCGGTCACCGTCTCGTCCTTCGCGGTGTACGACGTCCGTGAGGCCGTCGCCGAGGACGGCACCCCGGTCCTCGACCTGGTCGTCTCCGTCGTCTGCTCGTCCGGCACCTACATCCGGGCCCTCGCCCGCGACCTGGGCGCCGACCTCGGCGTCGGCGGACACCTCACCGCGCTGCGCCGCACCCGCGTCGGCCCGTACAAGCTGGACAGCGCGCGCACCCTCGACCAGCTCCAGCAGGAGCTGACGGTGATGCCGGTCGCGGACGCGGCCGCCGCCGCGTTCCCCCGCTGGGACGTCGACGCCAAGCGCGCCCGTCTGCTCCTCAACGGCGTCCGCCTGGAGATCCCCGACGCGTACGCGGGCAAGGGCGCGGTGGCCGTCTACGAACCCGGGGGCGGCTTCCTGGCCCTCGTGGAGGAACAGCGCGGCAAGGCCAAGAGCCTCGCCGTCTTCGGCTGAGGACGCCTGGGCGGGAGATCCGTCACGCGGAGCGGCGGTCACGGGGGAGCACCCCCCGGGCCGCCGCTCCGCGTTTTCCGGCCGTGCGGCCCCTTCGCCGACGCCGGCCCGTTCACCCGGCTGGCCAGGCGCTCGGAGTGAACCCACGGAGTGCATGGGGGCGCGTTCGGGGCGCGAGCTGTCCGGCTGATCATCGCGCGCCTACCGTCGAATGCGCGGGGGACAGCGGACAGGGGAGCGGGGCGCACGGCGGGAGGTTCGGCCATGACGGAACGGGGTCGGTCCGGACGAGGTGCGGGGGGTCGCAGCGGCGGGGACGGCGTGGTCGGCTCGGGCGGCGGGGGGCGTGTGGTGGGGCCGGGGGGCTTCGGGGGGTTCGAGGGGTCGGGCTTCGAGGGGCTGGGGGGTGGTGGCGGGCTGGTGGGTCAGGGGAGTGGCGGGGGTTCCTTGGGCTTGGAGGGTCCTGGGAGTCAGGGGGGCTTCGGCGGCTTTGTGGGCTCCGGGGGCTCCGGAGGGCTGGTAGGCGCCGGTGGCCTGGTGGGGGTGGGGGTTCCGGAGGGCGGCGATCGGGTGGAGGGTGCCGGGGGTCCGGGGTGCGTCGACGGGGTTGTGGGCGGCTATCGGGTGGCGGGTGCCGGGGGTCCGGTGTACGTCGACGGGGTCGTGGGGGGCGATCGGGTGGAGGGTGCCCGGGGTCCGGAGGGCGGGCAGTGTCTGGACGACGTCCTCGTCCACCTCCGTGATTCCGCCGGGCGCCCCCGCGGCACCGGGTTCGTCGCCGACCGCCGGGGCACCGTCGTCACCGGGCACGAGGCCGTCGCGGGGCTGGCCCGGATCGCCCTGCACGCCACCGGGGGACGCGGCTGCCTGGTCACCGCCGACGCGGTCACCCCGCTGCCCGGCCTCGGGCTCGCCCTGATCGCGACCCGGGGGCTCGGCGTCGCGCCGCTACCGGTCAGCCCGCGGACGCGTGTCGAGGCGGGCACGTACGTGCGGCTCGCCGCGGGATGCTGGCGTCAGGCCCGTGTCCTCGCCGCAGTGCCGGACCCGCAGCCGGTCGAAGGTGATCCTCAACTCCCGCATGGCGCAATGACGTTGGCCATCGGCACGGCGGGCCGGGACGCGCTGCGCGCGAGCTGCGGGGCGGTCGGAGGGCCCGTGCTCGACGCGCGGACCGGCGCGGTCGTCGGCGTCGTCGCGGCCGCGCAGCGGTACGGGGAACGCGACGCCTGCTTCGCCGTGCCGCTCCCGGGTGTCCCCGGGCCGCTCGCCGACCTGCTCGCGGAGAACGCGGCGACGGTCCCCGCCCACGGGCCGGACCTCAACCTCGCCGGGGTTCTGGAGTTGACGGCCGCCTCGGCGGTCCACGTCGGCCGGGCCGCGGCCGGGGCTGGTCACGAGGGGCGGCCGATCGTCGAACGGGGCGCGGTGGCGGCGGAGTTCGACGCCTTTCTGCGCGGGCCGGCCACCGTCCTCGGGCTGGTCGGACCACCCGGCAGCGGTCGGACGACGGAACTCGCGGCCCTCGCCGACCGCCTCGGCCGGGGCTCAGCGCCCGTGCCCGTCCTCCGGCTGGGCGGCGCCGACCTGCGGGCCACGGACCACTCGATCGCGGACGCGGTGACGCGCGCGCTGACCCGGGCGGCGAAGGGCCTGCGGGGGGACGCCGCGGGGAGGGTGGACGGGATCGGGGGCGGCGGCGCGGGGGTTCCCGGTCCCGACCGGCTCGCGTGCCTCGCCCGGTCCGCCGGGCGGCCCCTGCTCCTGCTGCTCGACAGCCCCGAGGAAGTGCCGTCCGGGCCCGCCCGGCTCACCGACGCGTGGGCCGGTGCGACGGCACGGTGGCTCGGGGAGGCGGGGGCACGCCTGGTGGTGGCCTGCCGGGCGGAGTACTGGGAGGGGGCGGGGTTTCCACGGGGTGCGCTGCACGGCGGGGGCCGGGTGGAGGGGGAGAGGCGTGCGGAGGAGGGGCGTGAGGAGGAGGGCGCGGGCGCCGGGCACCGGCCTGGCTGCGGGGGCCACTCCGGTTCCGGGGCCAGGTTCAGTCCTGGGGCCCTATGCGGTGCTGGGTGTCGGGGTGAATTCCCGGCTCGTCCTTCTCTCCCGGTTCATCCGTCTCTCTCGGCTCGCCCGTCTCTCTCGGAGCATCCGGCTCTCCCGGCTCTCCCGGCTAATCCGGCTCTTTCGGAGCGTTCAGCTCTCCCGGTTCATGTGCCCCTCTCAGACCATTCAGCTCTCCCGGCCCATCCGTCCTTCTCGGACCAGCCAGCTCTCCCGGCCCATCCATCCCTTCCCGCTCCGTTGCCTCTCCCGGCTCACTTGTGTCTTCCGGATCACCTGCCTCTTCCGTCCCACCCCGGTCTTCCGCCGCACGTGCGGCTCGGTGGGCTTGCGGCGGGTGGGGCCCGGCTGCTGCGGGAGCGCCTCGGGGTTCCGGAGGGCGCGCTCGCCGATGTCGACGCCGGGTGCCCCGGGGTGGTGCGGATGCTCGGCGAGGTGGGGGAGGCGCTCGCGGGCGAGGTGCCCGGCGGTCTGGGGCGGGACGAGGTGTTCTCGGCGTACCTGGATCTGTGCTGTCTGCGGATCGCGGAGCGGCTCGCCGCCGTGGACGGGTCTCCCCGCGGGACCGTACGGAGGCTCGCCGCCAGGGTCGCGGGGCAGGTGCACGAGGCCGCCCGGCGCAGTCTCGGGCCGGGACTCGGTCAGGTGGACCGGGAGACGTTCGAGGCGCTGTTCCCGTGCGGGACCGCTCCGGCACGGCTCGGGGGCGGCACCGGCTGGGCGTCCGCCGTCCTCGCGGAGGGGCTGCTGGTGCCGGTCGGCGCCGGATTCCGGTTCGCCCGCGCGGAGTTGGCCGACTGGATCCAGGGCCTCCATCTCGACCTGGACGAGGCTCTGCGCGCCCTCGTCCACGAACCCGGCCCGCATCCGCTCCCCGTGCCGCACCACCGGATCGGCCCGGTCGTCGAGGCGCTGCTCCTGCTGGCCCGCCGTCACGGCAGTGCAGAACTCGTCGCGAAGTTGGGCGAGTTGACGCAGGCGTTGGCGGCCGACCCCGCCTCCTGGTGGGCGTCCCGGCTGCTCTCCGAGACCCTGCGCCGAGTGCCCGAAGCGACGCCGTACCTCTCCGTGCTGCGGGAGTTGACGGACGTGGTCGTGCGGGAGCGGGCGAAGGAGCGGGAGCGCGAACGGAGGGGGACACGCGGTCCGGGGGCGCGGGGTGCCGCACGCGACCTCTTCGGGCCCGGCTTCTGGTGCGAGATCGCCCTCCCCGCCGTCGAACGGTTCGAGCTGCTGCGTCTGCTCGTCCCGGCGGACGGTCCTCCGCGGCAGACATCGGAGGGAGCTTCCTGGGCGTGGGGCGACCCGTCGGGGTGCGTCGACGGGTCCGCCGTCGATCCGTCGCCGCAGGGTGGCTGTCCGCGCTGCGCCGATGGTGCGCCCCGGTTCCTGGACGCCGTCTCGCGGGCCCTCGCCGCCGACGCCGTCGCCGTCCAGCCGCTGCTCGTGCGGTGGTTCGACGACGGGCGGCCGTTGCCCGCGACCCCGCACGCGAGCGTCGCCGACGCGGCGCAGGCCCTGCTGCACACCCACCGGCGGCGGGCCCCTGACGACCTCACCGAGGCGCTCGTCGCCTCCCCCACCGCAGGGCCGACGAGCTGCTCGCCGTGCTGGCGGAGGACGAACCGTCGGCGCTGTGCCGGGCCGTCGACCGGTGGGCCAGGGACGAACGGCCCGCCCGGCGGGCCGCCGCCGTCACCCACGGTCTGCGCGCGGCCCCGCACCTGCGCGCCGACGCCGACCTCGGCCTCCTGCGGCGCGCCGCCCTCACGCTGCTCGCCCGCTCCGCCGACCCCGCGCCGCACGGCGGCGCGCTCGCCCTGCTGGCCCGCGACCCCCGCACCCGGGCCCGTCATCTCCCGGACGCCCTGCGGCAGTTCGCGGCCGGTGACCCCACCGTCGCGCCCACCGCGCTGACCGCCGCCGTCACCACGCACCCGGAACCCGTCCTGGACGCGTTCCGGCAGCGGCTGAGCCGTCCCGACCCCGGCGAGGCCCTGCGCGCCCTCGCCGACATCACCCTGCCCCCGCTGGCCGGACGGGTCGCCGCCCTGGTGCGCGAGACCGCCGAACGGCGCCCGGAGACCGCGCCGGACATCGCCGCCCTGGTCGCCCGCCGCCTCGACGGTGACCCCGGCCGGGCCGCCGTCCTGCCCCCGCTCGTCACCGCGCTCCTGGACGACGGCCCCGAGGAGGTCAGGGCCGCGCTCGCCGCCGTCCTGGCCGCACCCGGCACCCCCGCGTCCGGCCCGCTGCGCCGCGAACTCCTCGGCCGCCTCCTGGACCGCGAGCGCGCCCCCGCCGTCCTCGTCGCGCTCCTGCGCACCGCCGCCCCGTACGACGGCGACGACGCCCGCGACCTGCTGTGCCGCACCGCCCTGCTGCTGGCCCGCACCCCGGACGGCGCCGCCCGTCTCGACCGGGCCCTGGTCGACCTCGGCGCACGGGTGCCCGGGTTCGCGGCCCGGATGGCGGGGTGGCCGGCCCGCGCCCCGCACGACTGGGCCGCCGTCCTGGGACCCGGCGCCCGCCGCATGATCGACGAGCTGTCCGAAGGCCGTGTCCCGGCGTGAGCCGCCCCGGCACGTGCGTCCGGTCACAGCCTCGATGCCGATGCGAGCGGTACCCGCCCGGCATGGCACCCTTAGACCTGCGTAAGACGTCGAGGCAGACACGGACACGGGTTCGAGGAGCGGTCACAGTGCAGCGCTGGCGAGGCTTGGAGGACATCCCCGAGGACTGGGGACGCAGCGTCGTCACCATCGGGTCCTACGACGGGGTCCACCGCGGCCACCAGCTGATCATCAGGCACGCCGTGCAGCGCGCCCGCGAGCTGGGCGTCCCCTCCGTCGTCGTCACCTTCGACCCGCACCCGAGCGAGGTCGTGCGGCCCGGCACCCACCCGCCGCTGCTCGCCCCGCACCACCGCCGCGCCGAACTCATGGCGGACCTGGGGGTGGACGCGCTGCTGATCCTCCCGTTCACCACGGAGTTCTCGAAGCTCTCGCCCGCCGACTTCGTCGTCAAGGTCCTGGTCGACCGGCTGCACGCCAAGGCCGTCGTCGAGGGCCCCAACTTCCGCTTCGGACACCGGGCCGCGGGCAACGTCGAGTTCCTGTCCGCGCAGGGCACGGTGTACGACTTCGAGGTCGAGGTCGTCGACCTGTACGTGTCCGGCGAGGCGGGCGGCGGCGAACCCTTCTCCTCCACCCTCACCCGGCGACTGGTCGCCGAGGGCGATGTCGAGGGGGCCCGCGAGATCCTGGGCCGCCCGCACCGGGTCGAGGGCGTGGTCGTGCGGGGCGCCCAGCGGGGCCGCGAACTCGGCTTCCCCACCGCCAACGTGGAGACCCTCCCGCACACCGCGATCCCCGCCGACGGCGTCTACGCGGGCTGGCTGCACGCGCAGGACGAGGTGATGCCGGCCGCGATCTCGGTGGGCACCAACCCGCAGTTCAACGGCACCGAGCGCACGGTGGAGGCGTACGCCATCGACCGCGTCGGCCTCGACCTGTACGGCCTGCACGTCTGCGTCGACTTCCTCGCCTATGTGCGCGGCCAGGCCAAGTTCGACTCGCTGGACGCCCTCCTCGAACAGATGACGGAAGACGTCAAGCGCTGTCGCGAGCTGGTGGCGGCGGCCGACGCGTAGGACGCACCCGCACCGACAAGGGCGGCCGGTCCCCTCCGCGGAGGCGACCGGCCGCCCTTGTTCATGCC
The DNA here is from genome assembly GCF_900091845.1 of Streptomyces sp. SolWspMP-5a-2. GTDB lineage: Bacteria > Actinomycetota > Actinomycetes > Streptomycetales > Streptomycetaceae > Streptomyces > Streptomyces doudnae. Next base: position 9,731 of record NZ_FMCI01000064.1, read on the forward strand.
GTTTCCCGGCGGCCGTCGTTCCCCGGCGGTCGTTGTTCCCCGATGGCCGCCGTTCCCCGATGACCATCGTTGCCCGATGGCCATCGTTCCCCGATGACCGCGGGCGCCGTCGACTGCTGGGGGTGGCGCGCTTCCGGTCGGGGCTGCACGCCTACTGCTGGGGTGGCGGGGGCGGCGTCTGGCCCGCCGATCCTTCCTGTCCCGCCGGTCCTTCCGGCGCGGCCGGTCCGGCCTGCTGCGGGTAGCCGTACCCCGGCTGCTCCTGGGCCATCGGCTGGTGCGTGGGGTGGGGCGGCGGGGCGGGCTGGGCGTAGGGCAGCGCCTGACCGGGCACCGGCGGCTGCTGGGGTGCCGGTGCGTGCGGTGGCTGGGGCTGCTGGGGCTGCTGGGGCGGGTAGGGCGCGGGCTGCGGCTGACCGGGGTGCTGGGCGTACGGCTGCGGCGCCTGGGGCGCCTGGGGATACGGGGGCTGTGGGGTCTGGGGCGCCTGGTATGGGTGCGGTGTGTGGGCGGCCTGGGCTGCCTGGGGCTGCTGCGGGAACGGCTGTCCCGGTTGCGGCGGCTGAGTCTGCTGAGGCTGCTGTGCATACGGCTGCTGGTAGGGGTACGGCTGGCCCGGCGCTGGGTGGCCGGACACGGGCTGACCAGGCACCGGCTGACCGGGCACTGCCTGACCGGGAGCCGCCTGGCCGGGGGCCGCGGGGCCGGGAGCCATGGGGCCGGGAGGCGTCGGGCCGCCGGGGTACGGGTACGGCTGCTGGCGGCCGGGCATCGGCGGTGCGGCCACCGGCGGCGGGTTGCCGTCGCTGGTCCACAGGCCGTGCGACTGCTGGTGCCTGACGAAGTCCTCGGCGACCAGGGACGCGAGGTGGAAGTACGACTCCCGCACCTTGGGCCGCATCATGTCGAGGTCGACCTCGGCGCCCGCGGCGAGATGCTCGTCGAACGGCACGACCACCACACCGCGGCAGCGCGTCTCGAAGTGGCTGACGATGTCCTCGACCTTGATCATCTTGCCGGTCTCGCGGACCCCGGAGATGACGGTCAGGGAGCGCGACACCAGGTCGGCGTACCCGTGCGCGGAGAGCCAGTCCAGGGTGGTGCTGGCGCTGCTCGCGCCGTCCACGGACGGCGTGGAGATGATGATGAGCTGGTCGGCGAGGTCGAGCACCCCGCGCATGGCGCTGTAGAGCAGCCCGGTGCCGGAGTCGGTGAGGATGATCGGGTACTGCTTGCCCAGCACGTCGATCGCGCGCCGGTAGTCCTCGTCGTTGAACGTCGTGGAGACGGCGGGGTCGACGTCGTTGGCGATGATCTCCAGTCCTGACGACGCCTGCGAGGTGAACCGCCTGATGTCCATGTAGGAGTTCAGGTACGGGATCGCCTGCACGAGGTCCCGGATGGTCGCCCCGGTCTCCCGGCGCACCCGGCGACCGAGCGTCCCGGCGTCCGGGTTGGCGTCGATCGCGAGGATCTTGTCCTGCCGCTCGGTCGCCAGCGTGGACCCCAGCGCGGTGGTGGTCGTCGTCTTGCCGACACCGCCCTTGAGACTGATGACGGCGATCCGGTAGCAGGACAGCACGGGCGTGCGGATCAGCTCCAACTTCCGCTGCCGCTCGGCCTCTTCCTTCTTCCCGCCGAGCCTGAACCGCGAGGACACGGCCGTCGGCCGACCGCTCTTGGCCTTCTGCCGCTTGTTGTTGAGCAGCCGGTCCGAGGACAGCTCGACGGCGGCGGTGTAACCGAGCGGCGCGGCACCGGGGTTGGTCACCTGCCGCTGGTCGTGCTGGATCGGCTGCGGCCACGCGGCACCCGCGCGGGGGTCGACGGGCGCCGGGGGAGCCGGAGGGCCGGGAGGCGTTGCCGGTGCCTGGGCGGGCGGCTGGGGAGCGGAGTCCTGGCCGGGGGCGGGCGCGGCGACGGAGCCGGGCGCGGCCGGGTGCGGGAATCCGTAGGGGGCCTGCGCGTCGGGGGCCTGCGGGGCGGGCGGCTGGGCGGTGGCGTCCTGCCCCGGGGCCTGGGGCGCGGCGGGCTGCTGGGCGAAGTCCCGTGCAGGCGCGGGCGGTTGCTGAGGGAAGCCGTAACCAGGCCCTGATGCCGGGGAGTTGGGTGCGGCGGGGTACGGGAAGCCGTACCCGGGCTGCGCGTCGGGCACCGGAGGCGCCTGCGCCGGGCCGGACTGCGGGTAGCCGTAGACGGCCTGCGGACCGTGGACCGGCGGCTGCTGCGGGAAGCCGTAGGCGGGCGGTTGGGCAGGCGGCTGCGCCTGCGCGGGCGTGGGCGCGGGTGCCTCGGCCTGCTGGGGCTGAG
>NZ_FMCI01000305.1 GCF_900091845.1 Streptomyces sp. SolWspMP-5a-2
CTCCGCCGCCCCCGCCGCGGCACCCGCGGCCCGGCCGCCGTCGGTACCGTCGGCGCCTCCGCCGACACCGTTGTCGCCGCTGTCGCGGCGGGTGGCGGTGGCGCGGGCGCGCGGGCCCAGGCGGGCGACGAACCGCCCGGCGGTCGGCCCAAGAAGCCGATGCTGGCCGCGGCGGCGATCGTCGGCGCGATCCTGATCTCGGTGCCGATCCTGGTCGCCGGGCGCGACGACCGCGAGCCGCCGCGGGAGCGGACGGAGAACGTGGCCGGCACGGTCATGGACGACCACGCGCAACTGGCGATCCCGCCCGGCGCCTACACCAGCGAGTCACCCTCTCCTTCTCCCACCCCCAGTGAGAAGAAGGAGACGAAGGCGCCGGAGAAGCAGGCGCCCGCCGCGGTGGTCCACAAGGAGTCGGCCTCGCCGTCGCCGAGTGAGCCGAAGAGCAGGCCCACGGCGACGGTGACGGCCAGGGCGCCGCTGAACACGGCGGCCACCGCGGTCAACCGGCTCGCCAGGAACGACCCGGACGGGCGGCACATCTGCTACCGGGCCTTCGTCGGCGGAAGCGGCTGGCAGACGCCGGTGTGCGACGGGACGATGGCCGGAACCACCGGACAGGGCAAGCGGATCACGGCCCTGAACATCGCGGTGTGGAACGCCGGCGGTTCCTCCGCCAACGCGCTCCTGCACAATCCGGACTCGACCGACGGCAATGCCAAGTGGCAGCCGAACTGGACGGCCGTGATGGCGGACGGAAAGAACGTCTACATCGGCAGTTCGAAGCCGGGTGCGCCGTTCATGACGGGATTCGCCATGAACGTCGGCAGCGGTTCGGTCTGCCACTCCGCGAAGATGCACAACGGTGGCTGGGGTCCGCAGTACTGCAAGAACGCCCGCCCCGAATACCTCTTCGGCGGGACCACCGACAACACGAACTGGTTCGAAGCCGTCAAGCTGACGGTGTGACCCGGCGGGCCGCACGGCCCGCCGGTCGACAGGGGTGCCTGACCGCTCGTCACCGAGCGGCCTCCGGAGCACCCCTGTCCCTTGTCCGGGTGCCGAGCACGACGGTGCCGCGGGCCTCGGCCGGGACGTGCGCGCCGTCGCCCACCAGGACCGCGCGGTAGCCGGAGAGCAGCGTCCGCACGACCCCGGGCCCGGTCGCGTCGGTGGCGGCGACGCCGTCCCGGCCGGTGCGCGCCTCGCCCAGGAGGCGGCCGTCGGCGGTGGTGAACCGCAGCGGGAGCCCGCGCACCGGCCGCCGGGTCGCCGGGTCGCCGGCGCGGGCGCTGAGGTGGCGCAGGGTGAACCCGGGGAGGTCGAGGGTCGCCCGGCCCGCGGTGAGGTGGACCGGCTCAAGCCGGGCGCAACTGTCGCTCGGGCCGCAGCTCCTGACGGTGTCCCGGGCGAGCGCGCCGTCCGCCGGGCCCAGCGCGGTCAGCGCGGCCAGCGCCACGGCGGCGCAGCGACGTCCCCACGGTCCCATGGGTCTCTCCTCGGTCTCGGGCGGGTGCGGGCGACGACGGTAACCGTCCGCCCGTCATCCGCGGTGCGCAAGCCCCGCCGAGGACGCGAAAGTGTCTGGCGCGGCTCTGGGTTGACGGGACGTCAGTCCGCAGAACGGTGATCTCCCGACCCGGGCGGGCGGGGTGCCGGTGGCCGCGCGGCGGCCGGGGGCGGGCGCGGCGGGCGGATCTCCGTTTCTCCCGGCTCTTCGGGGAAACGGTTCGCCGGTCACGGTGAATTCGCGTCCGCGTCGATATCTTTCCCTGTCGTGAGATACGACTCTTTCCCCGTTGCGGGCCTCAGAACGCGTGCCGCCGGCGTCCAGGACTTCGAGGCGGTCCGGGCCATGCACGGGAGATGCAGTGCCGAGAGCCGTGTTCGGCGCTACTGGACGAGCGTGCCGGAATTCTCCCGCACCCATTGGCGCACTCTGGCCGAGCCGGAGCGCGGCACCATGGTCGTCGCCCACAATGACGATCATATTGTCGCCATGGCCAATATCCTCTATCTCGACAAGGCCGGACAGGCCGAGATCGCCTTTCTCGTGGAGGACGCCTGGCAGTCCCGGGGCGTGGGGACCGGGCTCGCCCGACAGACCCTGGAGCGGTGCAGGGCCGAGGGGCTGCACACCGTGTTCGCCTGGGTCTGCGTCACCAACACCCGGATGCAGCGGCTGATGCGCAGCCTCGGCGCCCATCACCGCGCGCTGGGCGACGGGGAGTCGCAGTTCACCTACGACCTCACCTGAGCGGCGGCCGGGCCGGTCGACGGAAGGGAACAGGTGTGCAGGTTCCTGCTGTCGACGCATGGCGGGAGCCACCGTGGGCACGATGTCGCTGGGCGGGGCGTGGACCTCGCGTGGTTCATGCCGGCCGACCGGGTTGCACCGGCTCGGCCGGCCCGAGACCCGAGGAGGGCGCCATGAACCGCCAGACCCGCGTCCGTGTCACCCGTCGTCCCGTCGTCTCCCGTGACCCGCGGGACTCCGGCATCGACCGCAGGACCCCGTCGGGGCGGCTGCTGCCGTACTGACCGCGGTCACAGCGGCGTCCGCCACACCACCGTCGTCCCGCTGCCGCCGCCCCGGTCGGTGTCCGGGGGCGTCCCGTCGTCGTGGACGGTCAGGCGCACCGCGTCCCGGCCGTCCGGCAGGACCGCCGTCGCGTCGACCGTGACCTCGACCCGGGAGACCCCCGGGTGCCCGGTCGCCGCGGCCAGGGCACCGCGCAGCGCCGTCACGAGCAGGCCGGCCGCCGGGTCGGTGACCCGGTGGTCGACCGCGCCGGTGAAGTGCACGGACGGCGCGAAACCCAGCCGCGCCGCCGCGCCCGCCGTCTCCCGCAGCACCCGGCCGCGGAGCGAGCCGGGGGTCTCGGCGGGCGGCTGCTGGAGGGCGAAGATCGCCGTGCGGACCTCCTGGATCGTCGACTGGAGCTCGTCGACCGCCCTCCCGAGCGCCGCCCGCACCCGCTCGGGCTCCCCGGCCGGTGCCCTGCGCTCGGTGGACTCCAGCATCATCCCGGTGGCGAACAGCCGCTGCACCACCAGGTCGTGCAGATCGCGGGCGATTCGATCACGGTCCTCGAACACCGCCAGCCGTTCCCGGCCGTGCCGCGCGTCGGCAAGCACCAGGGCGAGCGCGGCCTGCGAGGCGAACTGGACGGCCAGCAGCCGTTCCAGCGGGGTGTACGGGCGCCCGCCGCGGCGGCGGGGGAGCGCGAGGGTGCCGATGAGGCGGCCCTCCGCCTGCAACGGCAGCATCATGCTGGGCCCGAACCGGTGGCGGACATGGGTGGTCATCCGCGGGTCGGACGCCGAGTCGTCGATGAACACCGGTTCACCGCCCAGGAGTTGGACGAGGACCGGGCTGCCGGGGAGGATCGTCGCGCCGACGATGTCGCCCGGGTCGTCGCGGGTGGAGGCGGTCACGATCTCCATGCCGCCCTCGGCGGTCGGCTGGAGGATCACCCCGGCGGAGGCGGCGGCCAGGACCCTGGCCCGCTCCGCGACCGTCATCAGGGCGTCGGCGGCCCGCTCGCCGGTCAGCAGCGCGTTGGTGACGGCCGCCGCGCCCTCGATCCACCGCTCCCGCTGCCGGGCCGTCTCGTAGAGGCGGGCGTTGCCGACGGCGATGCCCGCCTGGGCGGCGAGGACCCGCAGCACCTGCTCGTCCTCGGCGCCGAACCGGCCGCCGTCCTCCCGCCCGGCCAGCCGCAGCCGCCCGAAGTCCTCGTCCCCGGCGGTGATCGGCACGTCGAGCGCGGTGGCGCCGCCCGGCGGAGCCGTGCCCCGGGCGCGGATGCCGGTCAGGCCGTCGCGCCCGGGGTCGGTCAGGGTGAGGGCCGCGTACCGGGCGCCGGTCAGGGCGGCCGCGCTGTCCACGATGTGCTGGAGCGTGGCGCGCAGGTCCAGCTCGACGCCGACGCCCAGGACCGCTTCGAGCAGGGGCGGCAGCCGGTCGGCCATCCCCCGGGGGCTCAGGCGGACAGCGGGTCGAGGACCATCGGCTCGATCCGGCCCTCCAGCATCGAACCGAGCCCCTGGACGGCGCAGATGTCCGGCTGCTCGGCGATGTGCACCGGCATGCCGGTGGCGCGGCGCAGCATCTGGTCGAGGCCGGGGAGGCGGGCGCTGCCGCCGACCATCATGATCCCGCGGTCGACGAGGTCGGCGACCAGGTCGGGCGGGCAGTTGCGCAGCACCCGTCCGATGCCGTCGAGGACGGCGGTCATCGGGGTCTCGATGGCGTCCCGGACGGCCGCGGTGTCGACCTGCACGGAGCGGGCCAGGCCGGTGGCCACGTCGCGGCCGTGGATCTCGGTGGAGGTGGGGCCCTGCTGGGTGAGGCCGTTGCCGGACAGCGCGAGCTGGAGCGGGCGCACGGACTGGGTGGGCAGCACCAGCTCGTGCTCGTGCCTGAGGTGCTGGATGATCGCGTGGTCGACGGCCTCGCCGCCGACCGGGAGGCGCTCGGCGGTGACGATCGAGCCGAGGGAGAGCACCGCGACCTGGGTGGTGGCGGCGCCGCACACCATGATCATGGTCGCCTCGGGCCGCTCCACGGGCAGTCCGCAGCCGACGGCGGCGGCGATCAGGGTGTCCACCAGCTCCACCCGGCGGGCGCCGAGCCCGACCAGCGTCTCGATCGCGGCGCGCTGGGCCAGCGGGTCGGCGTCGTGCGGGGTGCAGGCGGCGGCCCGCAGCCGGGGCTTGCGGCGCAGGTTGCGGCGGATCTTGTCGCCGATCAGGTGGCGCAGCATCCGCTGGGCCATCTCGATGTCGACGACCGTCCCGCCGGAGACCGGGCGCACGACGCGGATGTAGTGCGGGGTGCGGCCGGTCATCTGCTCGGCGAACTCCCCGACCGCGATGAGCGCGCCGGTGCGGGTGTTCACCGCGGCGGCCGACGGCTGGTCGACGACGAGCCCGGCGCCCTTCACGTAGACGCGGGTCCGGGCCGCCCCCAGGTCGACGGCGAAGTGGCAGCGGCGCAGCTGCTCCAGACTGGCGGTCATGGGCGGGTCCTCCCGATAACACAGACCGTGGGGGGCCGCCGGGCGGCGGGCCTCTCCTAGGCATCGTGCGGGCGGGCGGGAGGGGTCCGCCTGTTGTGGGGGGCCGGGTGGGGTGCGGCCGAACGGGTGGTTTGTCGGACAGCACCTGTGTATGGGTGAAATAAGTGACGCCGGATCAGGGTGCGGGGGCGGTGCGGGGGTCGGGACGGGAGGGGGGAGCGCACGGGGTGGCGGGGGCGGCCCGGCCCCCGGACACGCGGCGGCGCCGCCTCCCTGGGACGGGGAGACGGCGCCTCGGCACTTCCTGGCGACACCCTCGGTGCTACACCAGCCACCCGATGAAGTGGGCCAGGCCGGCGACGATGTCGGTGAGAAGGTTCATGGTGGTACGTCTCCTAGCTGTGCTGTGTACGGGGGACTCGCACCGATCACGGTATGCATCCCGTTGATCGCGCACTGTCAGTATGGGCCGCCCCGGACCCCGGAGACGATCTCAAGAGCGACGATCACCTGTTCTGGGGAGCATCTGTTCCCCTGTTCGGTTCGGGCAGCGCGCGCTTCATGACCTTCCCCATGTCGTTGCGGGGCAGCGCCGCCAGGTGGCGGACCACCCGGGGGCGCTTGTGCGGAGCCAGCCGCCCCGCCACGTGGTCGGCCAACTCCCGCTCCGACGGCGGCGATCCGGGGTCCTCCGCGACCACCCAGGCGACGATCCGCTCGCCCAGGTCGGCGTCCGGCTCCCCGGTGACGGCCGCCTCCCGCACCCCCGGATGTTCGAGGAGCGCGTTCTCGATCTCGCCCGCCCCGATCTTGTAACCCCCGCTCTTGATCAGGTCGGTGGCCTTCCGGCCGACGATCCGGACGTACCCGTCGGCCTCCCGCACCGCCATGTCCCCGGTGCGGAACCAGCCGTCCGCGGTGAACGCGGCCTCGGTGGCGTCCGGCCGGTTGAGGTAGCCGCTGAACAGGTGCGGGCCGCGCACCTGGATCTCGCCCACGCTCTCGCCGTCCCAGCCGTCGATCGGCGAACCGTCCTCCTCGACCAGCCGCAGTTCGACGCCGGGCAGCGGTACGCCGACCGTCCCGGCGCGGGGTTCGCCGTCCGCGCGGACGCTGGTGTTCATCAGCGTCTCTGTCATGCCGTACCGCTCCACGACCCGGCGTCCGGTGGCCGCCGTGATCCGCTCGTGGTCGTGCACCGGCAGCGCGGCCGAACCCGACACCAGCAGCCTGGCCCGGCCCAGCGCCTTCGCCAACTCCGGTTCCCCGTCCAGGACCTGGGCGACGCGGTGGTACATCGTGGGCACCCCGAACAGCATGGTGGCGCCCGTCTCCAGCTCCCGCGCCACGCCCTCGGTGGAGAACTTCCCCAGGTGCCGCAGCGCGCCGCCGCGCCGCAGCGGGCCCAGCACGCCCAGCACCAGACCGTGCACATGGAACAGGGGCAGCCCGTGCACCAGGACGTCGCCGCCGGTCCACCGCCAGGCGTCGGCCAGCGCGTCCAGGGTGGTGGCGATCGCCCGGCGCGGCAGCACGGCGCCCTTGGGCGGGCCGGTCGTCCCCGAGGTGTAGACGATCAGCGCCGGGTCCCCGGGACCGGGCTCGGCGGCCGGGCCCGGGACGGCGGCGGCCGGGCGGACCTCCACGTCGACCCGCACCAAGTCGCCCAGCGCCGACGGCAGTTCGTCGCCGGGTGCGGCCAGCACCAGCGACGGCGCGCTGTCCGTCAGGATGTGCTCAAGCTCCTTCGCGCCCGACCTCGGGTTGAGCGGCACCGCGGCCACCCCCGCCCGCAGCGCCGCCACCACGGCGACGGCCGTCTCCAGCGTCGGCGCCGCCCAGACGGCGACCCGGCCCGCGTCCGCGATCCCGGCCGCCAACGTGTCGGCGGCGCGGGCGAGTTCGGCGTAGGTCAGACGGCGGTCGCCGAACGTCAGGGCGACCTGCCCGCTCGGGCTCTCCAGGGCGGGGAAGAGGGGGGTGGACACGCGGCGCGCTCCTCGCGGCTCGGGGACATCACCCCCGTTCCTACACCACGTCCGCCACCACGCAACTGACGTTGTCGGGACCGCCCGCCGCGTGCGCGGCCGCCACCAGCGCCGACACCGCCGCGTCCGGGTCCGCGCCCGCCGTGAGCAGCTCGCGCAGGCGGTGGTCGGGGACCACCCCGTGCAGGCCGTCCGAGCAGAGCAGATAGCGGTCGCCGCGCCGCGCCTCGTGCAGCCGCAGGTCAGGGGCGCCGGTGGTGAGGTCCTTCACCAGCAGCGCCCGGCGCGGGTGCGACGCGGCCTCCTCCGGCGTCAGCCGCCCCTCGTCGATCAGCGACTGCACCACCGAGTGGTCGTGGGTGACGCGGAACAGGCCGCCGTCGCGCAGCAGATACGCCCGGCTGTCCCCGACGTGGACCAGGGCCAGCGCGGAGCCCGTCCACAGCAGCGCGGTGAGCGTGGTGCCGCTCGCCTCACCGCCCGAGATGCCGAGCACCGCCTCCGCGGCGGCCCGCGCCGCGTCCTGGAGCAGGTCGAGGACGTCCCCCGCGGGCGCCTGCGCGGTGTCCAGGAAGCGCAGCGCCTCCACCGCCGCGCCGCTCGCCGGGCCGCCGGTGGGGCCGTGGCCGTCGGCGACCGCGAGCAGCCGGGTCCCGGCATAGGCGGTGTCCTGGTTGGCGGGCCGTACCAGGCCCCGGTCGGAGTGGGCGCGGTAGCGCAGTTCGAGCACGGTGGTGTCCTTCCTCGACGGATGCGACGACAGATGGGTCACGAGGTGGGCGGCGAGGTCACGGCGGAGCGCGGTCTCCGACTCCACCCGCGCCCAGTAGGCGCGGACCTCCTCGGCGGCCTCGCGCGGAGCCAGGGCGCACACCTCGCGGATCCGGGCCAGCGGCATGCCCAGCCTGCGCAGCCACGCCACCAGCCGGGCCCGCTCCAACTGGCCGGCCGCGTAGTAGCGGTAGCCGGTGTGCGGGTCGACCCGGGCGGGCCGCAGCAGTTCCAGCTCGTCGTACAGCCGCAGCGCCTTCGGCGACAGGCGGCACGCCCTCGCGAACGCGCCGATCGTGAGCATGTCCATCCCCGGTCCGCCTCCCTCGTTCCCGTCCCCGATGCTGCGGCCTCACCGAAGGGGAAGGTCAAACGGCTTGCACCGGCCGAGGTCCGTCCCGTTAGCCTGCCCGCACCGCCGCCGCAGGCGGCCCCCAGCAGAGACGGAGCCCGCCGTGTCCCGAGTCGCCCTCGCCACCTACGATCCCCGGCCCGAGCCCCACCTGGACCGGGACCTGCCCGTGCTGGTCGACGCGCTGCGTGGGGCGGGGGCCGACGCGGAGGCCGTGAGCTGGGACGACCCGGCGGCCGACTGGTCGGCCTACGACCTCGTCGTCATACGTTCCACCTGGGACTACAGCTGGCGGGCCGCGGAGTTCACGGCCTGGGCCGAGCGGTGCGGGCAGGTCACCCGGCTCGCCAACCCGCCCGCCGTGGTCCGCTGGAGCACCGACAAGCGCTACCTCGGCGACCTCGCGGCGGCCGGGGTGCCCGTCGTGCCGACCCGCTTCCTCGCCCCCGGCGACCCGGCCGACCTGCCCGAGGAGCACGAGTACGTCGTCAAGCCGTCCTCCGGCGCGGGCGCCCGTTACGCGGCCCGGTACACGCCCGCGGACCGGGAGACCGCGCGAGGGCACCTGGCGCGGATGCACGCCGAGGGGCTGACGGCGATGGTCCAGCCGTACATGCGGGGCATCGAGGCGGGCGGCGAGCGGGCCCTCCAGTTCTTCGGCGGGCGGCTGCTGCACGCCAGCCGCAAGGGCGCCGTCCTCGCCCCCGGCACCGCCTTCGACGCCGCGAAGGTGCCGCACCCCGGCCTCGCGGCGTGGACCCCGACCCCGGCCGAACTCGCCGTCGCCGAGGCCGCGTTGGCCGCCGTGCCCGGGGCTCCCGAGCTGCTGTACGCGCGGGTGGACCTGGTGGACGGGACCGAGCCGGGGGAGGTGCGGGTGATGGAGCTCGAACTGGTCGAGCCGAACCTCTTCCTGTTCCTGCACCCGGGCTCGGTGGACGCGGTCAGGGACGCGATCCTGGCGGCCGCCCGCCGGTGACCGCCGTCCGCTGGAGCAGCCCCCAGGTGAACTCGGCGACCACCGCGCGCGGGCGGCCGTCCGCGTCCGGGGCGGTGAGGGCGAGGCCCCAGCGGGTCGGCGCCGAGCCCTCCAGGGGGCGGGCCGGGGCGAAGGCGCGGGCGGCCTCGTCGACCGTGCAGGACCAGGGGGTGAGGTCGGCCAGGGTGCGCAGGGCGGGGCCGGGGCGCCGGGGGCGCGCACCAGCCACTCGTTCCAGACCGCGCCGTTCGGCGCGAGCAGCACCTCGAAGCGCAGGTCGGGCCAGAGCGGCAGCGGCCAGTACAGCGCCTCGCACTCCAGGTCGCCGATCCGCCGGGCCGACGTCGCCTCGGGACCGCCCAGGACGGAACGGTAACGGGAGACGGCGGCCCGTGAGCGCGGCGAGCGCACCATCGCCTGCCAGCGCCGGTTGGCCTCCCGCATCCCGGCCAGGGAGACGCCCAGCGCGCGCCGGGCGTCCTCCACCAGGTCCGGGTTGTGGTCGGCCATCCGGCGCAGCAGCACCAGCTGGAAGTCGAGCGGGGTGAACGGCGCGGAGGGGCGGCGCCCGGCGCCGGGGGCGGAGTCGGAAGGCATGCCCCCATGGTCGCCGCCGTGCCGCCGTCCCGCCCGCCGCCGCTCACCGGCCCGGCGTCAGTAGCCGTATCTGCTCTTGAGGTGGCGCCAGAAGTCGCGCAGCATCCAGGTGTCGAACTCGGTGATCCGGGTGGCGCTGCCCGCGTTCATCAGGAAGCAGCACTGGCCGGTCGGCGTCCAGTCGTAGAAGTCGTCCAGGCCGAAGGTGTGGCCGACCTCGTGCAGATAGATGTGGATGTTCTCCTGGTCGAGGGCGCCGGTGAAGTACTCCTGCCCGACCCGCTGCCCCCAGTCGCCGCCCGCCCCGCCCTGGAAGCCCTTGGTCAGCCAGAGCGACTGGTCGTAGTGGCGGGCGGCGCCTCCGGGACAGCGCGCGTAGTCGCCGTTCTGGTGGAAGAAGCGGCCGCAGTCGGGCGCGCACTGCGGGGCGCCGCCGCTGTCCAGGTTCCCGGCGTAGACGTCGACGGAGCTGTCGCTCCACCGGAGCGTGGAGCGGTCCTTGACGGCCCAGCCGACGATGTCGACCGGCACGGTGGTGTAGGGCCAGGCGTTGTGCCCCTTGCCGTCGACCACCATCGCCGCCGTCCACCGGGCGAACTGCCTCTTCAGCGCGGCGTGCACCCGCTCGCGCAGGGCGGCATCGACCGGGGCGTCCGACTCCCAGCGCACGCAGTAGTTGATGCTGCCCCGGTTGGCGACGACCTGGTCCCACCCGTAGTTGCGGAAGCCGTACAGGTCGGGGTAGGTCGACTGGACGTGGTTCCAGACCTCGTCGAGCGGCTGCACCAGCGCGGCGGGCGGATTCCAGCCGTCGGCGGCACGGGCGGGCGAGGCACCGCCGGCACCGCCCGCGAAGGCGACGAGCGCGACGAGAACGGTCAGCACCCGGACGACGACACGTGGACGTCTCATGGCGAACTCCCTGTGTGGGGAACGGGATTCACCGTGAGGTGACCACCGGGCGGGAAAGGGTTGCCGCCCGGTGGCCCGCGGCACGCCGGGACCTCAGACCGCCCGCTCCCTGGGCGCCGCCCGCCGGGGCGCCGGGCTGTCCAGGTGGACGAGCACCGTCGTGCAGAAGCGGTGGACGGCGTCGTCGACGCTGCGGATGAAGCCGGACTCCGCGTTGCCGCGACCGCTGCCCATGCCCTTGAGGAGCGACAGACGGAAGCCGGTGATGGTCGCCGCGTCCTTGGGGAGCAGGTCGCCCGGTTCCGGCCGGAGCCGTTCCAGGGTGCCCCGCGGACCGTTGGTCGCGCCCTCGACCAGCGTCTCCACATGCAGGTCCGCCGGTGCCTCGGCCAGCCGCCTGACCAGGCGTTTGACCGACGACAGCGGATAGCCCTGCTCGGGCGCCGGGATGTCGAGGGAGGTCCGCACCCGGCCCGTCCGCAGGTCCGCGACGACGGTGAGCAGACCGGGCGTGGACTCGATCCGCAGCTCCGCCCCGAGCCTGCCGTCGGCGCAGAGCCGGTCGGCGAGCAGGGCCCGGCGGGCGCCCGGGTCGGAACCGCGCCGGGCGCGCTGGGCCGGGAGCACCTTCTGCCCGAGTTCGCCGCCGAGCCGCAGGCACACCTGACGGATCAGCCGCTCCCAGCTCTCCACCACCTCCAGCGCCCGCGGGTCACCCTGGCAGAGGGTCTCGTCGTCGATGCCGTTGCGCACCGGCACCCAGGCCGCGCCCATGTTCTGGAAGCCGTGGCAGCCGGAGTTCTCGTGCTGGAGGTAGAGCAGCAGCTCCTGGAGCAGCCAGGCGTGCGCCCCGTTGCCGACCCCCTCGTGCCGCAGCAGCAACTGCGCCTGGTGCGCGACCTCGGCCCAGGAGAGGTGCCACAGGCCCACCTTGTGCTTGCGCCGCCCGTCCGTCTTCACCGCGACGAGCGGACTGCCCTCCAGGGCCACGTCGTTGGAGAGGGTGATCACCGCCTCGTAACCGCGGCGGGCGGCGATGTCCATGTACGCCTGCACCTGCTCGGCGCGCAGCGCGCTGCCGTTGGTCTTGGTCTCCACCAGCGCCGTCCACAGCTTGCCCGCCCGCTCCACCCGGATCACCCCGTCCGGGCGTCTGGGCGAGTCCCCGTGCGGAAGGGAGACCTCGGTGAACGTCTCCATACGGCCCGCGGGCGCCCCGAACGCGGCGACGAGCCGGCGGCCGAACTCCGGGATCTGCGCCATCACCGACAGCAGGACGGACGTGGCGCGCGTCTCCCGGTCCCGGTCGCTCCTGAGCACCGGGACGGGGAACAGCCGCGCCTCGTGCCAGGACTCGTTCTCCGCCAGGGACTTCCTGGCCACCTTGGGCAGAGTGACCTTCTTCTTCGCGGTGCGGGGACGCGCGGCCGGCCGCCTCGGCGCCCCGACGGACTCGTCCCCCGGGCCGCGGGGCGCGGGAACGGCCTCCAGCGCGGCCCGCGGCGCGGCCGGGGTCGGGCCCGGAGCGTCGATCTGCTCCGACGCCGACCCGGCCGGGCCGCCGTCCGTGCCCTCCGGGGGCCTCGGCCCGGCCGCGTCCTCCGCGTCGTTGTCGTTGTCGTCGTCGACGTCGACGCCGAAGTCCGTCGCCAGGCCCGCCAGCCCGTTCTCGTAGCCCTGGCCGACGGCCCGGAACTTCCACTCGGGCCCGCGCCGGTACAGCTCGCCGAAGATGATCGCGCTCACCTCGCCCGCGTCGGCGACGGAGTACCGCAGGAGGCGGTCGCCCGACGCGTCGGCGAGCGTCACCCCCAGGTCCTCCAACTCCCCTAAGCGGGCGCCCTCGTAGCGGCTCGCGGCCACCACGATCCGTTCCACCCCGGCCGGGACGGCGGTCAGGTCGAAGCTGATCCGGTCCTCGTTGCCGTCCTCGGTGGGCGTCTTGCCGAGCAGCCGTACGCTGCCGTCGTCGGCCACCGGGTGGTTGTAGAAGTAGAAGTCGGTGTCGTCGCGCACCTTCCCGTCGGCGCCGAGCAGCAGGACGGACACGTCCGCGTCGCCCTCACCGCTCGGACTGGCCCACCCCAGGCCGACGACCACCGAGCCGACGTCCTCGCTCAGCGCCGTCAGCGATACGTTCGCGCCTTTGGTCATCTCGTGCACAGAAGCCCCCCATCACATCTCCGGAACGCCCGGCCCCTCCTGCCCAGGTCGCCCACCGTGCGACATCATGTGACGTGTCGCACATGAGGGACAGTAGTACCGGGTGGGTCGCCGGTGAGGTGGAGTCCGCAGAACCATTGCCCGGTCAAACGCAGTATGACTAGCCTGTGTTCGTCATGCCGATCGGTTGTTGAAATATCGAACGCAGGCGCCGCCGTGCGCGCCTCGGACCTAAAGGGAGGGGTCGTCGTGGGCCGCCTCGTACCCGCCGTCACCCGGGCTCTCGACATCCTCGAGCTGTTTCTCGACGGGGACGGGACGCTCTCCGCCCCCGACATCGTGCGCAGGCTCCAACTGCCGCGCACCACCGTGCACGAGCTGGTCACCACGCTCGCCGCGCGGTCGTACATCGTGCAGGTCCCCGGCCAGCCGGGCCGCTACCGGCTCGGTGTGCGGCCCTACCAGCTCGGCAGCCGGTACGCCGAACAGCTCGACCTCGCCGCCGAGGGCCAGCAGGTCGCCCGGTCCGTCGCCGAGACCTGCGACGAGACCGTGCACGTGGCGATCCTGGAGGGCACCGACGTCATCTACATCGCCAAGGTGGACTCCACCCACGCCGTGCGCATGGTGTCGGCGGCCGGACGGCGGCTGCCCGCCCACTGCACCTCCGTCGGGAAGATGCTGCTCGCCTCCCTCTCCGGGGCCGAGCTGGGCGCGCGCCTGCCGGACGGCGCCGGGCTCGCCGCGATGACCCCGAACAGCATCACCGACCCGGCCCGGCTGCGCGAGGCCCTCGCCGAGATCCGGGAGCGCGGCATCGCCGTCGAGAGCCGCGAGTCCAACCCGGACGTCAGCTGCGTCGCCGCTCCGGTGCGCGACCGCACCGGGCAGGTCGTCGCCGCGCTCTCCATCTCCGTGCCGATGATCCGCTGGAGCGACGAGCGCCGGGTCGAGCTGGAGCAGCTCGCCGCCAAGGGCGCCGTCGAGCTGTCGGAGCGCCTCGGCCACCGGACCGTCGCGTGAGCGCCCGGTACGAGATCGCCGTCAGGGCCGCGGCCGCCCTCGGCGAGGGGCCGACCTGGGACCCGGCCACCGGACGGCTGCTGTGGGTCGACATCCTCGGCTCCCGCGTGCACACCTACGAGCCGGGCTCGGGGCGGCGCACGGTCCGCGTCACCGAACAGCACGTCGGCGCCGTCGCACCGCGGGCCGGGGGCGGTCTGGTGCTCAACCTCCGCGACGGCGTCGCGCTCCTCGACCCGGACGGGACCTTCCGCTGGCTGCGCCACGAGCCCGTGCCCGGCCGCCGCGGCAACGACGCCGCCGTCGCCCCCGACGGCGCGCTCTGGGCCGGGACGATGCGCTACGACGAGGCGGCGGGCGGCGGTTGCCTCTCTCGGGTCACCGGCGACGGCACGGCGCTGACCGTCCTCGACGACGTCACCATCAGCAACGGCACCGGGTGGAGCCCCGACGGGCGGCTCATGTACTACGTGGACACGCCCACCCGGCGCGTCGACGTCTTCGACCACCGGGACGGGCGGATCTCCGGGCGCCGCACCCTCGCCGTCGTCGAGGAGGGCGCCGGGTACCCGGACGGGCTCACCGTCGACGCCGACGGCTGCGTCTGGGTCGCGCTGTGGGACGGCGCGGCCGTCCGCCGCTACACCCCGGCGGGCGACCTCGACCGGGTCGTCGACCTCCCGGTGCCGCGCCCCACGGCCTGCGCCTTCGGCGGCGCCGACCTGACCGACCTGTACGTCACGACCGCCGCCACCGGCCTCG
>NZ_FMCI01000280.1 GCF_900091845.1 Streptomyces sp. SolWspMP-5a-2
CGGCGGGGCGGTCCCGGCGGGGCGCCGCCGCGGCCGGGGCGGGCGGCGAGGTAGCGGTGGGCGCCCCAGCCGAGCACGGTCTCGGCGAGCAGCACGCCGAGCGCGTCGTCGACGTGGCTGAGCTGCTCGGCGGCGTGGCGGCAGTAGCGGCACTCGGCCAGGTGCTGCCTGACATCGGCGGGCAGGGGGCCGCCCCGGCGGATCGGGACGTCGAGGAGGCGGTTGTGGAACCGGCACGCGGTGGTGGGCGCGAGTTCGCGGTGGGCGCGGACACACGCTGACCTGAATTGTTCGCGGGCCTGTTCGAGTCCGAATGCCGCGGTCGCCTCGTCGATCCCGGACAGACCCGCGGGCACGGAGAGCGGTTCGGCTTCGACTTCCGTGTGCCAGAGCAGGCACTGGGAGACCGCGGGAAGACCTTGGAAAGCGCGTTCGGCGAGCTGCCGCCTTTCGGAGGTGGCCGCGCGCGCGATCCGCAGTCCCCGGCCACCGGTCGGTTTGCGGAGTTCGGGCAGCGCTCCGGAAATACTCTCGTCGGCGGCCCACTGTTTCACCATGTCCCGGACGGCGGCGAGCAGTTGGGGCCGGAAAGCGCCGTCGGCCGGGCGGTCGAGGACCCGGTGGAACGCGGCGGCGGCCACCATGGAGGCGGACGCCTCGGTGGACGCCATGCAGATGACCGCGTAGTCCTGGGCCGCCCGCCAGTGCCTAGCCAGCAGCAGGGCGCTCGCCTGTGCCGCCGCTCCCGCGGGCCCCGCCGCCCGCCGGGCCACGAGCTGGAGGTCGGACTCCCCGAACGGCGGTCCGGGGCGCGGCGGACGGGACGGGCGCGGCGGGTGGGGCGGTTGCACGGAACCAATTCCTTCCAAGGCGCAGGCGGCGAACCGCTTCTGCGCGTCTGTCGGAAATACAGGCGCCTGATTGGTGCGTACCTATGCGGACTTCGATCACGAAGCGCTAAGGGCCGCTCACTTTCGCACAATAGCCTCACAGGAAACAAGAAGGTCGCGTGAGGGGATTCAAGAACCGCGCACCACACGGCAGTTACCGGCGCTTCCCGCACCCGTATTCCGCAATAACGCCCCCCGCCCGCTCCCCCTGCGGGCTCCCGTGCGCGCGGCCGGCTCCCGGGCCGACCGGGCGGACACACAGCGGGCTCCGACGTTTCTCCCGGCGGACTCTCATCCAGGTGTCCCAGCATGGCCGCATGACCATCCCCCACGCCACGAGCACCCGCGCCGTCCGCAAGGCCGTCGTCCCCGCCGCCGGACTCGGCACCCGGTTCCTGCCCGCGACCAAGGCCACCCCCAAGGAGATGCTGCCGGTCGTCGACAAGCCGGCCATCCAGTACGTCGTCGAGGAGGCCGCGGCGGCCGGGCTGGACGACGTCCTCATGGTCACCGGCCGCCACAAGCGGGCCATCGAGGACCACTTCGACAACGCCTTCGAGCTGGAGCAGGCGCTCGCCGCCAAGGGCGACGCGGTCCGGCTGGACGCGGTGCGCGACCCCGCCAGGCTGGCCAGCATCCACCACATCCGGCAGGGCGAGCCGCTCGGCCTCGGGCACGCCGTGCTCTGCGCCCGGCGGCACGTCGGCGACCAGCCCTTCGCGGTACTGCTCGGCGACGACCTGATCGACCCGCGCGAGACCCTGCTGAGCCGGATGCTCGACGTCCGCGACCGGCGCGCGGGAAGCGTCGTCGCGCTCATGGAGGTGCCGCGGGAGCAGATCCACCTCTACGGCTGCGCGGCCGTGCGACCGACCGGCGAGGACGGGGTGGTGCGGGTCACCGGCCTGGTGGAGAAGCCGTCCGCCGAGGACGCGCCCAGCGCCTACGCGGTCATCGGCCGCTACGTCCTGGACCCGGCCGTGTTCGACACCCTGGAGCGGACGCCGCCCGGCCGCGGCGGCGAGATCCAGCTGACCGACGCGCTCCAGGAGTTGGCGGCGGCCGGGACCGTGCACGGGGTGGTCTTCGACGGGCTGCGCTACGACACCGGCGACAAGGCCGACTACCTGCGCACGGTGGTCCGTCTGGCCTGCGAACGCGACGACCTGGGACCGGAGTTCACGTCCTGGCTGAAGGAGTTCGTGGCGGGCCTGACGGACGACGGCACGACCACCCGCCCGAAGCCGGTCGCCGCCTGACCGAACCGCAAGCGGCGGCGCCCGGCGCGGGGTACTGCGATGTCCGGCCCGGGGAGCGGCGGTTGCCCGGCCAGGGAGGGACGGAGACCGGGCCGGGAGTTGCGGTGCCCCACCGGGCCCGCGCGGATGTCACGGACACCGGACAGCGGACACCGCGCGGTCGGCCGGGGTCCGCGCGCGCCGGGTCCGACCGCCTTCGGCTCAGCCGGGGTTGCACGGTCGCCGGGTCCGACCGCCGTCGGCTCAGCTCGGGTTGTTGGGGCGCAGGGTCCACAGGACGGTCATCTCGCCGGTGACGGCGCCGTCCTCGCGCTGGAGGGAGACCGTCACCGGGAACTCCGGGCGCTTGCCCTCGTCGAGTTCGGCCACCACGTCGGCGATCGGGCGGCCGAGGGTCGCGGTGGCCCTGACCCGGCCGAGGGCGAGCTTCTTGTACGCGATCTCGGCGTTGACCGCGAGCGGCACCGCGCGCGTCAACTGGTCGCCGAACGCGGCCAGCACGATCGCGCCGCTCGCCGACTCCGCCAGCGTGAACATGGCGCCCGCGTGCGGACCGCCGACGTGGTTGCGGAACTCGCCCTGGTCGGGCAGCTCCATGACGGCTCGCTCCGGAGTCGTCTCCAGGTACTCCAGGTTCAGCGTGCGAACCATCGGCACGGTGGCGGCGAGCAGCTCGCCGACGGACATCTGGTCTGTGCTCATGACCAGCATGTTACCCACGAGTAGCGACCGCTGACCAGATCCGTGCCGCACCCGCCGTCCCGCCGATCGCTACGTCCCTGACGAGTCGCGGTGACCGAATCGTGTCCCTGACAGCATTAGGGTTGCTCCCCATGTGGCCAGGACAGCAGCCGCCCGGGGGCGAGCAGAATCCGCAAGGGCAGAACGGCAACCCGTACCAGCAGCCGGGGTACCAGCAGCCGAACCCGTACCAGCAGCCCGGCTACCAGCAGCCGGGTCCGTACGGGACGCAGCCGGAATGGGGTGCGCCGACCCAGCCGGGTCTCCCCAAGCCGGGCGGCGGCGGGGGCGGCAACCGGACGAAGCTGGTGGCGATCGTGGCGGCGACGGCCGTCGTCGTGGCCGCGGGCGTGACCGGCTTCCTGGTGCTGGGCGGCGACAAGGACGACAAGGCGAAGGACACGGACGGCAAGCCGAGCACCTCGGCGTCCGCCCCCTCCTCCGCCTCGCCGAGCGCGACCGGCGGGGACGACAACCCGCGCGGGGGCGCGGCCGAGCAGCCGACCGTCGCCGGGTGGAAGGTGGTCGTGAACCCCCGCTGGGGCACCGCCTTCGACGTGCCCGCCGACTGGGAGATCGCGACCTCGGGCACCAGCGTGGGCTTTGAGGACGACTCCAAGAAGTCCGACGGCAAGCCGCTCATCGTGATGTCGGCGCCCGCCTACTACAAGTCGAAGTGGTGCACCTCCGACGACGACAAGGACGGCCGCACCTCCGACACGGCGCTCGCCACCGTCGGCACCAAGGGCGCGGACGGCGCCAAGGACACCGACGAGGTGGCCGTCAACCAGGTCCCGTGGTGGGTCTACGGCGGCTACACCCAGCCGGACAAGAAGAGCATCACCATGGACAAGAAGGGCACGGCGTACACGACCGCGTCCGGCATCGAGGGCAAGTACGCCTGGGCCCGCTCCAAGGACAGCCCGCAGCTCGGCACCTCCAAGTGCGCGAGCGACGGCAAGGCGATCACGTTCGGTTTCAAGAACGCCAAGTCGGAGTTCGTGGCCTGGTGCCTGTACGGGGCGACCGGTGTCGACGGGGAGGTCTCGGACGCCACCATCATGAAGATCATGAGCACCGTCCGGCTCTCCGGCCAGGCCCCGACCAGCTGACGCGGGCCGGGTCCGGGTCCGGGGTCAGGGGGGCGGGGGTTCAGCCGATGCCGAAGGCCCCGGCGGGCGGCTCGGGCGACGGGACGGCCTCCTCGTCCCGCACCGGCCGCGCCCGCCCGACGAAGTCCCGCAGCCCCGGCCCGTGTTCGACCCGGGCCGGGAAGACGTCCCCTGCGGTCAGCCGGGTCAACGCGGCCGTGTCCAGGGGCCGGTGGGCGGCGACCAGCACCGCGTTGCCGAACCGCCGGCCGCGCAGCACCGCCGGTTCCACGATCAGCGTCAGCTCCTCGAACACCGTCTGGAAGGTGGCGAGTTGGCCGCGCAGGAAGTCGAAGGGCGCGGCGTCGGCGAGGTTGGCGAGGTAGACACCTGACGGTCGCAGCACCCGCTCGGCCTCGGCCGCGTAGGTGACCGAGGTGAGGTGCGCGGGCACCCGTGAGCCGCCGAAGACGTCGGCCACGATCACGTCGGCGGAGGCGTCGGGGGCGGTTTCGAGCCAGGCGCGGGCGTCGGCGGTGTGCAGGGTGACGGGGGCGCCCGCGGGCAGCGGCAGATGCTCGGCGACCAGGGCGAGGAGAGCCCCGTCCGCCTCGACGACGTCCTGCCGGGACCCGGGGCGGGTGGCGGCGAGGTAGCGGGGCAGGGTGAGCGCGCCGCCCCCGAGGTGCAGCGCGTCGAGGGGCCGGCCGGGGCGGGCGAGCAGGTCGAGGACGTGCCCGAGCCGCCGGGTGTACTCGAACTCCAGGTGGTCGGGTTCGTCCAGGTCGACGTAGGACTGCGGGGCCCCGTCGACGGTCAGCAGCCAGGCCCGTTCCCGGTCGACGTCCGGCATCAGCTTGGCGGTGCCGTGATCGACGTCGCGCGTCACGGGTATGGGGTCGTTCACGCCCCCCATTGTGCCGGTCCGCGCCCGCCCGCCGACCCGCCGCCCGCCCCCTCCCCGGGGACCACGCACCCGTCCCCGGCCCCCGGCGCCCGCCCCCTCGCGGGGAGCACGGGCACCGGGGACCGGGCGCGCGGGGTCAGCCGTCCGGCGTCGGCAGAACGGAACCAGCCGTCCGGCATCGGGCGAACGAGACCACTTGACCGGCGTCAGCCGTCCAGCGAACGGCACCACTTGACCGGCGTCAGCCGTCCGGCGTTCGGCGAACGGCACCACTTGGCCGGCGTCGGCCGTGCGGGGCCGTCGGTCGTCCGGTGTCAGCCGACCGACGTCACCGTGCCCGCGCCGACCGTGCGTCCGCCCTCGCGGACGGCGAAGCCGAGACCGGGCTCCAACGGGACGTCACGGCCCAGCTCCACCGCCATGGTGACCGTGTCGCCGGGGCGGGCCACCGCCGTCGCGCCGAGGTCGACGTCGCCGACGACGTCCGCGGTGCGGATGTGGAACTGCGGCCGGTAGCCGGTGGAGACCGGAGTCGAGCGGCCGCCCTCGTGGGTCGACAGGACGTACACCCGCGCGGTGAACCGGCGCCGGGGCACGACACTGCCCGGGGCCGCCACGACGTGCCCGCGCCGGACGGTGTCCCGCGCGACCCCGCGCAGCAGCAGCGCCACGTTGTCGCCCGCCTGCGCCTCCGACATCGGCTTGCCGAAGGTCTCCAGACCGGTGACGACGGTCTCGGCACCGGCGCCGAGCACCTCGACCCGGTCGCCGACGCGCACCACGCCCCGCTCCACCGCGCCCGTCACGACCGTGCCGCGCCCGGTGATGGTGAGCACGTTCTCCACCGGCAGCAGGAACGGCGCGTCCAGGTACCGCTCGGGCAGCGGCACGTACGTGTCCACCGCGTCGAGCAGCGCCTCCACGGACGCCGTCCAGCGCGGGTCCCCGGCCAGCGCCCGCAGCCCGGAGACCCGGACCACCGGCACCGCGTCACCCCCGTACCCGTGCGCGGTGAGCAGTTCGCGGACCTCCAGCTCGACCAGGTCGATCAGCTCCTCGTCGCCCGCGTCCGCCTTGTTCAGGGCGACGACGATGTGGTCCACGCCCACCTGCCGGGCGAGCACGACGTGTTCGGCGGTCTGCGGCATGATCCCGTCGAGCGCGGAGACGACGAGGATCGCGCCGTCGAGCTGCGCGGCCCCGGTGATCATGTTCTTGATGAAGTCGGCGTGACCCGGCAGGTCGACGTGGGCGTAGTGGCGGGTGTCGGTCTCGTACTCGACGTGCGCGATGTTGATGGTGATGCCGCGGGCGGCCTCCTCCGGGGCCCGGTCGATGCGGTCGAACGGCACGAAGGTGCTGGTGCCGCGCTCGGCGAGGACCTTGGTGATGGCGGCGGTCAGGGTGGTCTTGCCGTGGTCGACGTGACCCATGGTGCCGATGTTCAGGTGCGGCTTGGTGCGCACGTAAGCAGTCTTGGACATGGCGATACCTCGAAGCCTCGTGATGGCTGCCGGGACCCCGGGTCTTCGCCGACCCTCCCCCTGCGGGGTCCGCCGGACGATCCGGGAAGGGTCAGCTTCGGGCGCCGTCGACGGCGGTCAGGAGGATCCGCGCGGCAGCCTTCGGCGCGTCCGCGAGCGCGGATGCTGCGAGGAGGAAGGCGTACCGGAACATGAGGCGATCCTCGCCGACGCGGGCACCCGCGTCGACAGGTTTTCCGCCGCCCGGACGCCGCTCGGCCACGGCCCGGCCACCGACCGACGGTCACCCGTCCGCCACCCGGACGCCGCCTCGCGCCGCCCCGGCCCGAGGGTCCGGTCGTCGTCAGGTCTTGAGGTTCCGCACGCCCGATGTCTTCCAGGAGCCGAGGTTGGTCACGTCCCGAGGTCCGTCACGTCCCGATGCCGGTCAGGGCCCGATGTTCTTCAGGGTCCGATGTTCTTCAGGGTCCGATGTTCTTCAGGGCCTCGCGCACCGAGAGCGGGGCGAACCGGCCGCGTTCGCGGGCCAGGAACGTCCGGACGGCCTCCGGGTCGGTCTTGGCGTACTCGCGCAGGCTCCAGCCGATCGCCTTGCGGACGAAGAAGTCGGGGTGGCCGGACTGGCGCAGGCAGTAGCCGAAGAGGCGCGCGGTGTCGGTGCGCTCCCTGTACCTGAGCTGGTGCAGCAGCGCCGTGCGGGCCACCCACAGGTCGGGGTCGGCGATCCAGGCGTCCATGTCGGCGGCGAGCCGCGGCTCGGCCGCGACCAGGGCGCCCACCACGTGCGCGGCGAGCGCGTCGACGGTGTCCCACCACGGGACGGTGACGACCAGGTGCCGGGCGACCGGCAGGAACCCGGCGGAGCAGCGGCCCGCGTACCGGCGCAGGTAGTCGGTGGCGAAGTACCGGTACTCCCGCTCGGGCAGATCCCAGCAGCGCAGCGCGATCGCGGCGCAGTCCGCCTCGGTGGGCGCGGGCAGCCCCGCCAGCACCTCGCGCGACAGCGCCCGCCTGACCGGACTGGCCAGCCCCAGGAAGGGCGCGACGTCCTTCATGTAGGCGCGCATCGACGCGGCCCGCCCGGCGTCGGCGGCTCCCGGGTAGCGGACCGTCAACCGCTCGATCACGGTGTCGGCGAGAGCGCTGCGCGGGGTGTCCGGGGCCCCCGCGCCTGTGACGGTCATGGGACGAACCATACGGCGATCAGACACGTGAGTCGGTTAGTGTCGCGGGATGCTCGATGCCCCACTCCGCTCGGAGGGCACCGCACCGGCCGTTCCCCGGGCCGCCGCCACGGAGCTCGCCGTAGTCGTCCCCGTCCCGCGCGGGCTCACCGCACGCTGCGCCCGCGTGCTGGTGTCGCCCTGGTCGCGGCTGTCCCTGCTCCTCGCGCTGCTCGCCGCGGCCGCGGGTTCGGTGCTGCTGTTCGAGCCGCAGCGGCTGCTGGCCGACGGCTGGCCGCCCCAGCTCGGCGGGGTCACCGCCGCCAGCGTCTTCGCGGTCGCGTACGGGCTGTGCACCGTCGCGTTCGTGCCCAGACCGCTGCTGAACCTCGCCGCGGGTGCCCTGTTCGGCTCGCAACTGGGGCTGGCCACCGCGCTCGCGGGCACGGTCGTCGGGGCGGGCGTCGCCTTCGGCCTCGGCAGACTGCTGGGCCAGGAGGCGCTGCGCCCGCTGCTGCGCGGGCGGCTGCTCACGGCCGCCGACGGGCAGCTCAGCAGGCACGGGTTCCGCTCCATGATGGCGGCCAGGCTCTTCCCCGGGGTGCCGTTCTGGGCGGCGAACTACTGCGCCGCCGTCTCCCGCATGGGCTGGGTTCCGTTCCTGGTGGCGACCGCGCTGGGCTCCGTCCCCAACACGGCCGCGTACGTCGTCGCGGGCGCCCGCGCCTCCGCGCCGACCTCCCCGGCCTTCCTGATCGCGATGGCCGCCATCGCCGTACCGGCCCTGGTCGGCACGGTGATCGCGTGGCGCAGGCGCCACCACTTCCGCCTCCGGTGAGCGGCGGCGGCTAACCGCCCGGGTAGACGTCGAGGCGCCCGCACATGCCGAACCGGCCGCGCTCGGAGGGCTGTTCGGCGCGGACGGCGGCCCGCGCGAGGTGGCCGGCGTCACCGGCGGCGAGGCGGTCCAGTTGGACGCCGGTGGCCGCGGCAGCCGCCCCGGCGCCGCGCCGCCAGCGTTCCCGCCACCCGGCGAGCCGGGGTTCGACGAGCGCGGCGGCGGCCCGGTGGAACTCCGCCAGCGGCTCGGGGCCCTCGGCCGCGCGCAGGGCGAGGAAGCCCTCGACGGCGAGGTCGCGGCGGGCCCGTGCCGCCCGCTCCCGCTCGGCCTCCGGGGCGTCGGCGGGCAGGGTGGTGGCCGCCGCGTAGGTCGCGGGGTCGGTGAGGAAGCGGGGCGGCAGGGTGAGCACGGCGTCACCGGCCTCGGGCAGACCGCTGTTCTGCATGAGGACGGTGACGCGCAACTCGCCCTCGTTGACCAGCCGGTGGATGGTCCCCGGGGTGAACCAGGCGACGGTGCCCGGCTCCAGCGGCGTCTCCTCGTACCTGGACGCGGTCAGGGTCTGCACCGCGCCCCGGCCGCCGGTGACGACGTACGCCTCCGAACAGGTCAGGTGCAGATGGGGAGTTCCGCCGCGGACGCCGTCGGCGGCGGGCCAGTCGTAGACCGTGAGCCGGGAGACCGCGACCCCGCCCGGCAGCCCCTCGTAGGGCGCGGCGCTCACCACGGGTGCGCGGCGAGGTAGTCGGCGATCTCCGCACGCCGCCAGGCGCCGTCGGCGACGACGACCCGATAGCGGCGGGTGAGGGTGTCGCCCGGGGCGAGCTCCAACTCGTCGTAGAACGCCCAGGACGGGGCGACCGCGGCGAACGGCTCGTTGCGCACGAACCAGTGGGCCGGGTGGGCGCCTTCCGCGCCGAGGTGGTCGTTCTCGGGGGCGTGCGCGAAGACGAGGGTGGCGTGGCCGTCGGTGCCGTCGTGCTCGCCCGAGTAGGCCAGCCAGGGTGCCTGACGTCCCATCAGGCCGGGGCCCTCGGCCTCGGGGGCGAGGATCAGACCGTCCCGGAAGGCGCGCGGGCCGCGCCAGAACAGGCCCGTGTAACCGGCCAGTTCACGCCCCGCGGTGGTCGGGCTGCCGAACCGCAGGGGTTCGTCACGCCGGTTGGTGATGGCGCTGGTCCAGGTCAGCGCCCAGGAACCGGAGTCGTGGTCGATGTCGTGGATCTCGACGCGGCGGCTCTCGTCGGCCCACAGGTCACCGCCGTGCGGGTGCCAGGTGAGCCGTTCGGCGATCACCGCCCGGTCGTCGCGGACACCGACCTCGTCGAAGGCGACGTGCGCCATCGACCCGACGCGCTCGGGGAGTTCGAGGTACCCCTGGCCGTGGACGTAGGAGTTGCCGCCCCACAGGTTGGCGCCCGACAGGTGCGAGGCGGTCAGGGAGAGGCCCTTGTGCCAGCGGTGGTCGTGCGGGCGGTAGTCGGTGACGACGTCCCCCGCCAGCGTCCTGAGCGGGTGGATGTAGGGCCGGGACGCCTCCCACGCGGTCTCCGGCCGGTAGACGTAGGAGAGCAGGTCCACGCCGGTCGCCGGATCGGTGACGGTGACGCGGTCGCCGTGCGCGTGGACGATGCGCGGGGCGCTCACGCGGACACCTCCCGGGCGGCGGGGGCCCAGCCGGGCGCGTCGCCGTGCATGGACGTGAAGAAGGGGTCTCCGGGGCCGATCTCGCCCGCCAGGACCGTGCGGTCGGTGAACGCCGACTTGTAGAGCGCGGCGATCAGTTCGAGGCTGGTGCGCCCGTCGGCGCCGCTGCCGCGCGGCCGTTCCCCCGCCCGCATGCTCGCGATCAGCTCGCGCAACTGCTCGACGTGGCCGCTGGGGACGTCGGCGCCGAAGTCCTGCCAGCGGGCAACGTCCTCGCCGGGGACGTCCGGGGCCGGGACGATCCGCCAGTCGGCGTTGCGGTGCCCGTACAGATGGGTCAGCTCGACGGTCGCGCGCTCGCAGTCGATCCGGATGCGGCTGACCTCGTCGGGGCTCAGGACGCTGTTGACGACGGTGGCCAGCGCGCCGTTCGCGAACCGCACCAGGGCGGTGGAGACGTCCTCGGTCTCCACGTCGTGCACCAGCCGCCCGGCCATGGCCCGCACCTCGCTCCACGGGCCGAGCAGATCGAGCATCAGGTCCATCTGGTGGATGCCGTGGCCCATGGCGGGCCCGCCGCCCTCGGTCGCCCACCGCCCGCGCCACGGCACCGCGTAGTAAGCGGTGTCGCGGTACCAGGTGGTCTGGCAGTGCACGACGAGCGGGCGGCCGAGCGCGCCCCCGGCCAGCAACCGGCGCACCTGCCGCGACCCGGATCCGAAGCGGTGCTGGAAGACGATCGACGCGTACGGTCCCGACTCGGCACCCTCCTCGGCCTCGACCGCCGCGTAGTCGGCGAGCGTCGGCACCGGCGGCTTCTCGCACCAGACCCAGGCTCCGGCGCGCAGCGCGGCGACGCTCTGCTCCCGGTGCAGGGTGGGCGGCGTGCAGATGGTGACCAGGTCGGGGCGCTGCTCCGCGAGCATCCGGTCCAGGTCGGTGTAGGCGTGCGGGACCCCGCCCGCCCGGCAGAACTCCTCGGCCGCGGCGGCGTCGACGTCGACCGCCGCGACGACCTCCACCTCGCCCTCGTCCGCGAGCGCGGTCAGGGCGGACAGGTGGGAGCCGCGCCCGATGGCGCCGGTGCCGACGACCGCGGCCCGGATGCGGCGGCCGGTGAACCCTGGTGCGGACTGAGGTGTGGACATGGGCGGGATCAGCACTCCTCCGAGGAACGACGGCCGAGAGGCGGAACAGCGGACCCCCGTTGCAGCAAGCGCTTTCCCCTCCGCTGCAACGTAAGCCGAGGCCCCACCGCAGGTCAACACCATGACGCGGGCGGGGAGGGACGGGGTCGGGGGCGGGCGAGGGAGACGAACGGGGGCGGGAGGGGAGGGGGAAACGGGGCGGGAAGGGGGTGCCGGGGTTAGGGGACCCGGGGGGCGGTGAGTCGGGGTGGGTCCTGGGCCGTCAGGTCCGGATCGGGGCGGGCGGGGTCCCGGGGGCGTCGGATCGGGGGCCGTCGGTCCAGGCGCGTCGGATCCGGATCAGCAGGCAGATCACCGGGCACGTCACGTGCGACTGTCGTCGAGTCAGGTCCGACGACGGTCAGGTCCAGGCACGTCAGGTCCGACGACGGTCGGGTCCAGGTACGTCAGGTCCGGACGGTCGGCGGGGTCCGGGCACGTGGGGCGCGGCGCCCGCTCCCCGGTGTCCCGCCGGGGCGTCTCGTGTCCCGGGGCAGGTCAGCGGCCTTGCCGTACCGTCCTGCCGCGCACCCCGGGCCCGTCGCGCCGCGCGTCCCCGCGGCGTCCGCCGCTGCTCCGGCATACCGTTGCGCCGCCCGGCGGTCCGTGGTCGTCGGCCCTGGCGGCGCCCGCCCGTCAAACCCCTGTGCCTGAGCCGTCGTCCGGGGACGCTAGGCTTCCCCGGACACCCGTGATCACCGCGCCGGGTGGCGTGGCGTTTTCTCCGGACTCCCTCGATCAGCGCTTGGACACCATCACCCCATGTCTTGGTTTGAATCCCTCATCCTCGGACTCGTCCAGGGGCTGACCGAGTTCCTCCCCGTCTCCTCCAGCGCGCATCTGCGGCTGACGGCGGCGTTCTCCGGCTGGTCGGACCCCGGCGCCGCCTTCACCGCGATCACGCAGATCGGCACCGAGGCCGCCGTCCTGATCTACTTCCGCAAGGACATCGGGCGGATCATCTCCGTCTGGACTCGCTCCCTGTTCAACAAGGAGCTGCGCTCCGACCACGACGCCCAGATGGGCTGGCTGGTGATCGTCGGCTCGATCCCGATCGGCGTCCTCGGCCTGCTGTTCAAGGACCACATCGAGGGCCCGTTCCGCGACCTGCGGATCACCGCGACGATGCTGATCGTGGTCGGCGTGATCATAGGCATCGCAGACCGGCTCGCCGCCCGCGACGAGGACGGCGGCAAGCACCGCGCCCCCAAGCAGCGCAAGGAGCTGAAGGACCTCGGCGTCAAGGACGGTCTGATCTTCGGCTTCTGCCAGGCGATGGCCCTCATCCCGGGCGTCTCCCGCTCCGGCGCCACCATCAGCGGCGGCCTGTTCATGGGCTACCGCCGTGAGGCTGCCGCCCGTTACTCCTTCCTGCTCGCCATCCCCGCCGTGCTGGCCTCGGGCGTCTTCGAGACGAAGGACGCCCTGGAGGGCGGTCACGTCGCCTGGGGCCCGACGCTGTTCGCGACGGCGATCGCCTTCGTCTCCGGGTACGCGGTCATCTCCTGGTTCATGAAGTGGATCTCCAGCAAGAGCTTCATGCCGTTCGTCTGGTACCGCGTCGTGCTCGGCATCGTCATCATCGCGCTGGTCACGGCGGGTGTGCTCAGCCCGCACGCCGCCGAATCGGCCGGCTGACCGTCCGGCCGGAACTCGCCCACCGGATCCCGTACTTGACCGTCCAGCGCCACCCCGGCCCCACTCGTGACCAACGACATAGCGGCCGGGTAGCGGGCTGGTAGCGCAGTGTCAGTGCTTGCCCCTAGGCTGTTCGGCATGTCCCCCGATTCCGTGGTCCCTGGTTCCGTGCGGTCCGCCGCCGAGGTGAACGAGCAGATCCGGTCGTTGTGGCTGCGCGCGAGAGGCTCCCTCTCGGCCCAGGAGCGCGAGGAGTACGAGCTGCTGGTGGTCGAGTGGGCCGAGGCGATCCGCGAGGCCGTGGTCGAAGCGGCCTGAACGCCCCGGACGCCGCGCACCCCGACCGGTCGGGCCGTCCGCGCCCCGCTCCGCGCACCCCGCTCATGAACCATCTCAGCGACGTTCCCCCGCGCCAGGGCCTGGTCGTCTTCCTCAACGGCACGTCCAGTTCGGGCAAGTCGAGCATCGCGGCCGAGCTGCTGCCGATGCTCGACGAGCCGTACTTCCATCTGCCCGTCGACGCGTTCCACGCGATGCGGTCCCGGGTCCCCGTCCCGCCGGACGCCCTGCCCACCGTCCTGCACCGGACCTGGCAGGGCTTCCACCGCGCCGTCGCGGGAATGGCCGCCGCCGGGAACAACGTCGTCGTCGACCATGTGCTGAGCGCCGAGTGGCGATTGCGTGACTGCCTGGCGGTCCTGTCCGCGCCCGACGTCGTCCTCGTCGGCGTGCACTGCGACGCGGCCGAGCTGACCCGGCGCGAGCGCGAGCGCGGGGACCGCCCGGAGGGGCTGGCCGTACGGCAGTTGGCGCAGGTGCACGCGCACGGCGTCTACGACCTGGAGTGCGACACCGGCCGGTCGTCGGCGCGGGAATGCGCGCTGCGCATCAAGGAGTTCCTGCCGGACCGTCCCCGCCCGACGGCGTTCGAGCGCCTGCGGACGAGGAGTTGAGCACGCCCCGGCCGGTGAGTCGTCGGCGCACCCGGCGCCACGAGGGCCGCGACGGCGCCGGGGATCAGCGGCCGCCCGCGACCCGCAGGACCGCACCGGTCGTGTAGGACGCGTCCGGGGACATCAGCCATGCCACCGCCGCCGCGATCTCCTCGGGCTGTCCCGGCCTGCGCAGCGGGATGCCGGGCGCCATCCGGTGTGCGCGCTCCGGGTCGCCCATCGCCGCGTGCATGTCCGTGTCGACGGCCCCGGGGGCGACCGCGTTGACCCGGACGCCGTCCGGCCCCAGCTCCTTGGACAGGCCCAGGGTGAGGGTGTCCACGGCCGCCTTGGTCGCCGCGTAGTGGACGTACTCGCCGGGGCTGCCGAGCGTGGCCGCCCCCGACGAGATGTTGACGATGGCGCCGCTCCCCCGCGCGGTCATCAGCCGGGCCGCCCGGCGCGAACAGAGCAGCGTGCCGAGGAGGTTGACGTCGACGACGCGGCGCAGCACGTCCGTGTCGGTGTCGGCGAGGCGTCCGAGCGGGCCGCTCACCCCCGCGTTGTTCACCAGCCCGGTGACCGGCCCGAGTTCGGCCTCGGCGACGTCGAACAGCCGCTCCACGTCGGCCTCTTCGGCGGTGTCCACCCGGACGGTGACACACCGCGCGCCCGCCGCCCGCACCTCCCGCGCGACCTCCTCGGCGGCGTCCGCGTCCCGCACGTACCCGAGCGCCACGTCGTGCCCGTCGGCGGCGAGCCGTCGGCAGACGGCGGCACCGATCCCTCTGCTGCCACCGGTGACGACCGTGACGGGTCGGGTCATGAGGGCTCCTCCTCCAGGCGGGCGATCTCCCCTCACTCTAATGATCGATCATCGATCAAACCAGCCGCGGCGGGAAAGCAGGGGCACGGGCGCACAGCGGGAGCGCTGGTCAGAGCGCCCCGGCGGCTGTGGCCGCGTCGACGGGCCGCCGGATGCCGGGCCCCGGCGACGCCACGCGGAAGGTTGTGGTCGCAGGGCCCTTGGCCTCGCCCCGTCCGTGCCCAACAATGATCCAATGACGCAGCGCGTGGAACTCGCCACCGTGATCGACCGGTTGGCCGTCGACGAGTGGGTGACCGAGTACGCGGCCGCGCTGGACGACGGCGACTGGACGGCGTACCGGGCCCTCTTCGCACCCGGTGGCCGGGCGGACTACCGGTCGGCGGGCGGTGTCGAGGGGGACGCGGAGGAGGTCGCCCAGTGGCTCGCGGGGAGCCTGCGGCTGTTCTCGATGCGCCAGCACCTGATCGTCAACCGCCGGATCCGGTTCGGGGCGCTGGAGCAGGACCTCGGCGACACCGCGCGGGTGCGGGCCGACTTCATCAACCCGATGCGCTTCGCCACGGACCGCGACGCGGGGCCGGAGGGTTCCCCGGCCGGTGCCCCGGACTTCGAGTGCGGCGGACGGTACGACTTCGGCCTGGTGCGCACGGCCGACGGCTGGCGCTTCATCGAGGTCGTGGTGACGGAGAAGTGGCGCCGGTCGTAAGCCCCGCGCCGCCGGTGACGCAGGGGGCGACGATGACGCCGGTGACGCCGGTGACGCAAAGGGCAGCAACGACACCGGTGACACACCGGGCTTCGGTGACACACGGGACGTCCGCGACCCCGGTGAGCCCTGTGCCGCCCGCACCGCAGGCGGCGCCTCCGCTGCCCGTGCCTGTGCCCCCGACGCAGTCGGTGCCGTCTGCGCTGCCCGTGCCGCCGGTCTGCGCGCCCCTCGAGTCCCCCTCGCCCCGGGTTCCCGCGCCCCCGGCGTCCGCTCCGGGTGCCCTGACGACCGTCACCGGACGCCCGGGGGCTCCGCGGCTTCGGCGGAGGGCCGGACTCCGTCCCCGCGCCCCTCTCCGGACGCCCGGCGCTCCGCCCTCCCGCCCCTCTGACGGCGGTACCCCCTGTTCCGGATCTTCCGCAGGACGCACACTGGAGCCACCGGACAGGGAGGAAGGCTCCGTCATATGAAGGACCCCGGGCACTGGCTCGTCTCCCCCTGGCGCCGCTCGGTCGTCGCCGCGCTGGCGGGTGCGCTGCCCGTGCTGGCGTTCCCCGCCCCGTCCTGGTGGTGGTTCGCCTACCTGGCCCTCGTCCCGTGGATGCTGCTGGCGCGCTCCGCGCCGACCGGCGGACGGGCCGCGCTGGACGGCTGGTGGGGCGGGTTCGGGTTCCTGGTGGCCGTGCACCACTGGCTGCTGCCGAGCCTGAGCGTCTTCATCTTCCTGATCGCCGCCCTGCTGGGCGCCCTGTGGGCGCCGTGGGGCTGGCTGGTGCGCCGCTTCCTCGGCGGCACCCCCGGCCCGGGACGGGTGGCGGGCGCCCTGTGCGTGCTGCCGTCCGGGTGGCTGATGGTGGAACTGGTCAGGTCCTGGCAGGGGCTCGGCGGCCCGTGGGGGCTGCTCGGGTCCAGCCAGTGGCAGGTGACGCCCGCCCTGCGGCTGGCCTCGGTCGGCGGGGTGTGGCTGCTGAGCTTCCTGGTGGTGACGGTGAACGTGGCGGTCACCGCGCTGATCGCGGTCCGCGCCGCCCGGGTGCCCGCGCTGGCCGGGCTGGTCGCCACCGCGGCGGTCGGCTCGGCGGCCTGGCTGTGGGCGCCGCGCCCCGAGGTGACGGACCGGGTGCGGATCGCCGTCGTCCAGCCCGGTGTCGTCACCGGACCCGACCAGCGGTTCGCCCGCGAGGAGCGGCTCACCCGGGCGCTCGCCGGACAACACCCGGACCTGGTCGTCTGGGGCGAGAGCAGCGTGGGGCACGACCTCGCCGACCGCCCGGACCTGACCCGGCGGCTGGCGGCGCTGTCCCGGGAGACCGGCGCCGACCTCCTCGTCAACGTGGACGCCCCGCGCTCCGACCGGCCCGGCATCTACAAGAGCTCGGTGCTCGTCGGACCCGACGGATTGACCGGCGACCGGTACGACAAGATGCGGCTGGTGCCCTTCGGGGAGTACATACCGGCCCGTTCGCTGCTCGGCTGGGCGACCTCGGTCGGCAAGGCGGCGGGCGAGGACCGTCGTCGAGGCAGCGAACAGGTCCTGATGGACGTCGGCCACGGGCTGCGGATCGGCCCGCTGATCTGCTTCGAGACGGCGTTCCCCGACATGAGCCGGCACCTCGCGTCGGACGGCGCCCAGGTGCTGGTCGCGCAGTCCTCGACGTCGTCGTTCCAGCACAGCTGGGCCCCGCCGCAGCATGCCTCGCTCGCCGCGCTGCGGGCCGCCGAGACCGGCCGCGCGGTCGTGCACGCGACGCTCACCGGCGACTCGGCCGTCTACGGCGCGGGCGGCCGGGGCATCGGCCCGTGGCTGGGCACCGGCGCCGACACCGCCCGCGTCTTCGAGGTGCCGGTGGCGACCGGCACCACGCTCTACGTCCGATTCGGCGACTGGCCGGTGCGGGGCGCGCTGCTGGTCCTGGCGGGATGGGCGGTGGCCGAGGGGGCGCGGGCGCTGCGGCTCAGGCGGAGCGTTCCCGCACCGCCCGCACCACCCGCTCGCACAGTTCGTGACTCTCCAGTGCGTCACGGGCGCTGAGCACCGTGCCCGCGCGCACCGCGTCCAGGAAGGCGAGCACCGCCTGCTCGATGCCGCGCTGACGGGCCACCGGCACCCAGTCGCCGCGTCGGCGCACCGTCGGCTGCCCCTTGTGGTCGATCGTCTCGGCGAGGTTGACGACCTGGCGCTTGCTGTCCTGCCCTGACACCTCCAGGATCTCCTCCGCCGAGCCGCTGAGCCGGTTCATCACCCCGAGCGCGGTGAAGCCGTCCCCGGAGAGCTGGAGCACCACGTGGTGCAGCAGCCCGTCCTCGGTGCGGGCGCGCACGGTCACGTCGTCGACCTGTCCCGGCACCAGGAAGCGCAGGGTGTCGACGACGTGGATGAAGTCGTCCAGGATCATCGCGCGCGGTTCCTCCGGGAGCCCGACGCGGTTCTTCTGGAGGAGGATCAGGTCGCGCGGGTGCTCGACGCACTGCGCGTAGCCGGGTGCGAAGCGCCGGTTGAAGCCGACGGCGAGGGAGACACCGCGCTCCTCGGCGAGCGCCACCAGCCGCTCGGAGTCGGCGAGTTCGTAGGCGAGCGGCTTGTCGACGTACGTGGGGACGCCCGCGTCGAGCAGCCGGGTCACGATCTCCGGGTGGACCGGGGTGGGCGCGTGCACGAAGGCGGCGTCGAGGCCCTGGGCGAGCAGGGCGTCGAGGGTGGCGTGGCGCTGCCCGGCCGGAAGGTGGAGCCCGTCGGCGACCCGCGCGAGCGTGGCCGGGGTGCGGGTCTGGAGGTGCAGTTCGATGTCGCCGAGACCGGCGAGGACCGGCAGGTAGGCCTTCTGCGCGATGTCGCCCAGTCCGATGCAGCCGACCTTCACGGGGTCTCCTGTCGCTCGCCGGTTCCGGGCTCCCGGCCCGCGTCGCCGACAGCTTACGGGGCCGGTCGGACACCGCGGGCGGGGCCGTCCGGCGCCGGACGGGAGGGCGGTTGTCAGACCCTGCTGGCAGGATGCGCGCATGAGCAACGACCGCCGTGGACCCGCGACCGACGCCGACGAACGCACCATGCTGGAGGGGTGGCTCGACTACCACCGGCAGACACTGGCCCACAAGTGCGAGGGGCTGACGGACGCCCAGTTGCGGACGGCCTCGGTGCCGCCCTCCATGCTCTCCCTGATGGGCCTGGTGCGGCACATGGCGGAGGTCGAGCGCTCCTGGTTCCGCCGGATCCTGGTGGCCGAGGACGCCGGGCCGATCTACTACACCGACGCCGACCCCGACGGCGAGTTCCGGCTCACCGAGGCGGACACCTGGGCGGAGGCGTACGCCACCTGGCAGGCCGAGATCGACAGCGCCCGCAAGAACGCGGCCGGGTACGCCCTCGACGACGTCTCCGCCGGGCGCCACCGGCAGACCGACGACGTCTTCACCCTGCGCTGGATCGTCACCCACATGATCGAGGAGTACGCCCGGCACAACGGCCACGCGGACCTGCTCCGGGAACGCCTCGACGGAGCCACCGGGGAGTGACGTCACCCGGCCGGGGCCACGGGGGGGGACATGGGGGGGACATGGGGCCCGGCCGGCGCGAGGGCCCGCCGCACCTCCGGCTCGCGTGACGGGGGTGCAGCGGCGCGGTGAGCGTGCGCGTGGCGCGGCCGTCAGGGAAGCCCGGTGTGCCCGGCTCCGTGCGCCGTCAGGGCCGGGGCGAGGGTCACCCGTGCGGGGCATCCTGCGCCTGTCCGCTGTCCCCGGGCCCGGGAAGGCGCCATTGTTGCGCGGGTGCATCGAACGACGACCACCGCGACGCTCCTGGTCACCGTCGCCGTCTCGGCCCTCACCGGCTGTGTGACGGTGCAACGTCCGCCCGCGCCGGGACCGGCCGCCACCTCGGCCCAGCCGTCGTCCGCGCCGCGTCCCGACGGGCGGGGCGGGGCGGAGGTGGTGCAGGCACCGGCCCGTGAGGCGCTGGAGATGACCGGCCCTTCCCCCCGGGACGGGCACCCGCCGAGGCATCGCGCGGGGCCGCCCCCGGCCGGTGGCGCCGCGGGTCCGGCGGCGAACCCCGAGCGGCCACGGGCCCCGCACACCGCACCGCGTCCGCATCCTCGCGCCGCGGACCCCGGGCACCGGTCGCGGCCGCACGGGAACACGCCGCGCCCCCGCGTCCCCGACCTGGTCAAGGGGGTACCGAGCAGTCAGGCGGACGTGTGCGCGCTGGGCCGGACGTACGGCGGCTGGCCCGCGGACAGCCCCCAGGCCGTGGTGTGCGGCCAGACCTACGGCCGGTAGGGCGGACGGCGGCGCGGAGGCCGGGGCCGGACGGCGTGCCCGGCCGCGTGCCCGGCCGCCCCGCGGGCACCGTCACTCAGGGCCGCTGGCGCGGCGGACCCCAGCGGCCCTCGCCCGGGGTGCCGCCCTCCCCTAGCCGCCGTTCCAGTCGGCTGATGGCGGCCCGTACCCCGTCCCCGTACCGGTCCTCGGCGAGGGTCTCGGCCGCTCCCCTGGCCCGGCGCAGATGGGTGCGGGCGGCGCCGCTGCGGCCGAGCTTCTCGTAGTCGGCGGCGAGGTTCAGGTGCAGGGACGGGTACAGGGCCCGGACGGCGACCGCGTTCGCCTGTCCGGCGAGCCGGTCGCCGAGGCGCTCGGCGGACAGTTCCTCGGCGGCCGTCAACGCCCGCAGGTCCCAGGCGAGTTCGTCCGAGGGGTCGTCCTGGGTGTCGGCGAGGTAGTGGGCGAGCGTGCAGCGGTGCAGGGCCTCGCCGTGCTCGCCGATCTCCGCCCAGAGGGCGAGGAAGCGGTGCCTGGCCTCCTCGCGGTCACCGGCGTGATGCAGGATGACGCTCTGCCCGATCCGCGTCATCACCTCGTCCGGCACCGTCTGCTCCGGTCCCTCGGCCACCGCGTCCTCCGCCCGCTCGTCCGCCGCACCGTTGTCGGGACCGACGCTAACCGCAGCCGCCGGCAATCCCGGTCAGGCGGCACCGGGCCGGTCCCGCGCGGAACCGGCCCGGCGGGGGTCAGCCGAGGTCGGGCACGGTCCAGTCGATCGGCTCGTGGCCCTGGGCCGCGATCGCCTCGTCGATCTGCGTGAAGGGGCGGGAGCCGAAGAACTTCTTCGCGGAGAGCGGGGACGGGTGCGCGCCCTTGACCACCACGTGCCGGGTCTCGTCGATCAGGGGCAGCTTCTTCTGCGCGTAGTTGCCCCAGAGCACGAACACGGCCGGGTCGGGCCGCTCGGCGACGGCGCGGATGACCGCGTCGGTGAACTTCTCCCAGCCCTTGCCCTTGTGCGAGTTGGCCTCGCCGGAGCGGACCGTGAGCACCGCGTTGAGCAGCAGGACGCCCTGTTCGGCCCACGGCATCAGATAGCCGTTGTCCGGGATCGGGGTGCCCAGCTCCTGGTTCATCTCCTTGTAGATGTTGCGCAGCGACGGCGGGGTCTTCACACCGGGGCGGACCGAGAAGCACAGACCGTGGCCCTGGCCCTCGCCGTGGTACGGGTCCTGGCCGAGGACCAGCACCTTGACCCGGTCGTACGGCGTCGCGTCCAGAGCGGCGAAGACCTCTTCGCGGGGCGGGTAGACGGGACCCTTCGCCCGCTCCTCCTCGACGAACTCGGTCAGCTCCTTGAAGTAGGGCTGCTGGAGTTCGTCACCCAGGACGCCGCGCCAGGACTCGGGCAGCATGGCGATGTCGGTCACGTCAACTTCCTTACGATGTGCGGTGAACGGTGAAGTGAGAGGGGCGGACCGGTCCGGTCGCCTCCCGTCCACAGAACCTACCGCCGACCACTGACAACGGCCCCGCGCTCCGGGGATCCCGCCCACCGGGCAGCCACCGTGCACCCGTCGGACCGTCCCCGCGTCCCCGCCGAGGCCGCCGCACGCCCCGGGTCCCGGCATGCGGACGGGCGCCGTCCGTCTCCGGCGGCGCCCGTCGCGAGCGGTGCGCGGGTCAGCCCACCCCGGCGTTCAGGAAGATGCCGCCGTCGACCACCAGGGTCTGCCCGGTGACCCAGTCGGACTGCTCCGAGGTGAGGAACGCGGCGGCGCCGCCGATGTCGGAGGGCACCCCGAGGCGGCCGAGCGGGTAGGAGGCGGCGGCCTCCTCCTCCCGGCCCTCGTACAGGGCCTGCGCGAACTTGGTCTTCACCACGGCCGGCGCGATGGCGTTGACCCGCACCCGGGGCGCGAACTCGTGGGCGAGCTGCTGGGTGAGGTTGATCATCGCGGCCTTGCTGACGCCGTAGGCGCCGATGAACGGCGAGGGCGCGATCCCGGCGACCGAGGCGATGTTGACGATCGCGCCGCCGTTCTCCTTCTGCCAGGCGTGCCAGGTCTTCTGGGCGAAGCCGAGCGCCGAGACGACGTTGGTCTCGAAGACCTTGCGGGCCACGTTCAGGTCGAGGTCGGCCATCGGTCCGAAGACCGGGTTGGTCCCGGCGTTGTTCACCAGGAAGTCGAGGCGGCCGAAGGCCGCCATGGTGCGCTCGACCGCCTCGGCCTGGTGGTCGAGGTCGTGGGCCTTGCCCGCGATGCCGACGACGCGGTCGGCGCCGAGCCGGTCGACGGCCTCCTTGAGCGCGTCCTCGTTGCGGCCGGTGATGGCGACCCGGTCGCCGCGGGCGACGAACGCCTCGGCGACGCCGTAGCCGATGCCGCGGCTGGCGCCCGTGACGAGGGCGACCCGTCCGGAGAGTTCCACCGAAGTCATGGTCCCTGCCCCCTAGTCGAGCGGTCCGCCGGCCACGTACAGCACCTGTCCCGAGACGAACCCGGCCGCCTCGCCGGTGAAGAAGGCGATGGCGTTGGCGATGTCGTCGGGCTCGCCGACCCGGGCGACCGGGATCTGGGTGGCGGCGGCGGCCTTGAAGTCGTCGAAGTCCATGCCGACGCGGTCGGCGGTG
Organism: Streptomyces sp. SolWspMP-5a-2; assembly: GCF_900091845.1. Classification (GTDB taxonomy): domain Bacteria; phylum Actinomycetota; class Actinomycetes; order Streptomycetales; family Streptomycetaceae; genus Streptomyces; species Streptomyces doudnae. Next base: position 22,211 of record NZ_FMCI01000280.1, read on the forward strand.
GCCTTGGTCATCTCGGTGGCGATGAACCCGGGGGCGACGGCGTTGGCGGTGACGCCGAACTTGCCCAGCTCCTTGGCGAGGGTCTTGGTGAAGCCCTGGAGACCGGCCTTGGCGGCGGAGTAGTTGACCTGTCCGCGGTTGCCGAGGGCGGAGGACGAGGAGAGGTTGACGATGCGCCCGAACCCGGCGTCGACCATGTGCTTCTGGACGGCCTTCGCCATCAGGAAGGCGCCGCGCAGGTGGACGTTCATGACGGTGTCCCAGTCGGAGACGCTCATCTTGAACAGCAGGTTGTCGCGCAGCACGCCCGCGTTGTTGACGAGGATCGTGGGGGCGCCCAGCTCGGCGACCACGCGCGCGACGGCGGCCTCGACCTGCGCCTCGTCCGAGACGTCGGCGCCGACCGCGAGGGCCCGGCCACCGGCGGCGGTGATCCGCTCGACGGTGTCCTTGCAGGCGGCCTCGTCGAGGTCGACGACGGCGACCGCGCGGCCCTCGGCGGCCAGTCGTACGGCGGTGGCGGCGCCGATGCCCCGGGCACCGCCGGTGACCACGGCGACCCGCTGCTCAGTGGTGGACATTGCCTGTTCTCCTCGCCCTAGAGAAAGTACGCCCGCTGGTGAGCGACCGCTTAGTACCTTCGGCACGTGACGCTAGAAGCCCTGGCACCCGGTGTCAACGCCATACGAGGCGGGTGTGATCGATTACCTCACCAGCAGGTCCAGCAGCCGCTCGGTCTCGGCCACCGGGTCGGTGGTGAGCCCGGTGTGGACCGGCCCCGGCTGGACGACGGTGGAGCGGGGCGCGATGAGCCAGCGGAAGCGCCGTCCCGCGTCGTCACCCGCGGCCTGGCCCGCCGCCGTCCCGCCGCCGCAGACGGCCTCGACGGCGCCCAGCGCGGCCAGGACCCCGGCGACGTCCGCGGCCGGGTCGAGGGCGAGCAGCCGCGGTTCGTCCAGGTGGGTGCGGGCGCCGAGGTAGCCGCGGGCCCGGCAGTAGACGAGAACCCCGGCGTTGACGCACTCGCCGCGCTCGACACGCGGGACGACGCGGAGCAGGGCGTACTCGTAGACGTCCCGTCCGCCGCCCTGCCCGGCCCGGGTGATGTGCCGCTCGACGACCTGCCCCGCCATGTGGATGTGCCGGTCGCTCACGGGCGCTCCTCGATTCCGGTGACGCGCTCGTGGACGGTGGCCGCGCGGGCGAGCAGCGGGCGCGCGTAGGCCCGCCGGAGTGCGTCGGGGTCGGTGAAGCCGGGCTCGCCGGTCAGCCAGACGTCCGGGATCTCGGCGGTGACCTCGGCGAGGAGGTCCTCGGTGACGAGCGGGGCCAGCTCGGCGGCGGCGCCCGCGACGTCCGGGGCGAAGCGGGCGAGGGCGTGCTCGGAGGCGTCGTAGGGGCGGGCCGCGGAGGCGTCGGCGCCGGGCCAGTTGTGGTGCCAGATCATGGTGGCGCCGTGGTCGATGAGCCACAGGTCGCCGCGGTGCACCAGGAGGTTGGGGTTGCGCCAGGAGCGGTCGACGTTGCCCACGAGCGCGTCGAACCAGACGATCCGCCCGGCCTCCGCGGGGCTCGCCCGGAAGCCGAGCGGGTCGAAGCCGAGGGCGCCGGAGAGGAAGTCCATGCCGAGGTCGGTGCCGCCGCTGCCCCGCAGCAGGTCCTGGACCTGCTGCTCGGGCTCGCCGAGGCCCAGCACGGGGTCGAGGGCGAGGGTGACGAGCCGGGGCACCCGGAAGCCGAGCCTGCGGGCCAGTTCCCCGCAGACGACCTCGGCGACCAGCGTCTTGCGCCCCTGCCCCGCCCCGGCGAACTTGATGACGTACGCGCCGTGGTCGTCGCCCTCGACGAGCCCCGGCAGCGACCCGCCCTCACGCAGCGGCGTGATGTAGCGGGTCACGGTGACCTCGTTCAGCATGTCCTCACGTCACCCGACTCCTCGGTCCTGCGCTCCACGGCACGCCTCCCGGCCTCCGATGCGAAACGAGCATAGTAACCGGGGGTGACGACGGTCCGCTCACGCGCCCGGCCGGGCCGGGCGGGCGGTGGTCGGATGCGCGCGGGGCGGGGTGCGCTGTCACACTCGGTCCCTCAACGCCCTTGGCCGAGCAGCCCGTTGAGGTCCGGGAAGGGGATGGCGTCGGTGAGGGAGTCGTAGGTGCCGCTGCGGTAGAGGCCGAGGGCCGCGCGGCGGGCCGCGGCGTAGGCCGCCTGCGCCACGCCGGAGCCGAGGCTGACCCGGGCGACGCCGAGGGCGCCGAGTTCGGCGACGGCCGGGGCGCCGGGGCCCGCCATGACGTTCAGCGGCACCGGGATCGCCCCGGCCAGCTCGGTCAGGACGGCGGGGTCGGTGACGCCCGGGACGAAGACGCCGTCCGCGCCCGCCTCGACGTACCGGTGCGCCCGGTCCAGGGTCTCGCGCAGCCGGGTGTCCGGGTCGCCGAGCCCGAACAGGTAGGTGTCGACACGGGCGTTGAGGAAGAGGTCGGCGCCCGCCCGGTCGGCGGTGCGGCGGGCGACGGCCAGACGGGCGGCCAGCTCCGCCGGGGGCCGGGTGCCGTCCTCGATGTTGACGCCGACGGCACCGGCCGCGAGGACGCCCTCGACGGTCTCCGCGACGTCGTCCGCGTCCTTGCCGTAGCCGCCCTCGATGTCGGCGGTGACCGGGACCGCGACGGCGGCTGCGATCCGGCCGATCAGGTCGAGCGCGGCCTCGCGGGCGAGGGCGTCGCCGTCCGGGGCGCCCAGCGACCAGGCGACCCCGGCGCTGGTGGTGGCGATCGCGGGGGCGCCCGCGGCCTCGATGACGCGGGCGCTCGCGACGTCCCAGGCGTTGGCGAGCGCGAGGGGCGGGCGCGGGGTGTGCAGGGAGCGGAAGAGACGCGATGTGGCCGGCGGTGCGAAGGTCATGACGGCAGTCAACCACCGCCGTCCGACCGTCTTCTGGCGGATTTCCGACAGGCACGTCGGCGGCGGCGCCGGGCGGACCGGGGACGCCGACAGCGAAACGACAGCTCTGGCTTACCGCGCCCCGACGCGGCACCCGGCAGGCTCTCGCACCGTCTGAACAACCGGTGCGCGACGGCCGTACCCCTGTGGAGATCCATGAACTCGAAGGGAACGTCAGCATGACCAGCGAATCGCTTCACCCCCTTCCGGCACCCGCGCGGCGCACCGTGGTCGCGGCCGTCGGTGCGGCGGGGCTCGCCGTCGCGCTGACGGCGTGCGGGTCGGGCGACGACTCGTCCGGTTCCACCGGTTCGAGCGGCGCGAGCCTCGGCAAGACGTCCGACATCCCGGAGGGCGGCGGCAAGATCTTCAAGGACGAGGGCGTGGTGGTCACCCAGCCGACGGCGGGCACGTTCAAGGGCTTCTCGGCCAAGTGCACGCACCAGGGCTGCGCGGTGTCCAGCGTGGCCGACGGCGTCATCGTCTGCCCCTGCCACAAGAGCCACTTCTCCGTGGAGGACGGCAGCGTGAAGCAGGGCCCCGCGACGCAGGCGCTGCCCGCCGCCGAGATCAAGGTGAGCGGGGACTCGATCACCCTGGCGTGAGCCGGGACCGCCGCGGGCCGTTCAGCGCGCCCAGCACCTCGTCCGTGGTCGCGACCGTGGCGACCAACGCGAGTGTGTGGCGGATCATCGCGGGGGTGTAGTCGGCGGGCACCCCCGCGATGGCGTCGGCGGGGACCACGACCGTGTAGCCCCGGTTGACCGCGTCGAAGACGGCGTTGGGGATCGCCACGTTCGCGGACACCCCGGTCACGACCAGGGTTCGGCAGCCCAGGTTGCGCAACAGGGCGTCGACGTCGGTGCCCTGGACCGGGGAGAGCCCGTGCAGCCGCCGGACCACGAAGTCGGCCTCGGTCACCTCGATCGGGGCGGCGACCCGGACCGCGGAGGTACCGGCGAGCTGCTGGACGGGGAGCCGTTCGGCGGCGCGGAAGAGGCGGGCGTTGCGGTTGGCGCCGCGGCCGTCCGGACGCCGTTCGGCGACCGCGTGGATCACCTGGACGCCCCGCTCGTGGGCGGTGGCGACCAGCCGGGCGACGTTGTCGAGGGCACCCGACGCCCGTACGGCGCGGGCGAGTTCGGGCAGCGCGCTGTCGGGTCCGACGACGCCCTGCTGGCACTCGACGGTGAGCAGCACCGTCGTCGCCGGGTCGAGCAGATCCCTGAGCTGGGCGTGGGACGGCACGGTTCTCCCCTCGGCGCGGGCGGCGCGACGGCGGCGAGCGTAGCCACCATTGCGCGGGGACGGAAGACGACCCATCCTTTTCTGACGTGATGTCAGAGGATCATCGGAGATCCTCTGGCACGACGTGAGAGAAGAGGGGGACACATGACCGTCACTCAGCGCCGCGGCCGGAAGATCATGATGACGCCTGGCGAGCTGGACGAGTTCCTCACCAGCCAGCGCACCTGCCGGGTCGCCACGGTCTCGGGGACCGGCGCACCGCACGTCAGCACGTTGTGGTTCGCCTGGGACGGCAGCTCGATGTGGCTGTACTCGGTGGTGCGCAGCAAGCGGTGGACCGACCTGCGCCGCGACCCGCGGGTCGCGATCGTGGTCGACACCGGGGAGGAGTACGACGAGCTGCGGGGCGTCGAGCTGTCGGGCGCGGTCGAGTTCGTCGGCGAGTCCCCGCGCACCGGCGACCTCTGCGCCGAACTCGACGTCCCGGAGACGCTGTTCGCGCGCAAGAACTTCCGGCTGGAGGAGATGCCGCACGACGGCAGGCACGCCTGGATCAGGCTGACCCCGGAGAAGATCGTCTCCTGGGACTTCCGCAAGCTGGGCGGCCCGGCCGCGCAGGGCGCCTGACCGCCGCGAACGGCCGCTGAGGCCACCGCGGTCCGGCCCGCAGGGCGCCTGACTGCCGCGAACGCCCGCTGAGGCCACTGCGGTTCGGCGCCCAGGCACCGCAACGGGGTGGCGCCTCAGCCGAGTTTGCGGGCCGCGTCCTGCAACGCCCCCACCGCCGCCCGGATCGACGGGCGGCGGTCGGCGTCGGCCCGCCAGACGACGTAGACATGGCGGCGGACGCGCTGCTTGAGCGGCACGGTGACGACGCCGTCGGGCATCGGGTGGCGGCCCAGCAGCGGGGCGATGCAGACCCCCAGCCCGGCCTGGACGAGGCCGAGTTGGGTGTGGGTCTCGGCGGCACGGTGGCCGACGATCGGTTCGATGCCCCGGGAGCGGAGCGTGAGCATCAGCCACTCGTGGCAGAACTCGCCCTCGTTCCAGGTGATCCACTCGTCCTCGGCCAGCTCGCCGAGGTCCACCTCGTCGCGTCCGGCGAGCGGGTGCCCGGACGGCAGCGCCACGTCAGCGGGGTCGTCCAGGACGGACGCCTTCACCAGCCCGTCGGGCAGCGGCATCGGCTTGTTGTACCAGTCGAGGACGACGGCGAGGTCGAGGTCGCCGCGGACGACACCGGCGATGCCGCGCTCCGGCTCCAGCTCGCGGGAGCGCACCCGCAGCCCGGGGTGCTCGGCGCGCAGCGCGGAGAGCGCGAGCGGGAACAGGCCGCGCGCGGCGGTCGGGAAGGCGGAGAGCCGCAGCTCGCCGGCCACCTGGCCGCGGTGCGCCTCCAGGTCGGACCGGGCCAGCTCGATCTGGGAGAGGATGCGTGCCGCGTGCTGGGCGAGCAGCCGCCCGGCGTCCGTGAGCCGCACCCCGCGCCCGTTCTTGGCCAGGAGCTGCTGGCTCACCTCCCGCTCCAGCTTGCCGAGCTGCTGGGAGACGGCGGAGGTGGTCACGTGCAGCGCCTCGGCGGCGCCGCTGACCGAGCCGTGCCGGGCGAGGGCGTCGAGGGTGCGCAGGCGCTCCAGATTCAACATGTAAGCGATACTACGAGGTACCGCGCGGATTTTCTCGATTGTGCTACGACGTCGTCTCCGGGATCGTGGTGTTCATGACCCCCGTCACCGCACCCCGCGCCCGCACCCTCGACTGGCGGCTCCGCTTCGGCGTCCTCTCCCTCATCTGGGGATTCAGCTTCCTGCTCATCAAGGTGGGCACCGACGGGTACGCCCCGTTCCAGGTCACCCTCGGCCGACTGGTCTTCGGCACGGCGGTCCTGGCGGCGGCGATGGCGGTCAGGCACGAGCGGCTGCCGCGCGGGGTCAGGACCTGGGCGCACCTGACCGTCGCCGCGCTGCTGCTGAACGCGCTGCCGTTCTCGCTGTTCGCCTACGCGGAGCTGACCGTCCCGTCCACGCTCGCGGGCATCTGCAACGCGACCTCCCCGCTGTGGGGCATGGCGCTGTCGCTGGTGGCGCTCTCCGAGGACCGGCCGAGCCGGGTGCGGGTGGCGGGCCTCGGCATCGGGTTCCTCGGGGTGCTGACGGTCCTCGGCGCCTGGCAGGGCTTCGACGGACTGGACGCCCGGGGCACCGCGATGGCGCTGCTGGCCTCGCTCTGCTACCCGATCGGCTGGATCTACGTCCGCCGCACGCTGGCGGGTACCGGCCACTCCCACCTCGCGCTGACTGGCGCCCAGTTGCTGATGGCGACGGTGCAACTTGCGGTCGTCACGCCGTTGTTCACCACCTTCCCGACCCGGGTCGCGCTCGTCCCGCTGCTGGCGATCGCCGCGCTCGGCGCCCTGGGCACGGGCCTCGCCGTCCTGGTCCAGTACGGTCTGGTCGCCGAAGTCGGCCCGACCACCGCGCAGATGGTCACCTACTTCATCCCGGTCATCGCGACGGCTGCGGGCGTCACCCTGCTCGGCGAGAAGCTGACCTGGTCGACACCGGTCGGCGCGGCGATCGTCCTGGCGGGCGCCGCCCTGACCCAGGCCCGCGGCCGGACACCGCGGAAGAGCACCCCGGCCGCGACACCCTCGGCACCGGCACGGGCGGAACTCCACGCCCGCTGAACGGCGACGGCGCGGCAGTGGCAGGCAGGGAGCCCGAGCCCACCGGACCAGCGGGACCCTGGACCTGCCCCCGCGCCGGACCAGCGGGACCCTAGGCCCGTCCCCGCGCCGGAGCCGGGCCCACCGCCGCGGCGATCGCGGCCGCCAGGGGGGCGGTCTCGGCCGGGGTCAGGGTGGCGACGGTGACCCGGATGCCGGGGGGCGCGCTCATCCGGAAGCGGGCACCGGGGGCCACCGACCAGCCGGCGTGCAGCAGCCGGGCGACGGCCGCCGTCTCGTCCGGCACCGGGATCCAGACGTTCAGCCCGCTGCGCCCGTGCGCGGCCACCCCGCGCTCCGCGAGCGCCGCGATCAGCAGCGCGCGCCGGTCGCCGTAGGCCGCGGCCACGGCCCGGGTGTCCAGCGCGCCGTCCGACCAGAGCCTGACCACCGCGCGCTGGAGGACGCGGCTGACCCAGCCGGGCCCGAGCCGGTGCCGTCCCGCCACCCGGTCGACGGTTACGGAGTCCCCCGTCAGCACCGCGAGCCGCAGGTCGGGGCCGTACGCCTTGGCGACCGAGCGCACGAAGACCCAGTGCCGGGTGGTACCGGCCAGCGGGTGCACCGGCAGGTCGACGATGCCGTGGCCGTGGTCGTCCTCGATCACCAGGACCCCGGGATGCTCCCCGAGCACCCCGCGCAAGGCCCGCGCGCGGGACGCGGTCACCGCCGCGCCGGTCGGGTTCTGCGCGCGGTCGGTGACGATCAGCGCGCGGGCCCCGGCGTCGAGGGCCCGCCGCACCTCGTCCGGCAGGGGCCCCTCGTCGTCGACGCCGACCGGCGCGGTGCGCAGGCCGAGCGCCGGGACGAGGTCGAGGAGCCCGCCCCAGCCGGGGTCCTCGACGGCGACGGTGTCCCCCGGCTTGAGGTGCGCCCCGAGCACCCGCTCGATGGCGTCGAGGGAGCCGGAGGTGACGGCCAGCGGCCCGGCCGGGACCCCGTCGGCGTCCAGCTCGGCGCGCGCGATCCGCTCCAACTCCGGTTCCAGCAGGGCGTCCCCGTACCGCACCGGGTCCCGGTCGGACTCCTCGCCCGCCGCCGCGAAGGCCCCCGCGAGGGAAGGCAGCAGCGCGGGGTCCGGGTTGCCGTCGGCCATGTCCCGCACCCCGTCGGGCACGCCCAGGCGGTCGTACTCGCGGCCGGTGGTGGCGGGCTTGGCGCGCACCCTGCTGCCCCGCCGCCCGTCGGTCTCGATGACCCCGCGCTCGCGCAGTGTCCGGTAGGCGGACGCCACGGTGTTCGGATTCACCCCCAGATCGACGGCCAACTCCCGCATGGGCGGCAGCAGTTGCCCTGGTTCCAGGCGTCCGTCACCCACCGCGCGCTCGACGTCGGCCGCGATGTCGGCTGCGCGGCGCCCTTCGATCCGATATCCTTCTAGCACAAACCACATTATGCACTAGAGCAATCCGGACGGCAACCGACCGGCACCACCACGAGGGAGACAGCCATGCAGGGGACCGAGACGCCGACGTCACCGTCGTCCGCCGACGCCTACACCCCGACCGACCGCACCGTCCCGACCCGTTCCGCGGACCGGGCGTCGTACGACAGGGAGCTGGTGCACGCGATACTCGACGAGGGGTACGTCGGCCACCTCGGCTTCGTGCGCGACGGCAGGCCTGTCGTGCTGCCGACGCTCTACGGGCGGGTCGGCGAGCGCCTGTACGTGCACGGTTCGACGGGGTCGCGCCCGCTGCGGATGACCGGCCAGGCCGACCCCGGACTCGCGGTGTGCCTCACCGTCACGCACGTGGACGCGCTGGTCCTGGCCCGCTCCGCGTTCCACCACTCGATCAACTACCGCTCGGTGGTGGTGCACGGCATCGCCCACGACGTGACCGACCCGCAGGAGAAGCGGGCCGCCCTCGACGCCCTCGTCGACCACGTCGTGCCGGGGCGGTCCGCCGACTCGCGGCCCGGCAACAAGAAGGAGCTGGCCGCCACCGCCGTCATCAGGCTCGACCTCGACGAGGTGTCCGCGAAGCTGCGCACCGGCGGGGTCAACGACGAGCCCGAGGACCTGTCCCTCCCGCACTGGGCCGGTCTGGTCCCGCTGCGCAAGGGCTACGGCGATCCGATCGCCGACGGCGACCTCGCGCCCGAGGTGCCCCTCCCCGGCTACCTCACGGTGTCGTGATGCTGATCCACCCCTGGGACGCGCCCCGCGACGACGCCGAGTGGCAACACTGGCTCGCCGCCCACGACTTCGGGCAGCTCGCGGTCAACGGCCCGCCGGGCGAACCCCCGCACGTCCAGCCCCTGCACTTCGCCTACGACGCCGGACGCGGCGAGGCCGTCACCCACCTGGCGCGGCCCAACCCGCTCTGGGCCGACCTCCGGGCCCGCCCCGAGGTGGTGCTGAGCGTGGTCGACGACTACGTGTTCGTCCCCGGCCCGTGGCAGGCCCCGCCGGACACCCCGGCCGAGCACGGCGTGCCGACCAGCTTCTACGCGGCCGTCCAACTCCGGTGCCTGGCCCACGTCGTGGACGACCCTGCCGACAAGGCGGCCCTGCTCAACCGGCAGATGGGCCACTTCCAGCCGGAGGGCGGCTCCGCGCGGGCGGCGGCGGGCGAGGAGCCGTACGGCAGGATGCTCGCCGGGATCCGCGGGCTGCGGCTCGAAGTGGTCGGTGTGCGGGCGAAGTTCAAGTACGCGGCGCACAAGCCGGAGGAGGTGCAGGACCGGATCGTGGCGGGGCTGACGAGCCGCGGCGGCACCGGGGACGCGGCGGCCCGCGAGCACCAGCTCCGCCGCCGGGGGGTGTGGTCCCCGACGCGCTGACCGGCCGCGCGACCGGGCGGGGTGGACCCCGTCAGGGACCGGGCGAGGGGGCGTGCCATGCGGGCGCGGGCCGGAGCGCGGGGGCGCTCGGGCGTCGACTGGGGCACGGGCCCGCACCCCCTCCCCGGACCAGGGCGAGGTCGCTCAGGACCGGGCAAGGCCACCTCCGTCCAGCCCCGGCACGGGCGAACACCCGCCCGGGACCGAGCGAACACCCGCCCCGGGACCGAGCCGAGTCATCCCGGGGACCGGGCAAGCCCCCCAACTCCAGTCCTGACGCGGGCGCACGCCCCGACCCAGTCATGGCCACCCCGCTCCCCCGTGAGCGCAGGAGCACGCCCCCCCCCCCCGGCGCCAACCCCCCGTCACCGCGCCACCGTTCGCACCCTCACGCCGTCACCGCCCCCTCCCTCCCCGGCCCCCGTACCTCTCCGACCGCGAGGCCCGCGACCGAGCCCAGCATCAGGACCGTCCCCGCCAGGGTCGTCGCGGTGAGGTGCTCGCCGAGCAGGACGACCGCGAGGACGGCCGCCGCGACCGGTTCCAGGAGCATCACCACCGAGACGGTGGCCGAGCGCACGACGGCCGCCCCGGCGAAGTAGAGGGCGTACGCGAGCGCGGTGGGCACGGCCGCGATGTACGCGACCAGCCAGATCAGCCGCACCGGGTCGGCGGTGTGCGGCACCAGTCCCTCGGCCAGGGCCAGGGGCAGCAGGCACACGCTGGTGACGGCGAACGCGCCGACCGACGTGTCCCCGCCCCCCTCGCGTCCCCACCGCCGGGTCAGCAGCGTCATCGCGCAGTACCCGGCGGCGGAGAGCAGCGCGAGCAGCACGCCCCAGGGTCGCACCGTCGCGCCGCCCCCGCCGAGCACCAGGACCGCGAGCCCGGCGAGGGCCACGGCGACGGCGGCGGCGCCGCCCCGTCCGAGCCGCTCGCCCAGGGTGAGGCGCGCGCCGAGGGAGATGAGGACGGGCCCGGCGCCGAGCGTCACGACGGTGGCCACCGCGAGACCGGTGGCGCCGACGGCGGCGAAGTAGGCGGTCTGGAAGACCGCGAGCCCCAGACCGGTCGCGACGGCCCGCGCCGACCGGCGGCGCAGCGGCACCACGGCGGCGGGACCGGCGGGGCCTGCGGGGCGTGCGGGGTTCGGACGCAGGGGCCGGACCGCGAGCAGCAGGACCAGGCCGACCGCGCAGCGCCAGAAGGAGAGGGCGACGGGGCCGAGGTCGCTGATCCGGTAGACCAGCGCGGCGCCGGCGCCCGCGGTGCCCCAGGCGACACCGGCGACGATCAGGAAGAGGAGGCCGCGCCCGACGGGCAGGCCGGAGGAAGGGTTCGACACGAGAGTTCTCCGCGGAGTGCAGAAAGCCGGAAGGCGTCCGGTCGTGCCCCCGGAGGGGCGGACCGGCCGGACGCGTGGACCTCGTCCGCGGGCGCCACGGCCCGGCCCGGCGGCGGTCGCCGGGCGGGGTCGGGGTTCAGCCCGCCGTCAGGCGGCGGGAGGCGGAAGAACGAGCGTGTTCGGCATGGTCACGACCCTAGACGACGGTTCCGCGGGCGGACAGGTCACGTTCCGGGCCGCCGCTCGCCACCGGGCTCCCCGACGACCCGGCGGGCGCCGAGGACTGCGCGATGAACGCGCCGACGAGCACGACCCCGCCGCCGACGAGCTGCGCGGCCCCGAGGTGTTCGCCGAGCAGCACCCAGGCCAGCACGGTGGCGACGACCGCCTCCAGGCAGGCGACGACCCCGGCGACCTGCGGCGACAGCCGCCGCACCGACACCACCCCGGTGACGTAGGCGACGACGGTGGCGATCAGGACGACCCAGGCCAGCAGGGCGACGGCCGGGACCGCGGTGCCGTCGAGGTCGGCGGTGCCCGCCAGCACCGTCCAGTCCAGGTCCCAGGGGCGGGCGACGGCGCTCAGCACGACGGCGCCGACCAGCAGGCCGTAGGCGATCACGCCGAGCGGGTCGGGGGCGTCGTCGCCCGCGTCGCTGCCCTGGTCGGAGAGGACGAAGTAGCCGACCTGGCAGCAGGCGGCGGCGAGCGCGAGGAGCAGGCCGAGGAGGTCGAAGCGCAGCCCGGACCAGACCTCGACGACGCAGGCGAGGCCGCCGACGGCGAGGACCACCCCGAGCGCGGCGGCCCGGCTGACCGGCCGTCGCTGCACGAACCGCACCCAGGCGAGGACCAGCGCGGGCGCCAGGTACTCGACGAGGAGCGCGACGCCCACCGGGATGCGGGAGATCGCGGCGAAGTAGCAGGCCTGGACCCCGGCCACGGCGAGCAGTCCGAAACCGGCGAGCAGCGCGGGCCGGCGGAGCACGAGGGCGCGGTGTTGGTAGGCGACCGGCAGCATCACCAGGGCGGCGCCGGTGACGCGCAGCCACACCACGTGGAGCGGGTCGAGGCCCGCCTCGATCAGGGGTTTGGCGGCGACGCCCGATCCGCCGAAGGCGAGGGCGGAGACGAGGGCGAGTCCGAGTCCGACGCCTTTGCCGGGGCCCGTCCGATCACTGGCTGAGGTGTGCACGGGCACATGATGACAGGCGACGACATGAGCGTCACCCTCGTTGGCACCTGTCTCGCACACTGGACGCGCCGGAGCCGGAGGCGGTCGGCGGGGTCGCGTCAGTCGGTGGTCTCCCACCACGCGGCGGCGCCCTCGCGGGCGAGCTGCTTCTCGATCCGGGCGAGGACGTCGTGGCGGTCGAGTCCGGCCCGCTCCAGCACCTCGGCGGAGCGCGCGCCGGGATCGGCGACGAGAGCCGCGAAGAGGTGCAGCCCGCGGGCCGGTCCGTGGTCGCGGGCGAGCACGCGGGCACGGTCCATGGCGAGGGCGGCGAGCGGGGAGAGTCCGTCGGAGTCGACCGTGGGGGCCTCGGCGCCGGATCCGGGACGCGGGTGCGGTCGCCCGGGGCCGGCGGCCGGGTCCGCGGTGCCGGGGCGTTCGACCAGGCCGCGCCAGCGGAGTCCGTAGCCGATGCTGCGCTGGACGAGGTAGCCGAGCAGCCGGACGATCTCGGGGCCGTCGTCGAGGACGGTGCGGGCCTCGGGGTCCTGCTCCAGGAGGGAGTGCAGGAGGTGCGCGGTGTCGATCTGGCGGTCGTCGTCCCGTACGGCGCGGCGGCGGGCGCCGGACACCACCGCCGCCAGCTCGGCGCTGAGCGGGGCGTCGTCGTCGACGGGGGGTCTTGCGGTCCGGTCGCCGAGGGGCTGCCGGGGAAGGGGCGATTGCACGGGTACCACCCCATCAGCCGTCCGCATTCCGGTCATCGGCGTGACGAAGCATCTTGCCGTCCCACGCAGAGTGGACGGCGGCGCCCGACATCTCCTCCTCACGGATGAGATCTGAGCGGATCGGGGCCGCGCCCGGCCCGGGAGACCCCGTTCCGCCGGGTCCGGCGGGCTCCACATTTCCTGACGGTTCATCAGTATTGAATGTTGCGGGGGCTGGAGCTACGTTCCGCGACACCGTAGCCCGACACGAAGAGGTGGTCGCATGGCCGAGGTCAGCGCGGAGGCACGTATCGAGGCCCCCGCCGAGAAGGTGTGGGCGCAGCTCATGGACTGGTCCGCGTACGGCGAGTGGAACGCGACCCACACCGGCTTCCCCAAGGGCGTCCCGGCGGATCTCGCGACCGGCGGGACGTACGAGGAGAACATGAAGCTGATGGGCTTCCCCGCCGAGGTCGAGTGGACGGTGGAGGCGCTGGAGCCCGGCCGTCTCTTCGCGACCCGGGGCAAGGGCCCGATGGCGGTGACGGTCGCCAACCGCTACACGCTCACCCCGGACGGCGGGGCGACGACGGTGCGGATCGACGCCGAGTTCACCGGCGCGGCGGTCTCGCTGATGGCGGGCAAGCTGAAGGACTCGGCGCGGGCGGCGCTGGAGGAGTCGCTGCGGAAGCTCGCGGGACTGGTGACGTGAGCCGGGGCGGAGGTGCCCCTCGGACGGCGTCCGAGGGGCACCTCCGGCAGACCCGCGCGGGACATCAGGGGCAGCCCCACCAGCAGGGGGGCGAGCCACCACGGGTAGCCCCATCGCACCGCCGGTCAGTCCTCGTCGGCGAGGATCAGGTACAGCTTCTTGCGGGCGTCGTTGATGACGGTCAGCGCCTTCTCGCGCTGTTCCTTGCTGCCGGTCTTCCAGACCTGACCGAAGGCCTCCATCAGGCCGAAGCCCGCCTGCCGGATCTCGCCGAGCGCCTCCCAGTCGACGCCGCGGGAGGCTTCCTCCCAGGGCGCCTCGGGGCCCTCGTCGGCCGCGGCGCGGCCGGACTCGGTGAGTGAGAACAGCTTCTTGCCGCCCTCGCTCTCGCTGGCGATCAGCCCCTCGTCCTCCAGCAGCTGGAGGGTGGGGTACACCGAGCCGGGGCTGGGCTTCCACGCCCCGCCGCTGCGCTCGGCGATCTCCTGGATCATCTCGTAGCCGTGCATGGACCGGTCCTTGAGCAGGGCCAGGATCGAGGCGCGCACGTCACCGCGCCGCGCCCGGCCGCGGGGTCCGCCCCGCCCCCTGGGCCCCCACGGGCCGGGGCCGAAGCCGGGCCCGCCGAAGCCGAAG
>NZ_FMCI01000063.1 GCF_900091845.1 Streptomyces sp. SolWspMP-5a-2
CGGCGGCCTCGTCGGAGGCCGCGGCGGGCCCGGCGGGCGGGCCCGCGGGGCGTGAGGCGGCACGCCGCCGCCGGCGCGGCGGCAGGGTGTCGCTGGGGCTGTTCAGTTCGGAACCCTCTTCGGGCTCGGTCGGTTCGAGCATGCGGGCTTTTCTCCCGTCAGGCTCCCGGGCGCCGCGCCTGATCCGGCACCGGTGACTCGATCACCGTTGACGTCCGCGGCTCGCGCGTTGCGCGGTGCCGCCGTCCGGGGCGTGGGCGCCGCACGGGAACTCTCTGTGTCCTGTCTCACCGGTTCCGTACGCGGTGTACGCACGGCCTGGCGAAAGTCTTGTGGTGGGTGCGCTGCCCGACCCAGGTGGCTCCCGAGTACGAGGGCGGCGCTACGACGTCAGTCCTTCGCGGGACCTTCCCTCACGCGGGCACCGGTGCGGCGGCTGAACCGGCCGCTGGGGCCGTCGCCGCCTCGCGATCGGGCGCGAGCGGGTCGGTCACCGTGCCGGTCTCTTCATCGAGCAGCCCCTGCGCCAGCCTGGTCACCGCTGCGGGGACCGGCGGCGCCAGGTCGGCCACGGCGCGGAGACCGGACAGGACGTCGTCGGGTCGAACGGCAGGCGTCACGTGCCGAACAACCAGCCGCAGTATCGCACAGGGCTGGTCGGTCGGCCTATCAGCAGGTGTTCCGTGCGTCTCCAGCTCGACGACGGCGGCGCGGGCGTCGAAGGTGCGGACGCCGTTCTTGGCCGTGCGCTGGACCTCGACGGTCTCGGCGGCCTTGAACGCGGCGACCGCGCGCTCGGCGACCGCCGGCTCCACCCCGGTCAGCCGCAGCTCCCACACGGAAGCCGTCAGCCGGTCGGCGAGACCCGACGTGCGGGCCTCGACCGCGTCGACGATGTCGAGCCCGGTGGGCAGCGACTCGTCGAGCAGCGCGCGCAGGCGCTCCGGGTCCCGGGACGCGGTGAGCGCGATCTCCAGGTACTCCGCCTCACTGCCCGTGCCGGTGGGTGCGGCATTGGCGTACGACACCTTCGGGTGCGGCGTGAACCCCGCCGAGTACGCCATCGGCACCTCGGCACGGCGCAGCGCGCGCTCGAAGGCACGCTGGAAGTCACGGTGGCTGGTGAACCGGAGGCGGCCGCGCTTGGTGTAGCGCAGTCGGATGCGCTGCACCGTCGGCGCGGGCGGGGGGCCTTCGGGCTGTCGCTTGCCCAGTGTCGTTCAGTCCTTCGTGAGTGCGGTCGTCCTGCCACCAAGAGTACGTGTGTCGCGCGCCGGAGGTTCCCGACGCGGTGGCACCGCCTCCCGGGCGGGCTTCCGGACGGCGTCCGGCCGCGGATCGGCGCGAAGGTGGTGAGCAGGCCCGGAGCCGGGACCGCGGGCTCGGGGAGGGGGGAACCGGGGCGGGCCCGCGGATCAGGGCCCGCCGCCCGGTTCCCGGGACCGCCCTAGGCCGCCCTGGACCGTGCCCCGCGCCCTGCCCGTACGGGCTCCTGGACGTCGTCGAGGAGGAAGCTGTCGTCCTCTCCGAAGTCCGGGGCCTGGAAGGGGTTGGTCGCCGGAGGGGGCAGCGCGGCCGCTGAGCTGCGGGTCTGCCCTTCCGGGGCGGAGAACAGCGAGGTCAGGTCGATGGGAGGTCTCCTTGGAAGGCAGGCCCCTGGCGGGGCCTTGGGGTGCCGTGATCAGGCACGGAGGGTTACAGCTTGGTCATCTTGGCGTACGGGCTCAGGATCCGCATCTGGGCGGATCCGAAGTCCACGAGTGCCGCGATGCCGTCCTCCATGCCGACCACACGGCCGAGGCCGTACATGTCGTGAGTGACCTGGTCGCCCACAGCGAAGTGCTTGGGAGCGGGTGCGACCGGGGCCTTGAAGGGGCTGGTGGGCAAATGACGCTTCGGTGCTGCAGGCTTAGTCATCGTCCCCAGTATGCGCCCCCGGACGTCCCCTTCGCTGCGGCTGTGCGCGTCCGCTGCCCGACCGGATTCCGGCGGCCTCCCGCGCCCCGTCCGCCCCGCCCGCCCCCGCACAGCACTGACCTGCGGGTTCGGTCGCCGCTCTCAGTGGGCGTGCCCGTTCGGGGCGGGCGCGGGTGCGGCGTTCTTCACCGTCAGCGGCAGCAGCTTCTTACCCGTGGGACCGATCTGGATGGACGTGTCCATCTGGGGGCAAACGCCGCAGTCGAAGCAGGGCGTCCAGCGGCAGTCGTCGACCTCCGTCTCGTCGAGGGCGTCCTGCCAGTCCTCCCAGAGCCAGTCCTTGTCGAGGCCCGAGTCGAGGTGGTCCCAGGGCAGGACCTCCTCGTAGCCGCGCTCACGGGTGGTGTACCAGTCGACGTCCAGGCCGACCCGCGGCAGCTCCTTCTCCGCGCAGCGCATCCAGCGCTCGTAGGAGAAGTGCTCGCGCCAGCCGTCGAAGCGGCCGCCGTCCTCGTAGACCGCGCGGATCACCGCGCCGAGCCTGCGGTCGCCGCGGGAGAGCAGTCCCTCGACGATGCCGGGCTTGCCGTCGTGGTAGCGGAAGCCGATCGAGCGGCCGTACTTCTTGTCGCCCCTGATCTTGTCGCGGAGCTTGGCGAGGCGGGCGTCGGTGTCCTCGGAGGAGAGCTGCGGGGCCCACTGGAAGGGCGTGTGCGGCTTGGGCACGAACCCGCCGATGGAGACCGTGCAGCGGATGTCGTTGGCGCCGGAGACCTCGCGGCCCTTCTGGATGACCTTCATCGCCATGTCGGCGATCTGGAGTACGTCCTCGTCGGTCTCGGTGGGCAGGCCGCACATGAAGTACAGCTTCACCTGGCGCCAGCCGTTGCCGTAGGCGGTCGCGACCGTGCGGATCAGGTCCTCCTCCGAGACCATCTTGTTGATGACCTTGCGCATCCGCTCGCTGCCGCCCTCGGGCGCGAACGTCAGGCCCGAGCGGCGGCCGTTCCTGGTCAGCTCGTTGGCGAGGTCGACGTTGAAGGCGTCCACCCGGGTGGAGGGGAGGGACAGACCGATCTTGTCCTCCTCGTACCGGTCGGCGAGGCCCTTGGCGACGTCGGCGATCTCGGTGTGGTCGGCCGAGGAGAGCGAGAGCAGGCCGACCTCCTCGAAGCCGGTCGCCTTGAGCCCCTTCTCGACCATGTCGCCGATGCCCGTGATGGACCGCTCCCGCACCGGGCGGGTGATCATCCCGGCCTGGCAGAAGCGGCAGCCCCGGGTGCAGCCGCGGAAGATCTCCACGGACATCCGCTCGTGGACCGTCTCGGCGAGCGGGACCAGCGGCTGCTTCGGGTAGGGCCACTCGTCCAGGTCCATCACAGTGTGCTTGGAGACCCGCCACGGGACACCGGAACGGTTCGGCACGACCCGGGCGATCCGGCCGTCGGGCAGGTACTCCACGTCGTAGAAGGCGGGGATGTACACGCCGCCGGTCCTGGCCAGCCGGAAGAGGACCTCCTCGCGCCCGCCGGGGCGGCCCTCGGCCTTCCAGGCGCGGATGATGCGGGTCATGTCGAGGACGGCCTGCTCGCCGTCGCCGATGACCGCGGCGTCGATGAAGTCGGCGACCGGCTCCGGGTTGAACGCCGCGTGGCCGCCCGCGAGGACAATCGGGTCGTCCAGGCCGCGGTCCTTGGACTCCAGCGGGATGCCCGCGAGTTCCAGGGCCGTCAGCATGTTGGTGTAGCCCAGCTCGGTGGAGAAGGAGAGCCCGAAGACGTCGAACGCCTTCACCGGGCGGTGGCCGTCCACCGTGAACTGCGGGACGCCGTGCTCCCGCATCAGCGCCTCCAGGTCGGGCCAGACGCTGTAGGTGCGCTCGGCGAGGACGCCCTCCTGCTCGTTCAGCACCTCGTAGAGGATCATGACGCCCTGGTTGGGCAGCCCCACCTCGTAGGCGTCCGGGTACATGAGCGCCCAGCGGACGTCACACGACTCCCACGGCTTGACCGTGGAGTTGAGCTCTCCGCCGACGTACTGGATCGGCTTCTGCACATGCGGGAGGAGGGCTTCGAGCTGCGGGAACACAGACTCGACGGCCTCAGCGACTTCGGCAGACATCTCGCGAACCTTCGGGCTGGACTGTTACGGACGGGGCGCACCCGGCGCGGTCCGCCGCCGCTCGGCACGGGGGCGGCGACCACAGCCTGTGGACAAGAGGTGGCCGCCCAGCGTAGCGCGCCACCGCGCCGGGCCCCGCACCGCGCGGACCGCACCGCCCCCGGTGACGCCCGCGGCACACGCCCCGCCGCACGGGCCGCACCGGCCGCTCATCCCACGCCCCGCACCTTCCCCCACACCTGCGGCAGCTCGGCCTCCGAGCGCTCCGCGTTCCGCTCCTCGCGCCCGTACAGCACCCCGTAGGTGAAGGTGCTCTCCCCGGCCGCGTGCGCCTGCCGGGCCAGGTCCCGCAGCGCCTCACGGGTCATGACGCTGTCCTGGTGGTCGCCGAGCAGGCTCTGCACCGCCTTCGCCGACCTGGCGAGGGCCTTCGCGGGGGCGCCGAGGGCGGGGACGGCGGCCTCGGCCGCGTACCGGGTCCGCTTGGCCTTCTTGCGGGCCTCGTGCAGGGCCACGTCCCGGGCGTGCCCCGGCGGCAGCTCCCGGGCCTCGGCGACCAGCGCGGAGAGCTTCCGGTGGTCCTTGCGCACGGCCTTGGCGAGCACCTTCGCGGGCTTCTTCGCCGCCGCGGGCCGCAGCGGCGGCCCGTCCACCAGCCGGTCGAGGGCCACCAGCAGCTCCAGGTAGCGCGGTCCGTCGAGGACGGCGGTGAGGCGGCGCCGTGAGCCGCCGCGCCGGGCGTGCGACCAGGCGCGCAGCCGGGAGCGCACGGGTCCGGCGAGCAGGGCGCGGGGCAGCTCGTCGAGGGCCGCGGCGATCCGGTCGGTGAGCACCTCCTGGTCCCGGTCCACGCCCAGCTCGCCCGCGAGCCACTTCAGCTCGGCGGCGACCGGGTCGGTGACGGCGCGGTCGAGGACGGCGGGGTAGGAGCGGAAGGTGCTGCGCAGCCGCCGGGTGGCGACCCGCATGCGGTGCACGGAGTCGGGGGTGTCCTGCCGGACGGCGGGGTCGAGGGCGAGGATGGCCTCGCGCTGGGCGCGCACGTAGGCGAGGACGTGGTCGCCGGCCGTCACCGGCGCGGGCGGCCGCTCGGGGCCCCGCCCGCCGTCGGGGTCGGTCTCGGCGAGGGCGCGGCCGACCTTGGAGGCGGCGGCGGAGGGGCGTACTCCGGCGGCGCGCAGCCGTTTCTCCACCCGGTCGAGGAAGGCGGGGTCGCCGCCGTCGGCGAGTTCCACCTCGATCTCGGTCCACTGGGCCTCGCCGCCGTCGCCGGTGAGCCGTTCGGCGCGGACGGCGTCCACGGCGACCTCGGCGAGCAGCCGCCCGTCGCCGTCGAGGAGGTGGCGGAGGTCGCGCTCGGAGCGGAGCCGGACGACGGGCAGCAGGGCGGCGTCCCTGGCCCGGGAGCGGACCAGGGCGGCGAGCGCGTGCGGGAGGGTGCGGGAGAGCGGGGCGTGGATCTCGTCGCGGACGCCGGGGCCGACCGGGAACTTCAGGTGCCAGCCCGCGTCCGTGCCGCCGGTGCGGCGGCGCAGGGTGAGCCCGGCCCCGCCGAGGCGCCCGTCGGCGGTGTCGTAGTAGGTGGCGTCCAGGTGGACGACGCCGCGGTCGACGACGGTCACCACCCCGGCGACGCCGGTCAGGTCGGGCAGGCCGCTGTAGTCGGACTCGTACTTCCGCTCGATCTCACGTTTTTTGTCCGCCATGACCCGAATCTAGTTGCTGTCCGGCCGGGCCGACAGGGAGCGGAACGCGCCGGACGGCCCCGGGAGGGTCCCGGGGCCGTCCGATCGGGTGAGGCGCGAGGTGCTGGTCAGGCGGACATGGGCCGCTGGGAGCGGATCGACTGGAGCAGTCCGACGGCGATCCACACGGCGAACATCGAGGAGCCGCCGTAGGAGACGAACGGCAGCGGCAGACCGGTGACGGGCATGATGCCGAGCGTCATGCCGATGTTCTCGAACGCCTGGAAGGCGAACCAGGCGACGATCCCGGCGGCGACGATCGTGCCGTACAGCTCGGTCGAGTCGCGGGCGATGCGGCAGGCCCGCCAGAGCACCACGCCGAGGAGCACGACGATCAGACCGGCGCCGAGGAAGCCCAGCTCCTCACCGGCGACGGTGAAGACGAAGTCGGTCTGCTGCTCGGGCACGAACTGGCCGGTGGTCTGGGAGCCGTGGAAGAGGCCCGAGCCGGTGAGTCCGCCGGAGCCGATCGCGATGCGCGCCTGGTTGGTGTTGTAGCCGACACCGGCCGGGTCGAGGCTCGGGTTGGCGAAGGCGGCGAAGCGGGCGATCTGGTAGTCGTCCAGGATGTGCAGCTGCCAGACGGCGAGCGCGCCGAGGGCGCCCGTGCCGATCAGGCCGAAGATCCAGCGGTTGGAGGCGCCGGAGGCGAGCAGCACGCCGAGGATGATGACGACCATGACCATGACCGACCCGAGGTCGGGCATGAGCAGCACGATCAGGATCGGCACGGAGGCGATTCCGAGCGACTGCAGGACCGTGCGGTGGTCGGGGTACTTCTTGTCGCCCGCATCGACCCGGGCGGCCAGCATCATCGCCATGCCGAGGATGATCGTGATCTTCACGAACTCCGAGGGCTGGAGCGAGAAGCCGCCGCCGAGGACGATCCAGGAGTGCGCGCCGTTGACGGTGGAGCCGAGCGGCGTGAGCACCATCAGGATCAGGAAGACCGAGGCGCCGTAGAGCATCGGCACGGCGGTGCGCAGGGTGCGGTGGCCGACCCAGACCACGCCGATCATCAGGGCGAGCCCGATGCCGGTGTTCATGAGGTGGCGGAGCAGGAAGTAGTACGGGTCGCCCTGGTTGATCTCGGTGCGGTTGCGGGTCGCCGAGTAGACGAGCAGCGATCCGATGCCGGAGAGGGCGAGGCCGGAGAGCAGTATCGGCCAGTCCAGGCGGCGGGCGAGCGAGTCGCGGGCGAAGATCCGCGTCCAGCCCGCGCGCTCGGGTCCGTACCCGGAGACGGAGAAGGTGTTGGCTCCGGTCATGTCGGCATCCTCCGGCTGCCCCGCCTGCGCGGTCGCCTGCGGGTGTCACGGTTGGTGGCCGTGGGGTTGGTGGCGGTGCCCGCGGGCTGGTTCTCGTCGGGCGGGGTGTCGCCCTTCTCCTCCATCTTCCGCAGGTCGGCGGCGGGGTCGTCGGAGACCTTCGGGGAGACGATGGTGCCGTCCGTGCGGACCTTCGGCAGCCCCTTCTGCGGCGTCGGCAGCAGGGCCTGCTTGGTGTCGATGGAGCCGTCGGCCTGGACGCCGTACAGGGCGCTGTAGATGTTGCGCACGGCCTCACCGGAGGCGCCCGAACCGGTACCGGCCTGGGCGATGGTCATGATGACCGTGTAGTCCTTGGAGTAGGTGGCGAGCCAGGACGTGGTCTGCTTGCCGTAGACCTCCGCGGTACCGGTCTTGGCGTGCAGCTGGATCTTGTCCTGCGGCCAGCCGTTGAACTTCCAGGCGGCGGTACCGCGGGTGACCACGCCCGCGAGCGCCTCGCCCATGCCCTTGACGGTCGCCTTGTTCACCGGCAGCCTGCCGACGGACTTGGGCTTGATCTCCCGGACGGTCTTGCCGTCGCCGCTGACGACGGCCTTGCCGATGGACGGCTGGTACATCGTGCCGCCGTTGGCGAGCGCGCCGTAGATCACGGCCTCCTGGATCGGCGTGACGAGGGTGTCGCCCTGGCCGATGGAGTAGTTGATCGAGTCGCCCTCACGCATCTTGTTGCCTTCGAGGCAGTTCTCGTAGGCGATCTTCTCGACGTAACTGCCGTCCTTCTTGCCGGACTTGCACCAGGCGTTCTTGTTGGCCTTCCAGTAGTCGGCCTTCCAGGTGCGGTCCGGGACGCGGCCGGTGACCTCGTTGGGGAGGTCGATGCCGGTCTCCTTGCCGAGGCCGAACTGGTGGGCGGCCTTGTAGAAGTAGTCCTTCGGCTGGCCCTTCTTCGGGTTGATGCCGCCGTCCTTCTTCCACTCGCGGTCGGCGAGCCCGTAGAAGACGGTGTCGCAGGAGACCTCCAGGGCGCGGCCCAGGGAGATCGGGCCGAAGCTCTCGCCCTCGAAGTTCTTGAAGACCTGGCCGCCGACGGAGTACGAGCTGGTGCAGGGGTAGCCGCCGTCCCAGACGTACCCGGCCTCGACCGCGGCGGCCGTGGAGACCACCTTGAACGTCGACCCGGGCGCGGACTGACCCTGTATGGCCCGGTTGATCAGCGGGTAGTCCGACTTCTTGCCGGTGAGCTTGGCGTAGTCCTTGCCGGAGATGCCGCCGACCCACACGTTCGGGTCGTAGGTGGGCGCGGACGCCATGGCGACGACCCGCCCGGTCTTGGCCTCCATGACGACGACGGCGCCGGAGTCCGCCTTGTAGTTCTCGCCGGTGATCTTGTCGAACTGCTGGCGGGCGGTCTTCATCGCGGTGTCGAGTTCGTACTCGGCGATCCGCTGGACCCGGGAGTCGATGCTGGTGACCAGGTTGGCGCCGGGTTCGGCGGCGTCCGCCTGGGCCTTGCCGATGACGCGGCCGAGGTTGTCGACCTCGTAGCGGGTGACGCCCGCCTTGCCGCGCAGCTCCTTGTCGTACTGGCGCTCGAGACCGGAGCGGCCGACCTGGTCGGAGCGCAGGTAGGGCGAGTCGGTGTTCTGGGCCTTCTGGATCTCGTCGTCGGTCACCGGCGAGAGGTAGCCGAGGACCTGCGCGGTGTTGGCGTTGCCGGGCGCGGCGTAGCGGCGGACGGCCTCCGGCTCGGCGGTGATGCCGGGGAAGTCCTCGGCGCGCTCGCGGATCTGGAGGGCCTGCTTGGCGGTGGCCTCGTCGGTGATCGGGATGGGCTGGTAGGGCGAACCGTTCCAGCACGGCTTGGGCGTCTTCGCGTCGCAGAGCCGGACCTTGAGGATGACGTCCTCGGGCTTCATCCCGAGGACACCGGCCAGCTTGGTGAGGACGGCCTTGCCGTCGTCCTTCATCTTCAGCAGGTCGGTGCGGGACGCGGAGACGACCAGGCGGGTCTCGTTGTCGGCGATGGCGACGCCCCTGGCGTCCAGGATGGAGCCGCGCGGGGCGGGCTGGACGACCTGCTGGACGTGGTTGCCCGACGCCTCCTTGGCGTAGGCGGCGCCCTCCCGGATCTGCAGGTACCACAGGCGTCCGCCGAGGGTGCCGAGCAGCGAGAGGACGAGAATCTGGATGACGACGAGCCGGATCTGGACCCGTGGGGTCCGCCCGGTCTCGGGAATGTTGGTCACTGTGGCTGCCTCCCCCTCTCAGTGCGGGTACGTCTCGGGTCCCGGGACGCCGTGCGGCGCGTGCGCGGCGGCGCCGCGCGGCCGGCGTCCGGGGACGCTGTGCGGCGCGGACGCCGCTTCCCGTGCGGTCACAGCCGCTTGACCCCCTTGATCCGTCCGGCCCGCGAGGCGCGGGCGCGCACGGCGCGCATCTTGATGCCGCCGCGCTGGCCGCCGACGCGCAGCCCGGTCCCGGAGGAGAGCCACCCGTTGGAGATGTCGGCGGCCTTGCTCGCGGCGGAGCTGCTCTCGGCCAGCGGGTCGTTGTCGGCCCGCCGGGCGAGCGCCATGACCCCGGGGACCACGAACGGCGCGAGGAGCAGGTCGTAGACGGTCGCCGAGAAGAGCAGCCCGGTGAGGCCGACGTGGCGGGCGGCGGTGTCGCCGACGAGGGCGCCGACGCCCGCGTACAGCAGGGTCGAGCCGATCGCGGCGCCGACCACGACCAGCATCGGGGCGGTCGCCGACTTCAGCCGCCCGTTCTCGGGCTTGACGAGGCCCGCCAGATAGCCGACGACGCAGAGCACGAGGGCGTAGCGGCCGGCCGCGTGGTCGGCGGGCGGCGCGAGGTCCGCGAGGAGCCCGGCGCCGAATCCGACGAGGGCGCCGCCGACATGGCCGTAGACCATGGCGAGGGCGAGGACGGTCAGCAGCAGCAGGTCGGGGACGGCGCCGGGGAGGTGGAGGCGGGCGAGGACGCTCACCTGGATCACCAGCGCGACGACGATCAGGGCCGAGGAGAGCAGGATCCGGTTGACACGCATGGGGGAACTCAGCTCCTACTGCTGCTCTTGCTGGCCGTCGACGGGTGCGTTCGGGGACGGGGTGACCGTGACCGTGACCGTCGGGACGGGGGTCGGCTGGGGCTTCTTCGGGAGCACCGTGTCGCGCGGGTCCTTCTTCGGGGGCTCGACCACCACGCCGACGACGTCCAGGTTGGTGAAGCTGACGTACGGCGTCACGTAGAGGGTGCGGGTGAGCCCGCCGCCCGAGGGGTCGACGCGGGAGACGGTGCCGACCGGGACGCCGGGCACGAAGGGGCGGTCGGCCTGGGAGCCGAAGGTGACCAGGCGGTCGCCCTTCTTCACCTCGGCCTTGCCGTTGAGGAGTTCGACGCGCAGCGCGCGGTCGCCCTGCCCCGAGGCGAAGCCCAGTTCGTCGTTGCCCTCCATCCGGGTGCCGACGGTGAAGTCGGGGTCGTTGGCCAGCAGCACCGTGGAGGTGCCGGGCCCGACCGTGGTGACGCGGCCGACGAGTCCGTCGCCGTTCAGCACGGTCATGTCGCGTGCGATGCCGTCGCGGGCGCCGACGTCCAGGGTGACGGTCCAGGAGAAGCCCTGGGCCGCTCCTATCCCGATGACCTGGGCGCCCTTGATGCCGTACTGGCCCTCGCCCGCGACCTTGAGCATGCTGTCGAGCTGCTTCAGACGGCTGCGGTTGCGGTCGCTGCTGCCGAGGCTGGCCTTGAGGGCGGCGTTCTCCTTCTCAAGGCGGGCGAGCCGGTCGTGGCGCTCGCCGGAGTCGCGGATCGCGGAGACGGCGTTGCCGACCGGGTCGACACCGGCGGCGACGCCGTTCTCGATCGGGCCGAAGACCGTGGCGGCGACCTGCCGGGCACCGCCGACGGGCGAGTCCTCCCCGCCCCGGATGTCCACCGTGATCAGCGCGAACGCGACGGCGATCAGCAGCACCAGGAGCAGCCGGCTCTCTCGTGTGTCCCTCACGTGCGGCGGCCGTGCCTTCCTCATAGGAATGTGCGGGTGTTGTCTGCGCTTATATCAACGATCCGCCGCACGAGAGGAGATCGTCTCGTACGGCGGAATCGAGGGATTACGTCATCTGCGCGGCTGGGCGTCCAGGACCTGCTGGAGCGCCTCGAACTCCTCGACGCACTTGCCGGAGCCGAGCGCGACGCTGTCGAGCGGGTCCTCGGCGATGTGGATCGGCATGCCGGTCTCCCGGCGCAGCCGCTCGTCGAGGCCGCGCAGCAGGGCGCCGCCGCCGGTCAGCACGATGCCCCGGTCCATGATGTCGCCGGACAGCTCGGGCGGGCACTTGTCGAGGGTGGTCTTGACGGCGTCGACGATCGCGTTGACCGGCTCCTCGATCGCCTTGCGGACCTCGGCCGCGGAGATCACGACCGTCTTGGGCAGCCCGGACACCAGGTCCCGGCCGCGGATCTCGGTGTGCTCGTCGGCGTCGAGGTCGTACGCGGAACCGATCGTGATCTTGATCTGCTCGGCCGTGCGCTCGCCC
This sequence comes from Streptomyces sp. SolWspMP-5a-2, assembly GCF_900091845.1. Classification (GTDB taxonomy): domain Bacteria; phylum Actinomycetota; class Actinomycetes; order Streptomycetales; family Streptomycetaceae; genus Streptomyces; species Streptomyces doudnae. The sequence continues at coordinate 11,596 of NZ_FMCI01000063.1, forward strand.
AGCAGGAGGGAGTACTCCTTCTTGATGTGCTGGATGATCGCGTTGTCCAGCTCGTCCCCCGCGACCCTGATGGACTGCGCGGTGACGATGCCGCCGAGGGAGATCACCGCGACCTCCGTGGTGCCGCCGCCGATGTCGACCACCATGTTGCCGGTGGCCTCGTGCACCGGCAGCCCCGAGCCGATGGCCGCGGCCATGGGCTCCTCGATGATGTGCACCTGGCGGGCGCCTGCCTGCGACGACGCCTCGATGACGGCACGGCGCTCGACGCCCGTGATGCCCGAGGGCACGCAGACGACGACGCGCGGGCGGGCGAGGTAGCGCCGCTTGTGGATCTTCAGGATGAAGTAGCGGAGCATCCGCTCGGTGATCTCGAAGTCGGCGATGACGCCGTCCTTCAGCGGACGCACCGCGACGATGTTGCCGGGGGTGCGTCCGATCATCTTCTTGGCCTCGGCGCCGACCGCGAGGATGCCACCGGTGTTGGTGTTGATCGCGACGACGGACGGCTCGTTGAGAACGATCCCGCGACCCCTGACGTACACCAGCGTGTTGGCGGTCCCGAGGTCGACAGCCATGTCACGGCCGATGAACGACATTGAGTTCCCCATCAGGATTCGTGTGGCCTTCCCTGGCAGCTTCTGAGGGCTTTTCAGGTCGGCGAAGTGGGTGCTGTGACGTGAAGGCTTCCATCGTAGACGCGCCTGCACGAACACTGCGTGAGGGTCTTCGCCATTGTCAGCAGATGATGTGTGGCTTCGCTTCTGGAGACGGGCGTTCGGGGGTGTGCGTTCCCCCGATCGCCGCCGTCATGCCCGCCCGTGGGCGTCAGTCACGACCGGGAAAGAAGATCTTCACCTCGCGTTCGGCCGACTCCTCGGAGTCGGACGCGTGGATCAGGTTCTCCCGGACGATGACACCGTAGTCGCCGCGGATGGAACCGGGCGCGGCGGCGATCGGGTCGGTGGGACCGGCCAGCGCGCGCACGCCCTCGATGACCCGCTCGCCCTCGACGATGAGCGCGACGACGGGACCGGACGCCATGAACTCGACGAGCGGCTCGTAGAAGGGCTTGCCCCGGTGCTCCCCGTAGTGCTGCTCCAGCGTGTCCTGGTCCAGGGTGCGCAGCTCCAGCGCGCTGATCCGCCAGCCGGCCTTGCGCTCGATGCGGCTGATGATCTCGCCGGTCAGTCCGCGCCGGACGGCGTCAGGCTTGAGAAGGACGAGGGTGCGCTGGCTCACGGGCGGGCTCCTTCAAGTCAAGGGTGGTGCGGAGAAGACGAGGTTACCCGGCGTGTCGCGACCTCTGTCACACAGCGTCAGGTTCAGCGGAGGCCGACTGCGCCGCGAACCGCGCCTTCGCCTCGTCGATCTTGCGTCCGTAGTGGACGGAGGCCCACCAGAGGGCGGCGAAGCCCAGGCCGAGGAAGAACATCGCCGGCACCACGAAGCCGGAGGCGACCAGCGCGACCTGGAACGCCCAGCCGAGGGCGACGCCGCCCGGCCGGGTGATCACGCCGCACAGCAGCACGCTGAGGACCATCGCGACCCCGCAGACCGTCCACACGGTGGACATGGCGAGGTCGGGGTCCTTCATGGCGACGAGACCGGCGAAGCCGATCACGAACAGCTCGCCGATCAAGGTGGAAGCGCAGAGCGTACGCACGGGTGGTCAGCCCCTCCCCAGGAGCAGTCGGGCCTCGCCGACGGTGATGACGGAACCGGTCACGAGCACACCGCCGCCGGTGAACTCGCCCTCCTCCTCGGCGAGCGTGATCGCCGCCTCCAGGGCGTCCGGCAGCCGCGGCTCGACCTGGACCCGCTCGTCGCCGAAGACCTCCACGGCGATCGCGGCCAGCTCGTCGGTGTCCATGGCGCGGTGGCTGGAGTTCTGGGTGACGACGACCTCCGCGAAGACCGGCTCGAACGCCTCCAGGAGGCCGCGCACGTTCTTGTCGCCGCTCGCGCCGACCACGCCGATCAGCCTGCTGAAGTCGAACGCCTCCCCCACCGCCTCGGCGGTCACCCGGGCACCGGCCGGGTTGTGGGCGGCGTCCAGGACGACGGTCGGCGAGCGCCGCACGACCTCCAGACGGCCCGGCGAGGACGCGGACGCGAACGCCTTGCGGACGGTGTCCAGGTCGAGCGGTTCGGCCCGCTGCGAGCCGACGCCGAAGAACGCCTCGACGGCGGCGAGCGCGACGGCCGCGTTGTGGGCCTGGTGGGCGCCGTGCAGCGGGAGGTAGACGCCGGGGTACTCGCCGCCGAGGCCGCGCAGGGTGACCAGCTGGCCGCCGACGGCCACCTCGCGGGCCACGACGCCGAACTCCAGGCCCTCCCTGGCCACGGTCGCGTCGGCCTCCACGGCCTTCTTCAGGAGCACCTGAGCGGCGTCCACGGGCTGCTGGGCGAGGATCACGGTGGCGCCCTGCTTGATGATCCCGCCCTTCTCCCCCGCGATCGCGCCGGGCGTCTCCCCGAGCCGGTCGGTGTGGTCCAGGTCGATGGGGGTGACGACGGCGACGTCGCCGTCGATCACGTTCGTCGCGTCCCAGGTGCCGCCCATGCCGACCTCGACGACGGCCACGTCCACGGGGGCGTCCGCGAAGGCCGCGTAGGCCATGCCGGTGAGCACCTCGAAGAAGGAGAGCCGGTACTCCTGCCGTTCGTCGACCATCTCCACGTACGGCTTGACGTCCTGGTAGGTCTCGATGAAGCGCTCGGCGGAGACCGGGGCGCCGTCCAGGCTGATCCGCTCGGTGACGGACTGGACGTGCGGCGAGGTGTAGCGGCCGGTGCGCAGCTCGAACGCGCCGAGCAGGGACTCCACCATGCGGGCGGTGGACGTCTTGCCGTTGGTGCCGGTGATGTGGATCGAGGGGTACGCGCGCTGCGGCTCGCCCAGGACGTCCATCAGGGCCGCGATCCGGGCGACCGAGGGCTCCAGCTTGGTCTCGCCCCAGCGGCCCGCCAGCTCGGTCTCCACCTCGCGCAGCGCCCGGTCCAGCTCGGGGTCCTCGGGTCGGGCGGGAACGTCGGCCTGCGGCACGGCGCCCTGGGTGCGCAGGGTGCGGCTGCCCGCCTCGATGACCGCGAGGTCGGGGTCACGGTCGGTCTCGGCACCGACGATCTCGTCGAAGGGGTCATGGTCCGGGGGGAGGTCACTCACCCCACCAGTCTACGAGCCCCGGAACCCCAGCTCCCCAGGAGCCCGAGCCAGACCACCCCGGCCCACACCCACCCCCCAGGGGCGCGGGGAACTGCGCGACCAGCCCCCACGAACCCGCACGAGACCACGACCCGCACCCCACCCCCGCGCACCCCCGGAGGGCCCCGCGCAGGCCCCTACACCTGAGGCAACCGAGACAGCTGCGCCCCGATCCGCTCGATGTCCTCGTCCGCCTTCACCAACCGCCCCCGGATCTTGTCGACGACATTGTCCGGCGCCTTCGCCAGAAACGCCTCGTTGCCGAGCTTGGCGACAGCCTGCGCCTTCTCCTTCTCCGCGCTCGCGAGATCCTTCGCGAGCCGCTTCCGCTCCGCCGCGACATCGATCGTCCCCGACAGGTCGAGGGCGACCTCCGCACCCGCGACCGGCAGCGTCGCCGTCGCGGTGAACCCGTCGCCCTCCGGCTGCAGCCGCAGGAGCTGCCGGATCGCCGCCTCGTGCGGCGCGAGGTCCGTGCCGCCGAGCGCGAGCCGGGCCGGGACCCGCTGGCCGGGCTGCAGGCCCTGGTCGGCGCGGAACCGGCGGACCTCGGTGATGACCCGCTGGAGCGTCTCGATCTCCCGCTCGGCCGCCGCGTCCCGGAAGCCGGAGTCCGACGGCCACTCGGCGACGACGACGGACTCGCCGCCGGTGAGGGTGGTCCAGAGCGTCTCGGTGACGAACGGGACGACCGGGTGCAGCAGCCGCAGGGTGACGTCCAGGACCTCGCCGAGGACCCGCCCGGAGACCTTCGCGGGCTCGCCCCCGGCCTGGAACGTCGTCTTGGACAGCTCGACGTACCAGTCGAAGACCTCGTCCCACGCGAAGTGGAAGAGGGCGTCGGAGAGCTTCGCGAACTGGAAGTCGTCGTAGAACGCGTCGACTTCGGCGACGACGGTGTTGAGGCGGGAGAGGATCCAGCGGTCGGCCGCGGACATCGCGGAGGCGTCCGGCAGCGGGCCCTCGACCGTCGCGCCGTTCATCAGGGCGAAGCGCGTCGCGTTCCAGATCTTGTTGGCGAAGTTGCGCGAGCCCTGGACCCAGTCCTCGCCGATCGGCACGTCGACGCCCGGGTTGGCGCCGCGGGCCAGGGTGAAACGCAGCGCGTCGGAGCCGTACTTGTCCATCCAGTCCAGCGGATTGACCGCGTTGCCGAAGGACTTGGACATCTTCTTGCCGAACTGGTCGCGGACCATGCCGTGCAGGGCGATGGTGTGGAACGGCGGGGTGCCGTCCATCGCGTAGAGGCCGAACATCATCATCCGGGCGACCCAGAAGAAGAGGATGTCGTAGCCGGTGACCAGGACGGAGTTCGGGTAGAACTTCGCGAGCGACTCGGTCTGTTCGGGCCAGCCCAGGGTGGAGAAGGGCCACAGTCCCGAGGAGAACCAGGTGTCGAGGACGTCGGTGTCCTGGTGCCAGCCCTCGCCGGTGGGCGGCTCCTCGTCGGGGCCGACACAGACGACCTCGCCGTCGGGGCCGTACCAGACGGGGATGCGGTGGCCCCACCACAACTGCCGCGAGATGCACCAGTCGTGGAGGTTGTCGACCCAGTCGAAGTACCGCTTCTCCATCTCCTGCGGGTGGATGGCGACCCGGCCGTCGCGGACGGCGTCGCCCGCGGCCTTGGCGAGCGGGGCGACCTTGACCCACCACTGCATGGACAGGCGCGGCTCGATGGTGGTCTTGCAGCGCGAGCAGTGCCCGACGGAGTGGACGTAGGGCCGCTTCTCGGCGACGATCCGGCCCTCGGCGCGCAGCGCGGCGACGATCGCCGAGCGGGCCTCCAGCCGGTCCTGGCCCTGGAAGGGGCCGGGGACGGTGATCACGGCGTGCTCGTCCATGACCGTGATGGCGGGCAGGTCGTGGCGCTGGCCGATCTCGAAGTCGTTCGGGTCGTGGGCCGGGGTGACCTTGACGGCGCCCGTGCCGAACTCGGGGTCGACGTGCTCGTCGGCGACGACCGGGATGGAACGGTCCGTCAGCGGCAGCTTGATGAGCGTGCCGACGAGGTGGCGGTAGCGCTCGTCCTCGGGGTGGACGGCGACGGCGGTGTCGCCGAGCATCGTCTCGGCACGGGTGGTGGCGACGACGATGGTCGCGTCGCCGTCCCCGTACTTCATGGAGACCAGCTCGCCGTCGTCGTCCTGGTACTCGACCTCGATGTCGGAGATCGCGGTGAGACAGCGCGGGCACCAGTTGATGATGCGCTCGGCGCGGTAGATCAGCTCGTCGTCGTGGAGCCGCTTGAAGATGGTCTGGACGGCCTGCGAGAGGCCCTCGTCCATGGTGAAGCGCTCACGGGACCAGGCGACGCCGTCACCGAGGCGGCGCATCTGGCCGGAGATCTGGCCGCCGGACTCGCCCTTCCAGCGCCAGACCCGCTCGACGAACGCCTCCCGGCCCAGGTCGTGCCGGGACTTGCCCTCCTTGGCCAGCTCCCGCTCGACGACGTTCTGGGTGGCGATGCCCGCGTGGTCCATGCCCGGCTGCCACAGCGTCTCGAAGCCCTGCATGCGCTTGCGGCGGGTCAGGGCGTCGATGAGGGTGTGCTCGAAGGCGTGCCCGAGGTGGAGGCTGCCGGTGACGTTCGGCGGCGGGATGACGACGGTGAAGGGCGGCTTCCCGCTCGTCGCGTCGGCCTCGAAGTAGCCCCGCTCGACCCAGCGCTCGTACAGCGGCCCCTCTACGTCGGCCGGCGCGTACTGGGTCGGCAGTTCGGAGGCGGGCGCGGTGGGCTGCTGATGAGCGTTCTCGGTCACGCGCACAGTGTAGGGGCGTCACGACGGTGTCCCGAAACGGGATTCTTCTGTAACGGTGGGGCCCCCGGCGCCGTCCGTCCCCCGCCCCTGGGTCAGGATGTCAGGAACGCATAAAGCTTCTGGAGGGGAACCCAGGGATGAGTCACAACCAGCCGGGCCCGTACGGCGGGCAGCAGCCCCAGCAGCCCGGACCGTACGGCCAGCCGGGCCCGTACGGGCAGCCGCCGCAGGCCCCGCAGCCCGGCTACGGCTATCCCCAGCAGCCCCCCGCGCCCCAGCCCGGCTACGGCTACCCGCAGCAGGCGCCGCCCGCCCAGCCGGGCTACCCCGGCTACCCGCAGCAGCCCGGGGTCCCGCCGCAGGGTCCCTACGGCCAGCAGCCCTACGGCGCCCCGCAGCCCGCGGGCTCCGGCGGCGGCCGCAGGACGGGACTGATCGTCGGTGTGGTGGCCGTGGTCGCCGCGATCGCGGTGGGCGCCTACTTCCTGGTCGGCTCGGGCGGCGGCGGCTCGGACGTCGCGGACGACGGCCCGCACAAGCTGACCACCCCGGCGACGGTGATCGGCGGCACCTACACGAAGTCCGACAGCGGCGCCTCCTCGGACGACCTGTCCGACTCGGACGTCTCCGACTTCGAGAAGTGGGGCGTGCAGGACGCCAAGAAGGTCAGCGCGGCCTATGCCAACGGCTCCGGTCTGACGGCGAAGAACCTGACCTTCGGCGGGGTCTACGGCACCATCGACGACCCCGAGGCGGTCGTGGACGCGATGTTCGGGAAGATCAAGTCGGAGTCGGAGAAGGACAAGGACACCGGCAAGACGACGCTGGTCGGCAGCCCCGAGGAGGTGAAGCCCGCGGGCTTCGCCAACGGCATCATGAAGTGCCAGGTGGCCAGGATCGACAACAGCGACGCCACCTCGGCGACCGCCCCGAAGTCCTTCACGATGCCGATGTGCATCTGGGCGGACCACAGCACCACCGCCTATGTGACGTCGTTCAGCCTCGCGGCGCTCGCCACCGGCCAGGGCGGCTCGGCCGACGACACCGCGGCGCTCGCCGCCAAGCTCCGCAACGACGTGCGCGTCAAGCTCTGACCCGGCACCGCCGACGACGAAGGGCCCCGGTCTCCGTGACCGGGGCCCTTCTCGTGTCCGTGCGGCGGGGGGTCACGCCGTCTTCTGCTCCCCCGGTCCCCGCCCGCGGGCGTCGCGGGGGATCAGGGTCGGGTTGACGTTCGAGCGGACGACGTCGGCGGTGATGACGACCCGGGCCACGTCCTTGCGGGACGGGACCTCGTACATGACCGCCTGGAGGACCTCCTCCATGATGGCGCGCAGGCCGCGCGCGCCGGTCTGGCGCAGGATGGCCTGGTCGGCGATGGCCTCCAGCGCCTCGTGCTCGAAGTCCAGCTCCACACCGTCGAGTTCGAAGAGGCGCTGGTACTGCTTCACCAGCGCGTTGCGCGGCTCGACGAGGATCTGGAGCAGCGCCTTGCGGTCGAGGTTGTGGACCGCGGTGATGACCGGGAGGCGGCCGATGAACTCGGGGATCATGCCGAACTTGACCAGGTCCTCGGGCATGACGTCCTCGAACTGGTCCTTGGCCTCCAGCTCGCGCTTGGAGCGGATCGTGGCGCCGAAGCCGATGCCCTTGGCCCCGGCACGGGCCTCGATGATCTTCTCGAGGCCGGAGAACGCGCCGCCCACGATGAACAGCACGTTCGTCGTGTCGATCTGGATGAACTCCTGGTGCGGGTGCTTGCGTCCGCCCTGCGGCGGCACGGAGGCGGTGGTGCCCTCCAGGATCTTCAGCAGGGCCTGCTGGACGCCCTCGCCCGAGACATCGCGGGTGATCGACGGGTTTTCGCTCTTACGGGCGACCTTGTCGATCTCGTCGATGTAGATGATGCCCGTCTCGGCCTTCTTGACGTCGTAGTCGGCGGCCTGGATGAGCTTCAGGAGGATGTTCTCGACGTCCTCGCCGACGTACCCGGCCTCGGTGAGCGCCGTCGCGTCCGCGATCGCGAACGGGACGTTCAGCATCCGGGCCAGGGTCTGGGCCAGCAGCGTCTTGCCCGAGCCGGTCGGGCCGAGGAGCAGGATGTTGGACTTCGCGAGTTCGATCGCGTCGTCACGGCCCGCCCCGCCGCCGTTCTCGCCGGCCTGGACGCGCTTGTAGTGGTTGTACACCGCCACCGACAGGGCCTTCTTCGCCGACTCCTGGCCGACGACGTACCCCTCCAGGAACTCGTAGATCTCGCGAGGCTTGGGGAGTTCCTCCCAGCGGACCTCGCTGGTCTCGGCGAGCTCCTCCTCGATGATCTCGTTGCAGAGGTCGATGCACTCGTCGCAGATGTACACACCAGGCCCTGCGATGAGCTTCTTGACCTGCTTCTGGCTCTTGCCGCAGAACGAGCACTTGAGCAGATCGCCGCCGTCACCGATGCGTGCCACGGTGTGCTTCCCCTTCGCCTGGGAGACGCCTAGGTCCAGCGGCTCCTGGTGCTGCCTTCATCCGACGGTACCTTGCCGAGCCCCCCGTTCGGGCCCCCCTTGGCACGGTTCACTTCCAGGTGCCCGATTGTCGTGCACCTTGTCGCGCTCCGTGCCAAGGAGCGGCAGACGATACAGCGTCGCGCTAGCGGACGGACTCGTTGTTCATCTTCCGGGTCGAGATGATCTGGTCGACGAGGCCGTACGCCAGGGCTTCCTCGGCCGTGAGGATCTTGTCGCGCTCGATGTCCTCGCGGATCTTCTCGATCGACGTGGTCGAGTGGTGGGCCAGCATGTCCTCGAGCTGGCCGCGCATCCGGAGGATCTCGTTGGCGGCGATCTCCAGGTCGGAGACCTGGCCGCGGCCGGTCTCGCTGTAGGGCTGGTGGATCAGCACCCGCGCGTTCGGCAGGGCCATCCGCTTGCCCGGCGTACCGGCGGCCAGCAGGATCGCCGCGGCGGAGGCCGCCTGGCCCATGCAGACCGTCTGGATGTCGGGCTTCACGAACTGCATCGTGTCGTAGATCGCGGTGAGCGCCGTGAAGGAGCCGCCGGGGCTGTTGATGTAGATCGAGATGTCCCGGTCCGGGTCCATCGACTCCAGGCACAGGAGCTGCGCCATGACGTCGTTGGCGGAGGCGTCGTCGATCTGGACGCCGAGGAAGATCACCCGCTCCTCGAAGAGCTTCGCGTACGGGTCGTACTCGCGCACGCCCTGCGAGGTGCGCTCCACGAAGCGCGGGATGACGTACCGGGACTCGGCCGCCGGGGCCGTGTACTCGGCGCGTCCGCGGTCGTACAGGCCGCTGCCGGGGAAGTCGTTCACTGTCTGTCTCCTAGAGGCTCTGGCGGTCGGCTGAGGGGCTGTACGGGGGCCGTGTCAGGCCCCGGTGCCGCCGCCGCCCGGCATGTTGGCGGCCGTGGTGATGACCTCGTCGATGAGGCCGTACTCCTTGGCCTCGTCGGCGTCGAACCAGCGGTCGCGGTCGGAGGCCCGGGTGATCTCCTCGAACGTCTGACCGGTGTGCTGGGAGGTCAGCTCCGCCATGCGCTTCTTGGTGTGCAGCAGCCGCTCCGCGTGGATCTTGATGTCGGAGGCCGAGCCGGCCAGACCGGCGGACGGCTGGTGGATCAGGATCTCGGCGTTCGGCAGCGCGAAGCGCTTGCCCGGAGTACCCGCGCTCAGCAGGAACTGCCCCATGGAGGCGGCGAGGCCCATGGCGATCGTCACCACGTCGTTCTTGATGTACTGCATGGTGTCGTAGATCGCCATGCCGGCCGTGATCGAGCCGCCGGGGCTGTTGATGTACAGGTAGATGTCCTTGTCCGGGTCGGCGGCAAGGAGCAGCAGCTGTGCGGTGATCTTGTTCGCGATGTCGTCGTCGACCGGCTGGCCGAGGAAGATGATCCGCTCGTTGAGCAGCCGGTTGTAGACCTGGTCGCCGAGGCCACCACCGATGGAAGGCTCGCCGGCGGCGGAGGGCATCAGATTCGTCACGTATCCACCTGCTCGTCTTACGACGGCGCCGGGCCGTCTCACGTGTTCTGCCGGGGCCTGGGGGCCTTCCGGCGCTAATCGGGGACTCCCCTGCCCTCGTATTCATGGACCCTAACGCGCGGGTCCCTTCGGAGAATCCCGGATATGGGGGTGTTCGCCGGGGGCGTAGCCCGACGGGCCCCCGGGGACTTCCCCGGGGGCCCGTCGCACGTCCTGTCGGAGACGCCGCGGGACTCAGCCCTCGGTCTTCTCCTCGGCCTTCTCGGCCTTGGCCTCGGCGTCGTCACCGGCGGCCTCGGCCGCTTCGGTGCCCTCGGCCTCGGTCTCGTCCTCGTCGTCCAGGTCGACGACCTCGCCGTTGGTGTCCTTCACGGTGGCGGACTCGACGACGACGGCCAGCGCCTTGCCGCGCGCGACCTCACCGACGAGCAGCGGCACCTGGCCGCCCTCGACGACGGCCTGCGCGAACTGGTCGGGGGACATGCCGGAGGAGGCGGCGCGGCGCATGAGGTGCTCGGTGAGCTCCTCCTGGTTCACGTTCAGCTTCTCCTGCTTGACCAGCTCGTCCAGGACGAACTGGGTCTTGATGCCCTTGACCGCGGCCTCACGGGTCTCGGTCTCGAACTCCTCCTCCGTCTTGCCCTGGATCTCCAGGTACTTCGGGAGGTCGAGGCCCATCTGACCGAGCTGGTGGTGCTCCAGGTTGTGCTTGCGGGTGTTGATCTCGTCCTCGAGGAGCTTCTCGGGGACGGGCACCTCGACCAGCTCCAGGAGCTTCTCCAGGACGCGCTCCTGGGCCTGGGTGGCCTGGTCGTACTGCTTCATGTTCGCGAGGCGCTTGCGGCTGTCGGCGCGCAGCTCCTCCAGGGTGTCGAACTCGGAGGCGAGCTGCGCGAACTCGTCGTCCAGCTCGGGCAGTTCGCGGGCGGCGACCTGGGTGACCTTGACGGTGACCCGGGCCTCGCGGCCGGCCGCGGAGCCGCCCTTCAGCTCGGAGGCGAAGGTGGCCTCGCCACCGGCCTCCAGGCCCTTGACGGCGTCGTCGATGCCGTCGAGCAGCTCGCCGGAGCCGATGGTGTAGGAGACGCCGCTGGCGACGCCGTCCTCCAGCACCTCGTCGTCGACCTTGGCCTCCAGGTCGACGGTCACGACGTCGCCGTCACCGGCGGCGCGCTCGACCGGGGAGGTGGCGGCGAAGCGCTCACGGAGCTGCTCGACCGACTTGTCGACGTCCTCGTCGGTGACCTCGATCGCGTCGACCTCGACCTCGATGCCGGAGTAGTCCGGGATCTGGATCTCGGGACGGATGTCGACCTCGGCGGTGAAGTTCAGCGTGTCGCCGTCCTTCAGCTCCGTGATGTCGACCTCGGGCTGGCCCAGGACGTTGAGCTCGGCCTCGTTGACCGCCTCGGTGTAGAACTTGGGAAGCGCGTCGTTGACCGCCTCCTCCAGGACCGCACCGCGGCCGAACCGCTGGTCGATGACGCGGGCCGGGATCTTGCCCTTCCGGAAGCCCTTCACCGTGACCTGCTGGTTGATCTTCTTGTACGCCGCGTCGAGGCTGTCCTTGAGCTCCTCGAAGGGCACCTCGACAGTGAGCCGAACCCGGGTCGGGTTCAGGGTCTCCACGGCGCTCTTCACGGTTCGGTCTCCTTGTGGCTGACTTCTTGGTTTCTGCCGGTACCAGAGTGGACCGGCGGATCGCGCCCTGAGGACTTTCTTGATGAGAGGCACACGGGCGTGCAGCTTGCATAGTAACGGCAGCGGCGACACGCCCCAAAGGCGATCACGCGAGGTGATCGCGCGGATGACCGGTGTCGATCGGTCGCTGGTCGGGGTGGCGGGATTTGAACCCACGGCCTTCCGCTCCCAAAGCGGACGCGCTACCAAGCTGCGCCACACCCCGTCTGGTGCGACACGTAGGGTACATGCCCGGCGACAGCGGGGCCGCCGCTTCCGGCGGGCCCGGACCCCGGCCCGGCGGCCGGTGCGACGGGGTGTGCGGCGGGCCGGGCGGACCCGCTACGATGCCTTCAGCGCCGGGGTCGCGGTTCCCGCTCACCGGCGCTGCGCGGGCGTAGCTCAATGGTAGAGCCCTAGTCTTCCAAACTAGCTACGCGGGTTCGATTCCCGTCGCCCGCTCCGTACGGCCCGGGGCCGGGCGGAGGATCACTCCTCCGCCCGGCCCCGACCGCGTTCCCGGGCCCCGAGCGCCGTCAGAAGCTGATGGAGTTGAGCGTCTCCGCTATCGAGTTCAGGAACCGGTTGATCGACGGGGCCATGCCGCTCGACGCCAGGAAGAAGCCGAAGAGGATCGCCACGATGGCGGGCCCGGCCTTGATGGAGCCTCCCCGGATCAACACCACCAGGATGATCGCCAACAGGAGCACCACCGACAGTGAAATAGCCACAACTGATCACACCCTATGGACGGTCCGCTCTCCCGGCCCGGGGGCACCGGCCCGCACGCCCCCGCCAGAACCATCGTGCCACCAACAGGGCCTCCGTATGCGGCCGGTGGGACATCGGACGTGACGCCTGTGCCGCGACGGCGTCCGCGGGACCGCGGCGGCGGGTCGCCAACACCCCGCCCCAGCAGGGCCGTCCGGGAAATTCGACCGGATCGTTTCCCGCTCCACACATCACGCGCGCAGCTATTTCGAATTGTGCCCGCCGGCCGCCCGGAGACGGTCCCGAGCCCGGCCGTCCGGTGAACTTATGCGGTATTTAGTGGGGATGAGTCACGACAAGCCGGGCACATGCGACGCGATGTCAACTCTGCCGAATCCGGGGTATCCGACAACAGAACCACGAATGACGTGGAGGTTTTACGGAATCCCATGGACAACGCTAGGGTGCCTCAAATGTTCAACGCTGCCCCGTCCCCCGCATCCGCAGCGAGCACCTCGATCGTCTCCCCCGGCTTCCCCCGGGGTGAGGATCGGTGACGAACTCGCTCCGCGCACAAGGCCACACCGGATCAGCGCGCCCCCCGGCCCCACCCGGGAAGCGGCGTGACGCGTTCTTCGACAACGCCAAGTACCTGGCCATCGTGCTGGTCGCGATGGGCCACTCCTGGGAGCCGTTGAAGGGCGAGAGCCGGGTGCTGGAGGCGCTGTACACGGTCGTGTACGCGTTCCACATGCCGGCCTTCATCATCATCTCGGGCTATTTCTCCCGCAGTTTCGACATGCGCCCCGACCGGCTGCGCCGCCTGGTCACGGGTGTCGCCGTGCCGTACATCGTCTTCGAGACGGCGTACAGCCTCTTCAAGCGGTACGGCGACCACGACCCCGGCATGGCGATCACCCTGCTGGACCCCTGGTACCTCACCTGGTTCCTGATCGCCCTGTTCGTCTGGCGGCTGACCACCCCGCTGTGGAAGTCGCTGCGCTGGCCGCTGCCGGTCGCCCTCGCCGTCGCGATGCTGGCGTCCGTCTCCCCGGAGATCGGCGACGACCTCGACCTCCAGCGGGTCCTGCAGTTCCTGCCGTTCTTCGTGCTGGGCCTGTGCCTGAAGCCCGAGCACTTCCGGATGGTGCGCACCCGCAGGATGCGGATCGTGTCGGTGCCGGTGTTCGCCGCGGCGCTGGCCGTCGGCTGGTGGTCGGTGCCCCGCATGAACACCGCGTGGTTCTACCACCGCGACGCCGCCCAGGAGCTGGCCGCGCCCTGGTGGAGCGGTCCGGTGATGGTGCTGGCCCTGTTCGGCTGCTCGCTGGTGCTGACGGCGTGCTTCTTCGCCTGGGTGCCGGGCCGCACGATGTGGTTCACGGCGCTGGGCGCGGGCACCCTCTACGGCTATCTGCTGCACGGATTCGTGGTCAAGGCGGGCGACTTCTACGGCTGGTTCGAACCCGCGTGGCTGCACCGGCCGCTGGGCGAGATCGCGGTGACCGCCGCCGCGGGCGTCGTCGTCACCCTGTTGTGCACGCCGCCGGTGCGCCGGGTGTTCCGGTTCGCGATGGAGCCCGAGATGAAGTGGGCGTTCAAGCGGGACGCGGGCGAGGCGGCGCGGGAGCGCGCGCGGCAGGACGGCGCGGGAGGGCCCGGGAACACGGAGCGGCCCGAGGCGTCGGGCGACTCCCCCGCGGACGCGTCCGGCACGGGGTCCGGCGCGGACGAGCGGCGCGACCGGCAGTCCGCCGAGGCACGCTCCTAGCCCCCCTCGCACCACCGCACCACCGCACGTCGACGGGCCGTCCTCATCAGGGCGGCCCGTCCGTCACTCCGAGGAGTGCGCGCATCCGCGCGTACTTCTCCGTGAGCCGGGCGCGGGTCGCCGGGTCGGCGAGGCGGGCGATCCTGGCGGGGTCGGCGTTGTGCGCCAGGTCCGCCTCCTTCACCAGCCTCGCCCCCGGTGTGGCGAGGATCCGCGCCGCGTACGCCGCCTGCTCCTCCCCCGCCCGTCTGGTGAGGGCGAGGACCACGGCCTTCGTCCGGTCGCTCAGGGCGGCCCGCCCGAGCCACTCCTCGGAGAGCGCGCCGTCCTCTACGGCGTCGTGCAGCCAGGCCGCCGCGATCTGTGCCTCGTCGCCGCCCCGGGCGCGCACCCCGGCCGCGACGGCCGCCAGGTGCTCGGCGTAGGGGCGTCCCGCCTTGTCGGTCTGTCCGGCGTGGGCGGCGCGGGCGACGGCCTCCACCTCGGCCGTCGTCAAGGGCGTGCCGTTGTCGTTCACTCGTCCAGTGTCCCCTCGTCCATGGGGTGGACGGCCGGGCGGGGCGGTCGGTTCCGTTCCCGGCCGGAAAGGCCGGGATCGTCCTGCGCCGGTCGGGGCGTTGGTAGCTTCGGCGGGGAACCGTGCCGGTCGGCGCGGTCGTTCCCGAACGAGAGTGGTCTGATGCCCCCGACGATCCGCAGGGCCGTGATCCCCGCCGCCGGACTCGGCTCCCGTCTGCTGCCGCTGACCAAGGCGACGCCGAAGGAGATGCTGCCGGTCGGCGACAAGCCGGTGATCGAACACACCGTGCGCGAGCTGGTGGACAGCGGCATCACGGACATCACGATCGTGGTCTCCGGCGGCAAGAGCCTGATCCAGGACCACTTCCGGCCCAATCCGGCGCTGGTGGCGCAGTTGCGGGCGGACGGCAAGGAGGCGTACGCGGACGCCGTGGAGGAGGTCGCCGAGCTGGCCCGCCGGGGGCACATCACCTACCTGGACCAGCACGGCCCGTACGGCAACGGCACGCCGGTGCTGAACGCCGCCCGCAACGTCGGGGACGAGCCGGTGCTGGTGCTCTGGCCCGACGACGTCTTCGTGGCCGGGGTGCCGCGGGCGCAGCAGCTGATCCGGGCGTACGAGCAGACGGCGTGCCCGGTGCTGGCGCTGCTGCCGATGGACCCGGTGGACTCCCAGCGCTACGGCGTGCCGATCGTCAAGGAGGACCTCGGGGACGGGCTGCTGCGGATCACGGGTCTGGTGGAGAAGCCGCAGCCGTCGGACGCCCCGTCCTCGTACGCGGCGATCGGCGGGTACGTGGTCACCCCGGGCATCATCGACGAGCTGCGGGAGCAGACCAGGCGCTGGTACGAGCGGCAGGAGGGCGAGATCTACCTGACCGACGCGCTGAACGCGTACGCGGCGACGCGGGCGGTCTACGGGCAGGTCATCCAGGGCCGCTGGTACGACACCGGGAACCCGGCGGACTACCTGGTCGCGCAGATGGCGTCGGCGCTGGCGCACCCGGAGTACGGGCCGATCCTGCGGGGTCTGGTGCGTGACCTGGACGGGGGCGGCGCGGGCTGACCGGCGGGGCTCACCGGGCGGCGGCCTGCGCGGTCGGTCCCTCCCGGCAGACGAGGAGCAGCGCGCGGTCGTCGTTGACGTCCTTGGCGACGGCCTCGATGAGGTGCCAGGCCGCGCCGTGGAAGCCGCCGGCCACGTACCGGTCGGCCTCCCCGGTGAGCCGGTCGATGCCTTCGACGATGTCCCGTTCGGAGGTCTCGACGAGGCCGTCGGTGAAGAGCATCAGGACGTCGCCGGGCCGCAGCGAGCCCTTGACGGGGTCGAACTGGGCGCCGTCGTAGACGCCGAGGAGCGGGCCCTCGGCGGCCTTCTCCTCCCAGCGGCCGCTGCCCGCGCTGAGCTGGAGACCCGGCGGGTGGCCCGCGGAGTACAGCTCGTAGTCGCCGGAGTCGAGGTCGAGGACCAGGTGGATGGAGGTCGCGAAGCCCTCGTCCCAGTCCTGGCGGAGCAGGTAGCCGTTGGCGGCGGGCAGGAAGGCGTGCGGGGGCAGCGAGCCGAGGAGGCCGCCGAAGGCGCCGGAGAGCAGCAGGGCGCGGGAGCCGGCGTCCATGCCCTTGCCCGAGACGTCGGTGAGGACGACCTCCATGGTGCGGCCGCCGTTGGTGCGGGCGGCGACCACGAAGTCGCCGGAGAAGGACTGGCCGCCGGCCGGGCGCAGTGCCATCTCGCGGTGCCAGCCGTCGGGGAGCTTGGGCAGCTTGCTCTGGACGCGGATGCGTTCGCGCAGGTCGAAGAGCATGGTGCCGCCGCGCCGCCAGGGCACGCCGACCCGGCTGCGGAACTGGGCGACCAGCAGGCCGAAGAAGCCGCAGGCGGCGACGACCAGGACCACGCCGGGGGTGACCCGGGAGGGTCCCTCGGTGTAGGGGCCGAGCCGGACGGACTCGACGATCAGGGCGGTGGCCGCGGCGGCGTAGAGGGCGAGGAGGCTGGCGGGGCGCAGCAGCAGTCCGCCCGCGACGATCGGCAGGACCAGGGCGGCGGGCGAGCACCAGACCGAGTTGGCGAGGGTGGTGGCGGCGATGAGGGGCACGGTGAGGAGCAGTCCGGCGAGCGCGATCCAGTCCGATCCGTCGCCGCGGAAGTAGTCGACGGCGCTTCTGCGCAGGCCGACGCGGGCCCGGTGCCACTGCATCTTCAACCGGGCCGTGAACGTGTCGGCCGCCGCGCGCCGTTCTCGTCCTGCTGCCATTAGTTCGGGACCCTATCCATCGGACCAGGTGCTTGGCACGGGAGGTCCCACTTGTCCCCCGTCCGAGGCTGGACTTCACAGTGAACTTCACCTGGGGGCGCCGCGTCGCCCCCAAGGAGAAATTCCCTCGCTCGTCCCGCAATGCCCTGATAGGCATGGATCCATGGCGACTGATGTGACGGCACAAACCCCCGACGGAACGGTTCTGCGACCCCTTGAACGGGATGAATGGGATAAGTGGTACGACACTTTGGTGCGGGCTTTCGGCGGAACTCCGGAATCCGCCGAGGAACGCGCGCTCTGGCGGGAGCTGACCGAGGTCGACCACAGCATCGGGGTCTGGGACGGCGACGACTGCGTGGGCACGGCGGGCGCGTTCAGCTTCCGGCTGACGGTCCCGGGCGGCGCCCTGGTGGACACGGCCGGGGTGACGATGGTCGGGGTGGCCGCGACCCATCGCCGTCGCGGGGTGCTGACGTCGATGATGCGCCGTCAGCTCGACGACGTGCGGGGATCGGGCCGGGCGCTGGCCGCGCTGACCGCGTCCGAGCCCGCGATCTACGGCCGGTTCGGGTACGGCGTCGCCACCCACGGTCTGAACGTCGAGATCGACACGGCGCGGGTGCGGCTCGCGGTGCCGCCCGGCACGGACGCGGTGCGGCTGCGGTACGCGGCTCCCGCCGACGCCCTCGGCGCCTGCGAGGAGGTCTACGCGCGCACCGTCGCCGGGCGGCCGGGGATGATCGCGCGGCGGCCCGGCTGGGAGCGGGTCGCCCTGCTCGACGCGGAGAGCGACCGCGAGGGCGCCTCGCCGCTGCAGTGCGTGGTGGCCGAGCGGGACGGGCGGCCGGTCGGGTACGCGCGCTTCCAGGTGAAGCCGGAGTGGGACACCGCGGGCCCGGCGGGCACGGTGGTCCTGCGCGACACCCAGGCCCTCGACCCGGCGGCGCACGCGGCACTGTGGCGGTTCCTGCTCTCCATCGACCTCACCGCGAAGCTGACCGCGTACGGGCGCCCCACGGACGAGGCGTGGCGCCATCTGGTGTCCGACGTCAGGCGGTGCGGGCTGCGGGTGCGTGACGCGCTGTACGTGCGGCTGGTGGACGTGGCGGCGGCGCTGGGCGCGCGGACCTACCAGGCGCCGGTGGACGTGGTGCTGGACGTCGAGGACGCCTTCTGCCCCTGGAACGAGGGGCGTTGGCGGCTGTCGGGCGACGCCAAGGGCGCCTCCTGCGAGCGGACCGCGGACGCGGCCGATCTCGCCCTGTCGGCGCGGGAGTTGGGGTCGGCGTACCTCGGCGGGACGGCGCTGGGCGCGCTCGCCGCGGCCGGGCGGGTGCGCGAACTGCGGCCCGGGGCGCTCGCGGAGGCGTCGACGGCGTTCGCCTCACCGG
This sequence comes from Streptomyces sp. SolWspMP-5a-2, assembly GCF_900091845.1. Classification (GTDB taxonomy): domain Bacteria; phylum Actinomycetota; class Actinomycetes; order Streptomycetales; family Streptomycetaceae; genus Streptomyces; species Streptomyces doudnae. The sequence continues at coordinate 29,889 of NZ_FMCI01000063.1, forward strand.
TGGCGCCCTGGCTGCCGCACGGGTTCTAGGGCGGGTCTGACCATGCGCGTCGTTGCCCGGAGGGCGGCCTCGCGGGGTCGGGTGCGTGCTCTCGCCGTGCCGGGCGCAGTCCCTCGTGCCGGGCGTACCCGGGTCTGCGCCCGGTACGGCGGGAGTGGCGTCAGCGGGACTGGCAGGTCGGGCACCAGAAGAGGTTGCGGGCGGCGAGGTCGGCGGTGCGGATCCCGTCGCCGCAGAGGTGGCAGGGCCGGTTCGCCCTGCGGTACACGTACACCTCGCCGCCGTGGTCGTCGACGCGCGGCGGGCGGCCCATCGCCTCCGGGGTGTGCTCGGGGCGGACGGTGTCGATGCGGTTGGTGCGCACGCCCTCGCGCATCAGCACCACCAGGTCCGCCCAGACGGCGTCCCACTCGGCGCCGGTGAGGTCCCGGCCCGCGCGGTAGGGGTCGATGCCGTGCCGGAAGAGGACCTCGGCGCGGTAGACGTTGCCGACGCCCGCGATCACCTTCTGGTCCATGAGCAGCGCGGCGACCGTGGTGCGGCTGCGGGAGATCCGCCGGAACGCCTCCCGCGGGTCGGCGTCCTCGCGCAGCGGGTCGGGGCCCAGGCGCTGGTGTATCGCCGTCTTCTCGGCCTCCGTGACGAGCGCGCAGGTGGTCGGGCCGCGCAGGTCGACGTGGGAGGTGTCGGTGCGCAGCCGGAGGCGGACGGTGTCGGTGGGCGGCGGCGCCGGGGCGTCCCCGAAGCCCACCTTGCCGAAGAGGCCGAGGTGGATGTGGACCCACGCCTCCTCGCCGAAGCCCAGGAAGAGGTGCTTGCCGTGGGCGTCGGTGCGGGTGAGCGGCAGGCCGTCCAGGAGGGCGGCCGCGTCGGAGAACTTGCCCTGGGGGCTGGTCACCCGGGGCGTGGTACCGGCGAAACGGGCCCGGTAGTCCGCGGCGAGCCGGTGAATCGTGTGACCCTCGGGCACGGGTCCCGTTTCCTCTCTCGGTGGAGCGCGGCGGGGGCGGCGCGGGCGGCCCCCGCCGGGCCGCTACGGCTGCTGCGGGTGGTGCGCGGGGACCGGCGGGAGCTCGCCCGTGGTCTCGTACGCGCTCAGCATGCCGATGCGGCGCACGTGGCGCTCGCCGCCGGAGAACGGGGTGGCGAGGAACGTCTCGACGAACGCCGTCGCCTCCTCGGTGGTGTGCATGCGCGAGCCGACGGCCACGACGTTGGCGTCGTTGTGCTCGCGGCCGAGGGCGGCGGTCTGCTCGCTCCAGGCGAGGGCGGCGCGGACCCCCTTCACCTTGTTCGCGGCGATCTGCTCGCCGTTGCCCGAGCCGCCGATGACGATGCCGAGGGCGGCGGGGTCGGCGGCCGTGCGCTCCGCCGCGCGCAGGCAGAAGGGCGGGTAGTCGTCCTCGGCGTCGTAGATGTGCGGGCCGCAGTCGACGGGATCGTGGCCGGCCGACGTCAACCACTCCACGAGGTGGTTCTTGAGCTCGAAGCCGGCATGGTCGGAACCGATGTACACGCGCATGGCCCGAGTGTGTCACGGGCGTTTCCGGGAAGCAGCGCCGGGTGGCTGATCCACGGGGGTTTTCTCCCGTCGAAGAACCTCAAGAAAAGCTCAAGTAACGATCTGGATTCAAAGGTTCTAGAAATCCTTTGCCTCCGATTCACTGGACCGATTCGTACGCCGCGCGTACAACCCTTGATTACGCCGCCCCCACGCGGACCCCTCACCCGGCGCAAAGGAATTCCCCCATGACCGGACTCCAGGCAGGACTCAAGGACCGACATCTGTCGATGATCGCCATCGGCGGCGTCATCGGCGCCGGTCTCTTCGTCGGATCGAGCACCGGCATCGCCACCGCCGGTCCCGGCATCCTGCTGTCCTACGCCCTCGTCGGCACGCTCGTCGTCCTCGTGATGCGGATGCTCGGCGAGATGTCCGCCGCGAACCCCACCTCCGGCTCCTTCTCCGCGCACGCCGACCGCGCGCTCGGCCGCTGGGCCGGATTCTCCATCGGCTGGCTGTACTGGTTCTTCTGGGTCGTGGTGCTCGCGGTCGAGGCCACCGCGGGCGCCAAGATCCTGGAGGGCTGGATACCGGCCGTGCCCCAGTGGGGCTGGGCGCTGATCGTGATGATCGTGCTCACCGCGACCAACCTGGTCTCGGTGGGCTCCTACGGCGAGTTCGAGTTCTGGTTCGCCGGGATCAAGGTCGTCGCGATCGGCGCCTTCGTCGTCGTCGGCCTGCTCGCGGTGTTCGGCGTGCTGCCGGGCGCCGACACCGACAAGGCCGGGCTCGGCAACCTCACCGACCACGGCGGTTTCCTGCCGCACGGCGCCGGGGCCATCCTCACCGGCGTGCTGCTCGTCGTCTTCTCCTTCATGGGCAGCGAGATCGTCACGCTGGCCGCGGGCGAGACCGCGAACCCGCGCAAGGCGGTCACCAAGGCGACCAACAGCGTCATCTGGCGGATCGCCGTCTTCTACCTGGGCTCGATCCTCGTCGTCGTCTCGCTGCTGCCGTGGAACGACCCGTCGATCGAGAAGAAGGGCTCCTACGTCGCCGCCCTGGACTCGCTCGGCATCGCGCACGCCGGGCAGATCATGAACTTCATCGTGCTGACGTCGGTGCTCTCCTGTCTCAACTCGGGCCTGTACACGGCCTCCCGCATGGCGTTCTCGCTCAGTGAGCGCGGGGACGCGCCGAAGGCGTTCGCCACGACCACCTCGCGGGGCGTGCCGATGGCGGCCATCGTGTCGTCGGTCGTCTTCGGCTTCGTCGCCGTCTTCTTCAACTACAAGTTCCCCGACTCGGTCTTCCTGTTCCTGGTCAACTCCAGTGGCGCGGTGGCCCTGTTCGTGTGGCTGGTCATCTGCTTCTCGCAGCTGCGGATGCGGCGGATCATCCAGGCCGAGGCGCCGGAGAAGCTCGTCGTGAAGATGTGGCTGTACCCGTACCTGACCTGGGCGACCGCCGCGCTGATCGTGTTCGTGCTGGGCTACATGCTCACCGACACGGAGCACGACGGCCGCACCACCGTGCTGCTCTCGCTGCTGGTGGCGGCGGTGGTGCTGGTCATCGCGTTCGTGCGGGAGAAGGTCGGCGGCGGCGCCCGCGCCGAGGCCGCGGCCCCGCCCGCGGAGCCCGTCGACGAGGGCGTCAGGACGCCGTAGCCGACGGCGGCGGAACGCGGAAGGGGCCCACCGGCGGGATGCCGGTGGGCCCCTTCCGCGTTGCTCAGCGGCGGTCGAGCAGCTTCCAGGCCGTCGGCAGCAGGCCCATCGCCAGCGCGGCCTTGACGGCGTCGCCGATCAGGAACGGGGTGAGACCGGCCGCGACCGCGGCGGAGAAGGACATCCCGGCGGCGTACGCCAGGTACGGGACGCCGACCGCGTAGATGATCGCCTCGCCGAGCAGCATCGTGCCCGCGGTGCGCAGCACCGAGCGGTCGGCGCCGCGGCGGGCCAGGGCGCCGACGGCGGCGGAGGCCAGCAGCAGGCCGAGGACGTACCCGAAGGAGACGGCCCCGGCGCCGGAGCCGCCCTCCGCGAACCACGGCACGCCGGCGACGCCGGCCACCGCGTACAGGGCGAGCGCGAGGAAGCCGCGCCCAGCGCCGAGCGAGGTGCCGACGAGGAGCGCGGCGAAGGTCTGGCCGGTCACCGGGACCGGGGAGCCCGGCACGGGCACGGCGATCTGGGCGGCGACGCCGGTGAGCACGGCACCGCCGACGACGAGGGCGGCGTCACGGACGCGGGAGGCCGGGAGCAGGTCGGCGAGGACCTGGCCGGTGCTGGTGGGGGCGGTGGCGGTACTCATGGGACTCCGCGGGTCGGGGCAGACGGGGACACGGTGACGCTAACCCGGGGCGTGCGGCGCGGACACCGTCAGCCGTCGACAAAGGGGGCGACGGCCGGTTGGTGTGATCCGGACAAAGGATGCGGGTTACACGCGGCGGCGCGTGATACCGGTCACTGAGCGGAGGACGTCTTTCTCACGGAGCGCGGGCGGGTCCGCGACCGGACCCTCACGCCGGGTGACGGCGGTGTCCGGATGGCGGGACGCGGATCCGGCGCCCTCCGCGCGGCGCCGAGACTGTCGTCGTTTTTGCCCCCTCACGTACGGGACGTTCTCGCTCCATGTCCAGCAGCACCACCACCGGGGAGACGCCGCGCGAGGACGTCTCCCTGCCCCACGGTCTCAAGCAGCGCCACCTGTCGATGATCGCCCTGGGCGGGGTGATCGGCGCCGGTCTGTTCGTCGGCTCCGGCGCGGGCATCGCCGCCGCCGGTCCGTCCGTCGTCGTCGCCTACGCCCTCTCCGGGCTCCTGGTGATGCTGGTGATGCGGATGCTCGGCGAGATGTCGGCCGCGCATCCGTCCTCGGGCTCCTTCTCCGCCCACGCCGAGCGGGCGTTCGGGCCCTGGGCGGGCTTCACGGCGGGCTGGGCGTTCTGGGTGCTGCTGTGCACGGTGGTCGGCCTGGAGGGCATCGGCGCCGCGCACATCGTCACCGGCTGGCTGCCCGGGACGCCGGAGTGGATGTGGGTGGGCGTGTTCGTCGTGGTCCTGGGCGGCGCCAACCTGGCCGCCGTCCGCAGCTTCGGCGAGTTCGAGTTCTGGTTCGCGGCCCTGAAGGTCGGCGCGATCGTCCTCTTCCTGGTCCTCGGCGCGCTGGCCGTCGCGGGCGTCCTGCCGGGCACCGACTCCCCCGGCACCAGCCACCTCGCCGACTTCCTCCCGCACGGCGGCGAGGGCCTGGTCGTCGGCCTGCTCGCGTCGATCTTCGCGTACGGCGGCCTGGAGACGGTCACCATCGCGGCGGCCGAGTCCGAGGACCCGGTGCGGGGCGTGGCGAGCGCGGTGCGCACCGCGATGTGGCGCATCGCGCTGTTCTACGTCGGCTCGATGGCGGTCGTCGTCACCCTGGTGCCGTCGGACGCGAAGGAGATCGTCGAGGACGGGCCGTACGTGGCCACGCTCCAGCGGATCGGCGTCGACGGCGCGGGCCAGGTGATGAACGTCGTCATCTTCGTCGCGCTGCTGTCCGCGATGAACGCCAACATCTACGGCTCCTCGCGGATCGCGTACTCGCTGGTGCGGCGGGGGCTCGGGCCGCGGGCGCTGGGGCGGGTCAGCGGCGGGGTGCCGCGGGTCGCGGTGCTGGTCTCCTGCGCGGTCGGCCTGGTCTGCGTGGGGCTGAGCCGCTGGCGTCCCGACGACGTCTTCGCCTGGCTGCTGAACACGGTCGGCGCGGTGATCCTGGTCGTCTGGATCTTCATCGCCGCCTCCCAGCTGCGGCTGCGGCGGCGCCTGGAGCGGGAGACGCCCGAGCGGCTGGTGGTGCGCATGTGGGCGTTCCCGGTGCTGACCTGGGTCGCGCTGGCCGGGATGGCGGCGGTCTTCGTCCTGATGGCCAGGGAGCCCGGCACCCGGGTCCAGCTCGGTGCGACGGGCGCGATGACGGCGGTGCTCGCGGCGGCCGGGTACGCCCGGCAGCGGACGGGCCGCACGGCACGGGAGTGACGGCGGGCGACGGACAGCGGACGCCGGGCAGCGGTCTCCGGTCCCCCCCTCCCGGCGACACACCCCACCACCCCCTCGGTGCACCGAGGGGGTCTTTTGTTGCTAGGTTGTAGTTGCAAGTCTTTTGCAATAAGGCGCCACGAGGTCGGAGGGGATCCGCCATGCCCGTCTACACGCTCCCTGAACTGCCGTACGACTACGCCGCTCTCGAACCGGTCATCGACCCGCAGATCGTCGAGCTGCACCACGACAAGCACCACGCGGCGTACGTGAAGGGCGCGAACGACACCCTGGAGCAGTTGGCGGAGGCCCGGGACAAGGAGTCCTGGGGCTCGATCAACGGCCTGGAGAAGAACCTGGCCTTCCATCTCTCCGGCCACATCCTGCACTCCATCTACTGGCACAACATGACCGGCGACGGCGGCGGCGAGCCCACGGCCGCGGACGGCGTCGGCGAGCTGGCGGACGCGATCACCGAGTCCTTCGGCTCGTTCGCCGGACTCAAGGCGCAGCTCACCAAGGCCGCCGCGACCACCCAGGGTTCGGGCTGGGGCGTCCTCGCCTACGAGCCCCTCAGCGGCCGCCTGATCGTCGAGCAGGTCTACGACCACCAGGGCAACGTCGGCCAGGGATCGACCCCGATCCTCGTCTTCGACGCCTGGGAGCACGCCTTCTACCTCCAGTACAAGAACCAGAAGGTCGACTTCATCGAGGCCATGTGGGCCGTCGTCAACTGGCAGGACGTGGCCCGGCGCCACGCCGCCGCCAGGGAACGCGGCGACAGCCTGCTGCTCGCCCCCTGACCCGGGGCCACCGGACGCCCTGCCTCGTGATCGTCTTCTCAACCTTCACTCGGCGGGCGGAGTGAGGGAGGCCCCCGCGAGGACATGACTCGCGGGGGTCTTCTGTGCGCCCGGGGACGCGCCGGGGACGGCCGCCGCGCGCCCGGTCCGGGTCACCGGTCGCCGTCGTCGCAGGGCACGTTGAGCGCCATCAGCCCCACCGACCCGCCCGTCAGGCGCAGTTCGGTGACGGCCGCGTTGCGCAGCCGGGGGAAGACTCGGCGGTAGTCGCGGACCGGGACCGACAGGAGCGTGCACAGCACCAGGCGCAGCAGGCTGTTGTGGGCGACCACCAGGACCCGTCCGCCCGGGTGCGCGGCGGCGATCCGGCGCAGGGCGGCGGCGCCCCGCTCGGCGGCGGCGGCCGGGTCCTCGGCGTCCGGGAAGGGACGGGCGACCGGGTCGGCCACGAACGCCGCAGCGCCCTCGGGGTCCTCGGCGGCGAACTCGGCGAGCGTGCGGCCCTCCACCACCCCGAAGTCGCACTCGCGCAGGTCCGGTTCGCGGCGCGGGGTGAGGCCGAGGGTCCGGCAGGCGGGCTCCGCGGTGGCGACCGCGCGGGCCAGCGGCGACGTCCACACCGCGTCGACGGGGTGTGCCCCGGCCCACCGGCCGAGCGCCTCGGCCTGCGCGCGCCCGGTGTCGGTCAGCGCGATGTCGCTGACGCCCGCGTAGCGGTTCTCGGCGTGCCAGACGGTCTGCCCGTGCCGGGCCAGGAGCAGGGTGGTCGCGGTCGTCGTCATGCGGGGAAGTATCGCGGTGCGGGCGGGCCGCGGGGGCGGACGGGGTCCCGGCGGGGCGGACGGGGTCAGATTCCGGCCAGATCGGCGGCGAGCCGGGTCCTGGCGTGCGCGGCCACCTCGCCGGGGAGCCAGCCGCGGGAGGTCAGGGCGTCCAGGAGCCGGGTGTAGGGCTCGGCGAAGCGGGCGGTGCGGGCCGGGTCGGGGGTGAGGCTCGCGCCGAGGTGGACCATGGTGCCGGTGAGGTCGGTCAGCGGGGCGCCGGTCGTGCCGTGGGCGGCCAGCGCCGCCATGCCGAGCGCGGGTTCGGTCTGCCGGGGGACGCGGGCGGGGCGGGCCAGGACGTCGGCGCGGAGCTGGTTCCAGTAGGCGCTGCGGGCGCCGCCGCCGGTGAAGGTGAGCGGGCCCGCCAGCGGGGCGCCGAGGTGGTGGAGGTAGTCGAGGCAGAGGCGTTCGGTGAGGGCGACGCCCTGGAGCAGCGCCGCCCAGCGGTCGGCGTCGCCGTCCGGCCGCCCCAGGGTCAGCGCCGTCGCGCCGGGCGCCAGGAACGGGAACCGCTCCCCGGGCGACACCAGCGGGTACATCACCGCGCCGGCCGGTTCGTGGGCGGCGGCCAGCTCGTCGAGGGCGGCCGGGTCGGCGCCGGGGAAGGCCGCCGCGAGCGCCCCCGCGCCCACGCTCGACGCCCCGCCGGGCAGCCAGCTCCCGTCCGGCGCGCGGTGGTTGTAGACGACGCCGGTGGCGTCGCGGACCGGGGCGCGGGCGGCGCCCTTGAGCACGAGGGTGGTGCCGAGCACGGAGTTCCAGGCGCCGGGCCGCAGCGCCCCTGAGGCGATCTGGGCCGCGCAGCCGTCGGTCATCCCGGCGATCACCGGGGTGCCCGCGGGGACGCCGGTGGCCTCGGCGGCCTCCGCGCCGACCGCCCCGAGCCGGGTGCCGGGGCCGACCACCTCGGGGAGCGCGCCGTCGGGCAGCCCGAGTCCGGCGGCGGCGTCCGGCCAGGCTCCGCGCTCCAGGTCGTACCCGGTCTTCAGGGCGTGGCTGGAATCCGTCGGCACCGGGTGCCCGATCAGCCGGGCGGTGACGACATCGGGCTGGTGGGTGATCCGGCCGGGGCCGTGCGCGCGCAGCAGCCAGAGCGCCCGGGGCAGCCCCCAGCCGTCCTGCACGGCGAGGCCCGCCGCCCTGGCGCGGGCGCCCTCGGCCGCGGCCCGCCCGTCGTCGTACATCAGGGCGGGGCTCAGCGGCAGGCCGCGCGCGTCGGTGAGCAGCACGGTGCCGGAGGTGCCGCACACGGCGAGCCCGCCGATCCCGGTGCCCCCGCGGCCGGTCAGGGCGGCCCGGGTGGCCGCGCACACCGCCCGCCACCACAGCCCGGGGTCCTGCTCGTGCCGTCCCGGCCGGCGCCGCCCGGTCAGCGGCGCGGTGCCGCCGCCGAGGACCGTGCCGTCGCGGGTGACCAGCAGCGCGCGCACGCCCTGGGTGCCCAGGTCGACGCCCAGCCACGCCTGGTCCGCCGCGCCTTCGCCGCGCTCGACCGCCATCAGGACCTCCCGGTGATGCCCGCGGTGGAGCGCGGGACGGACTGTGAAGTTCACACCTTCCCCCGATATCGAACCCGCATTTTCGCCCGCGCAAGGGATTGACACCCAACTTGCCTCGTTACAACCTCTGTTGACGAGTCGGAACGAGTCGACCTGACGTGGTGAACCGAGCACCGGACCCAGCCCCACCTGGAGGTCACGGATGGACACGCACGCGCACGACCGCCGCCGCTTCCTCGCCCTCACCGCCGCCACCGCCGCGACCCCGCTCCTCGCGGCCTGCGGCGCCGGGTTCGGCGGCGCCGACGACAAGGGCGACGGCTCGGCCGCCGACGACGTCACCGGCTCCTTCGACTGGCGCCGGGAGCGGGGCACCACCGTCAAGGCCCTGCTCAACAAGCACCCGTACACGGACGCCCTGATCGCCGACCTGAAGTCGTTCACCGGCAGGACCGGGATCAAGGTCGAGTACGACGTCTTCCCGGAGGACAACTACTTCGACAAGCTGACCGTCGACCTCTCCAGCGGGCGCGCCTCCTACGACGTCTTCATGCTGGGCGCGTACATGGTGTGGCAGTACGGGCCGCCCGGCTGGCTGGAGGACCTCGGCCCGTGGATGCGCAACTCCGCGGCCACCGGCGCCGAATGGGACCAGGACGACTTCTTCCCCAACCTGCTCCAGGCCGACCAGTGGTCGCTGAAGGACGGCGCCCCGCTCGGCAGGGGCGGCCAGTACGCGCTGCCGTGGGGCTGGGAGACCAACGTCGTCGCCTACAACACCGAGGTCTTCGGCAAGCTGGGGCTCAGGCCCGCCGAGACCTTCGACGAACTGCGCGAACTCGCCGCCGCCGTCAAGAAGAAGGCGCCCGGGGCCGGGTACGACGGCATGTACGGCATCGCCGTGCGCGGCTCGCGGAGCTGGGCCACCATCCACCCCGGCTTCATGACCATGTACGCCCGCAACGGGCTGCGGGACTTCACCGTCGACGGCGGTGCGCTGAAGCCCGCGATGAACTCCCCGCGGGCGGTGGCGTTCACCCGGGACTGGGCCGACATGGTCCGGCACGGCGGGCCGCCGTCCTGGACGTCGTACACCTGGTACCAGTGCTCGGGCGACCTGGGCGCGAAGAAGGCCGCGATGCTCTTCGACGCGGACACCGCCGCCTACTTCCAGGCGGTCCCCGGGGCGAGTCCGGCCTCCGGGAAGATCGCCTTCCATCCCGGGCCGAAGGGTCCTGACGGCTCGCTCGCCACCAACATGTGGATCTGGTCGCTCGGCATGAACGCCAGGAGCCGCAGGAAGAGCGCGAGCTGGCTCTTCCTGCAGTGGGCCACCGGCAAGGAGCACCTGCGCCGGGGCGCCCTCACCCACCAGCACATCGACCCGGTCCGCAGGTCGATCAGCCAGGACGCCGCGTACAAGGACAAGATGCGGCACCTGCCCGGCTTCCTCGACACCTTCGAGGCGGTCGCCGACCGGACGCGGATCCAGTTCACCCCGCAGGCGCAGTTCTTCGACGCCACCACCAGCTGGGCCGCGGCCCTCCAGGAGATCTACGGCGGCCGGGAGGCGGGCCAGGTGCTGAACGGGCTCGCGGGCGACCTGGCCCGGAAGGTGCGCTGAGCGCGATGGGCCCGCGGCCCGCCCTGCGCCCGTATCTGCTGGTCCTCCCGGCCCTGCTGCTGACCTGCGGCATCCTCTACCCGTTCGGCCTCGGCCTCTTCTACACGCTGTTCGACTTCTCGGCGAGCCGTCCGCGCCCCGGCCTGGTGGGGTTCGGCAACTACCGGACGATGCTCGGCGAGGGCGCGTTCTGGAACTCGGCGTGGGTGACGGTGCTGTACGCGGTCGGCGCCGCCGCGGCGGAGACCGTCCTCGGGGTGTCGGTGGCCCTGCTGCTGCACCGCTCCTCGCGGATCGGCCGGGTGCTGGAGAAGATCCTGATCCTGCCCCTGATGATCGCCCCGGTGATCGCGGCGATCATGTGGAAGCTGATGCTCCAGCCGTCGGTGGGGGTGGTCAACCACCTGCTGCGGCCGGTCGGGCTCGGCGGGGTGCAGTGGACGGACACCCCGGCGGGCGCCCTGCTGTCGTCGATCGCCGTGGACGTGTGGGTGTACACGCCGTTCGTGGCGATCCTCGCCCTGGCCGGTCTGCGGTCGCTGCCCGCCTCCCCGTTCGAGGCGGCGGCCGTGGACGGCGCGGGGTGGTGGTACACGTTCCGCAGACTGACCCTGCCGATGCTCTGGCCGTACGTGCTGGTGGCGGTGATCTTCCGGTTCATGGACTCGCTGAAGGTCTTCGACATCATCTACGCGCTGACCGAGGGCGGACCCGGCGACTCCACGATGGTCCTGCAGATCCGCGCCTATCTGGAGGCGATCCGCTTCCAGCGCTACTCGTTCGGGATCAGCTACACGATCGTCCTGTGGGCGGTCGTCTACCTGGCGGCGATGGTCCTGGTCCGCCATCTGGGCCGGGTCCAGCGGAAGGCGGCCGAGGCCCGATGAGAGAGCCTGAACGCGACGTGCGGGAGCGGGAACGGGAGGCCGGGCGCGGGGCGGGACGCGACGGGCGCGGGCCCGGACGCGACGGGCGGGGGGCGCGGCGGGTCGCGGGGTGGCTCGCGGACGCGGCGCTCGTCGGGTACTTCGTCTTCGCGCTGTTCCCGATCGCCTGGATGCTGGTCCTGTCGCTGAAACCGGCCGACCAGCTGTTCAGCACCTACTTCTCCTTCACCCCGACCCTCGGCTCCTACCGGACCGTCCTCGGCGGCGGCGAGGGCATCCCCTTCCTGCGGTTCTTCGTCAACAGCCTGGTCGTGTCGGTGGGCGCCGTCGCGCTCTCCCTGCTGGTCGGGCTGCCGGCCGCGTACGCGTCGGCGCGCTGGCGGTTCAAGGGCTCCGAGAACCTGATGTTCACGCTCCTGTCCTTCCGGTTCGCCCCCGAACTCACCGTGATCATCCCGCTGTTCGTGCTCTACCAGCGGCTCGGCCTGTTCGACACGTACGTCGGCATGATCTGGGTGCTGCAACTGGTCACGCTGCCGCTCGTGGTGTGGATCATGCGGTCCTACTTCGCCGACCTCACCCCGGAGCTGGAGCAGGCGGCGCTGCTCGACGGCTACAGCCGCACCCAGGCGTTCTTCAGGGTCGCGCTGCCGCTGGTGAAACCCGGGGTGGCGGCCGTGTCGCTGCTGGCGTTCATCTTCGCCTGGAACAACTTCGTCTTCCCGCTGATCCTCACCTCCAACGAGGCGCAGACGGTGACCGTGGGCGCCCTGTCCTTCCTCGGCGGCGACCGCCCCAAGTACAACCTGACGGCCGCCGCCGCCCTGGTCTCCGTCGTGCCGCCGCTGCTGCTTGCCCTGACCATCCAGCGCTACCTGGTGCGGGGGCTGTCGTTCGGGGCGGTGAAGTCATGATCCGGCTGCGCGGGATCACCAAGGCGTACGGCCGCACCACCGCCCTCGACGGCCTCGAACTCGACGTGGAGGACGGAGAGTTCTTCTGTCTGCTGGGTCCCTCGGGGGCGGGCAAGACCACCACCCTGAAGACGGTCGCCGGGCTCGAACTCCCGGACGCGGGCACGGTCGAGCTGGACGGCCGCGACCTCGCGGGCGTCGAACCCTACGACCGGGGCGTGGCGATGTGCTTCGAGAGCTACGCCCTCTACCCGCACCGCTCCGTCCACGACAACCTGGCGTCCCCGCTGCGCTCGCCGCGCCACCGGCTGCCCGCCGCCGAGGCCCGCGCCCGGATCATGGAGACCGCCGCGCTCCTCGGCATCGAGGCCCTGCTGGACCGTCCCGTGGGCCAACTGTCGAACGGGCAGCGGCAACGGGTCGCGCTGGGGCGGGTCCTGGTCCGTCCGGCCCGCGCCTTCCTCCTCGACGAGCCGCTCTCCCACCTCGACGCCAAGCTGCGCCAGCAGATGCGCGCCGAGCTGAAGGCGATCGGGGCGGTCCGCCGCACCACCACCCTGTACGTCACCCACGACTCGGTGGAGGCGCTCGCGCTCGGCGACCGGATCGGCGTCATCAGGGACGGCCGGATCGTCCAGACCGGGACCCGGGAGGAGATCTGGTACCGGCCGCACGACACCGAGGTGGCCCGCGCCTTCGGCCGCCCCCGGATCAACCTGCTGCCCGGCACGCTCACCGAGAACGGCGCCTTCCGCTCGGCCGGCGGCGGGATCGAACTGCCGGTGCGCGCCGAGGCGCCGCCCGGCACCGAGGTCCTCGCCGGGATCCGCCCCCGCGACCTCTCCCTCACCGCGCCCGGCCACGAGCTGACCGGCACGGTGTACGTGACCGAGGTGCTCGGCCGGTCGGTGGAGGTGACCGTCAGGCTCGGCGGCGGGGCCGGGCCGGGAGCGCGTCCGCCCGGCGGCGGGGCAGGGCCGGAGACCGGGGCGGGGCCGGAGACCGGGGCGCCGCGGGTCTCGCTGGTGGCCCCGCGCGCCGACACGCGCGGCCTCGGCCCCGACGATCCGGTCCGGCTCACCCTCCGGCCTGAGAACCTGCTGCTGTTCGAGGCCGACCGGCCCCGGCGCCCAGGACGAAGGATCGGGACACGATGAGCGCCGCCCACGCACCCCGGCCGCACGGCACCCCCCAGCCGCACGGCACCATCCCCCAGCAGACCCCGCCCCAGCAGGGCCCAGCGGCCCGCAGGGCGGCCGTGGCCGAGCGGGTCCTCGCCGCCGGTTCCGCGACCGCCGCCGACCTCGCCGAACGGTTCGGGGTGAGCCTGATGACCATCCACCGCGACCTCGACGACCTCGAACGGCAGGGCGTCGTAAGGAAGTTCAGGGGCGGGGTGACCGCGCAGCCGTCGGCCGTCTTCGAGTCGAACGTGCAGTACCGCCTGAAGACCATGCGGGCCGCGAAGGAGGCGGTGGCCGACCACGCGCTGCGCTCCGTGGAACCCGGCATGGCGATCATGCTGGACGACTCGACGACCGCCCTGGAGATAGCCAGGCTGCTGCGGCTGGGCAAGATCACCCCGCTGACGGTCGTCACCAACTTCCTGGAGGCCGTCAACCTCCTCGCCGGCCGGCGGGGCATCCACCTGATGGCGCTGGGCGGCGACTACGACCCGCTGCACTCCTCGTTCCTCGGGGTGTCCTGCGTGGAGGCGGTGCAGGCGCTGCGCGTCGACGTCTGCTTCGCGTCCACGTCCGCCGTGCACGGCGGCTACGCCTACCACCAGGAGCAGCACATCGTGTCCGTGAAGCGGGCGATGCTCGACTCGGCCGCCCGCCGGGTGCTGCTCATCGACCACACGAAGCTCGCCAGGCCCGCCCTGCACCGGGTCGCCCCGCTCTCCCGGTTCGACCTGCTGCTGGTCGACGACGGGGCGTCGCCCGAGGCGCTGAGGGACCTGGACGAGCACCAGGTCCGCTACGAGGTGTGCGCGACGAAGGGCGACGATGACCGAGCTGGAGCTACGTGACCTGCGCAAGACGTACCGGGCCCGCGGGCGCCCGCCGGTGGAGGCGGTGCGCGGCCTCGACGTGCGGCTGCGCTCGGGCGAACTCCTGGGCCTGCTGGGCCCGTCGGGCTGCGGCAAGTCGACCACGCTGCGGATGATCGCCGGTCTGGAGACGGTGACCGGCGGCGACGTCCTGGTCGGCGGGGTCCCGGTGACCGACCGCCCGGCCCGGCGCCGCAACGTCGGGGTGGCCTTCGAGAACTACGCCCTCTACCCGCCGCTGACCGTGCGCGAGAACCTCGCCTTCGGGCTGCGCGCCCGGCGCCGGGCCGACCGGGGCGACGTGGACCGCAGGGTCGCCCTGATCGCCGAGCGGGTCGGCCTCACCGCCGTCCTCGACGACCGTCCCGCCACCCTCTCCAGCGGGCAGAAGCAGCGCGTCTCGCTCGCCAGGGCGCTGGTCAGGGAACCGGACGTGCTCCTCCTCGACGAACCCCTCTCGCACCTGGACGCCGCCCAACGGGACACCACGCGCCGTGAGGTGAAGCGCATCCAGCGCGATCTCGGGCACACCGCCATCCTCGTCACCCACGACCAGGAGGAGGCCCTCTCGCTCGCCGACCGGATCGCCGTCATGCGGGACGGCGTGATCGAGCAACTCGGCACGGCCCACGAGATCTACGACCACCCGGCGACCCGCTTCGTGGCGGACTTCGTCGGCGAACCGGCCATCAACCTGCTGCCCGCGGTCACCGCGCCCGACGGCCGGGCCGCGGTCTCCGGCGCCGTCCTGCTGCCGCTGCCGGTCCGGCTCCCGCCCGGCCGGGAGGTCGTCGTCGGCGTCCGCCCCGAGGACCTCGCGCTGACCGGCGAGGACGGTGTGCGGGCCCGGGTGCTGGCCCATGAGCCGCTGCTGGAGTACGGCGTGGCCACCCTCGCCCTGGACGGCGTCGAGGACCCGGTGGCCGCCCTCACCGACCCCGGCACCCGGCTGGCCCGCGACGACCGCGTGCGGGTGGCCGCCGACCCCGGCCTGACCCATGTCTTCGACGCCGAGACGGGAGTCTCCCTGCGATGAACGCGCCCCTGCGTGTGGTGGCCGCCGGCGACCACTTCGTGCTGCCCGGCCTGATCACCCGCGCCCTGACCGCCGAACTCGGCGAACCACCGCCCGACGTACGGGAGTTGACGCTCGGCTGGCCGATGGAGCCGTTCGGCCGGGTCGCCGAGGTGCGGGAGGCGAGCGACGCCGAGGGCCCCCTCATCGACGCGCTGTCCGACGGCCGCGAGGTGCTGGTCACCCAGATGGCGCCGGTCACCGAGCGGGTCCTCGGCGCCTCGCCCGGCCTGCGCCTGGTGGTGGTCTGCCGGGGCGGCCCGGTCAACGTCAACCTGGACGCGGCCGAGCGCCACGACGTGCGGGTCTGCTACGCGCCGGGGCGCAACGCCGCCGCCACCGCCGAGTTCACCGTCGGGCTGCTCCTCGCGGCCCTGCGGCGCATCCCGCAGGCCCACGACTCCCTCGCCGGGCAGCGCGGCTGGCGCGGCGCCGCCTACTACACCCACGCGCAGGCGGGCCTGGAGCTGGAGGACCTGCCGGTCGGGCTGATCGGCTACGGGGCGGTCGGCAGCCGGGTGGCCCGCGCGCTCGCCGCGTTCGGCGCCCAGGTGATGGTCCACGACCCGTACGCCAGGGGCGAGATCCACGGGCTGCGGATGCCGACCCTGGACGACCTGCTGCGCCGCTCCCGGGTGGTCACCCTGCACGCCAGGCTCACCCCCGAGACCCGCGGTCTGATCGGCGCCCGCGAACTGGGCCTGCTGCCGCGCGGCGCGGTCCTGGTCAACGCCGCCCGGGGTCCCCTCGTCGACGAGGAGGCGCTGTGCGACGCGCTGGCCGACGGGACCCTGTCGGCGGCGGCCCTCGACACCTTCGAGCGGGAGCCGCTGCCCGCGCGCTCCCGGCTGTTCGGCCTCACCGACCGCGTCGTCCTCACCCCCCACCTGGGCGGCGCGAGCCGGGCGGTGGCGGAGAAGGCGGCCCGGATCGCCGCGGCGGAGGTGGGCCGCTGGGCCCGCGGCGAACCGCTCGCGCACTCGCTGAGCCGACCCCCGTCCCGGCGACCGTGAGGAGAGGTGCGCCGTGTTCATCGGCATCGACGTAGGAACGTCCACCGTGAAGGCCGCCGCGTTCGACCGGTCGGGCGCCGAACTCGGCGTCGAGGCGCGGCAGATCGCCCTCACGATGCGCGGGGGCGCGGTGGAGCAGGACATGGACGAGGTGTACGGGGCCGTCGTCGCCGTCCTCGACGCCCTCACCGACCGGCTCCCCGGGCCCGTCGAACTGGCCGGTCTGACCGGGCAGGGCGACGGCGTCTGGCTGGTGGACGGCGCGGGGCGGCCGGTGCGGGCCGCCGTCTCCTGGATGGACGGGCGGGCCCACGGCCTCGTCGACCAGTGGCTGGCGGACGGCACCTTCGAGGCGGTCTACCGGCGCACCGGCGGCGCCGTGTTCCCGGGCAGCCCCGGCCCGCTGCTCGCCTGGCTCGACCGGCACGAACCGGCCGCCCTGGACGCCGCGTCGGCGGCCCTGTACTGCAAGGACATGGTCTTCGGGCGGCTCACCGGCGCCCCGCCCGGCACCGACGTCTCGGACGCCTCCATGCCGTTCCTCGACCCGCGCACCCGGGCCTACGACAACGGCGTCGTCGAACTCCTCGGCCTCACCCACCGCCGGGGGCTGCTGGCGCCGGTCGGCGACCCGATCACCACGGCCGCGGCGCGCGGCGAGGGCCTGCCCGCGGGCACCCGGCTCGCCAACGGCCCCTACGACCTGCCCGCCTGCGCCCTGGGCGCGGGCGTGACCGAGCCGGGCGACGGACTGCTGATCGTCGGGACCTGCCTGGCGAGCCTGGTCGCCACCACCGACCTCGACCTGAGCGGCGAACCGGCCGGTCTGCACATCGCGACCGACCGGCCCGGCCACCGGCTGCGCGCGATGCCCGCGATGGTCGGCACGGCGGCCCTCGACTGGGTGCTGTCGACGACCGGCGTCGCGCACGGGGAGGTCGACGCGCTGCTGGCCGCGACCCCGCCCGGCGCGCACGGCGTCCGGGTGCTGCCGTACTTCGCGCCGTCGGGCGAGCGGGCGCCGTTCGTGGCGCCGGGGCTGCGCGCCGAACTCACCGGTGTCTCCCTGGAGTCGACCAGGGGCGATCTGGTCCGGGCCACCTGCGAGGGCATCGGCTACGCGGCCCGGCACTGCCTGGAGGCGGCCGGTCTGACCGGCACCCTCGCGGTCTGCGGCGGCGGCACCCGCAGCCCGGCCTGGACGCGGCTGCTCGCCGACGTGCTGGGGCGCCCGCTGCGCGTGGTCGAGGGCGAGGTCGGCGCGCGCGGCGCGGTGCTGGCGGCGGCCGAGCGCTTCGGCGTCCCCCTGGACACGGCGCGCTGGACCCGCCCGACGGCGGTGGTGGAGCCCGACCCGGCCCGCGCGGACCTCTACGCGGAGGGCTACGCGGCGCACCTGAGCCGCCTGGTGCGGGCACGGGCCCGCACCGGGAACCGTCCCGGACGGTCCTGACCCGCTCCTCCCCCGCTCACCGCTCCCCCGCCCCGCCCACCTGCCAGGAAGGGAGTCCGCATGCGGACCGATCGTCGTACCCTGCTCCGCTCGGCCGCCGCCGTCCCGCTCGCCGCGGCCGCCGCCGCCCCCA
>NZ_FMCI01000062.1 GCF_900091845.1 Streptomyces sp. SolWspMP-5a-2
GGGGGCGCCGGACGGCATCCCCGAGGGGGCGCCGGACGGCCGGGTGCCGGCGCTCCCCGTCGGAGCGCCCGAGGGAGCGCCGGACGGCCGGGCCGAGGCGTCGCCGGTGGGCATGCCGGAGGGCCGCCGGCAGGACTGCTGCTGCCCGGAGCCGCCGCTGTCCGACGACGAGGAGTCGCCCGAGCCGCAGGCCGCGAGGACCAGCGGCGAGAGCGCCAGCAGGGCCACGGCGGGGACGAGACGCACACGCTTCATGAGAAACAGCTCCAGAGACGATGAGGGAGGTCTGAGACCGGCACTCAATCAACGGCGCTTAGGCGGCCGTTGGGGCTGCGTTGTGGGCCGCCTGTCAACGAGGTAAAGGGATCCTCAAGTACCGCCCGTGACCTGGCACTTCGCGCCGAGCCCGGCGAAGGCGGCCGGTACAGCCCTGTGACACGGGGACCGCGTGCGCGCCCAACCCGCCCCGGGTGAGGCGGTGTTCACCGGGCGCCCGCGGATACCGCCGGGTCCCGCGGGGGAACCTCACAGGCGACGCACCCCAGGACTGAGAGGCCCGCCATGGACGCCATCGACCCCCGACCGCTCTACGCCCGCGCCACCGAGCAGACCGCCGCGGTGATCAAGGCGGTGACGCCGGAGGCGCTCGCCGGACCGACGGCGTGCGCCGAGTTCGACGTGCGCACCCTGCTCGCGCACATCGTCGGCGGCACCCTGCGGATCGCGGTGGTCGGCGAGAACGGCGACGGCGGCGGGGTGCGGGCGCTCGCCGAGGGGGTGCCGGACGACGGCTGGCCCGCCGCCTTCGACGAGGTGCGGGTGCGGGTGCTGCGCGCCTGGGAGAGCGACGAGCGGATGGCGGCGCCGGTACGGGCGCCGTGGGGCGAGGTGCCGGGCCGGGAGGCGCTGCCCGGCTATCTGATGGAACTGGTCGCGCACACCTGGGACTTGTCCGACGCGCTCGGCCACCCGGTGGAACTCGACCCGGTGGTCGGTGAGTTCGCGCTCGCCGCGGCGCACGCGATGCTGCCCGCCCCGGACCGCGAGGGCGCGGACCTGCCGTTCGCCTCGGCCCGCCCGGCCCCCGAAGGGGCGGACGCCTACGGCAGGTTGGCGGCCTGGCTGGGCCGGGAGCCGGTCAGCCGAGCCTGACCCGGGCGAGCTGGCGGGACTGGGCGACCAGCCGGTCGTCGCTGTCCCAGACCTCGGCGTCCTCCTCCAGGAAGCCGCCCGCCAGGTTGCGGGTGGTGACCGACACCCGCACGGGTCCCGGCGCGGGACGGCGGCGGACGTGGACGGTCATCTCGACGGTCGGGACCCAACCGGAGAGGCCGATCTCGAACGCGGTGGGCGGCAGCGCGTCCACCGCGAGCAGCAGCGAGAACGGGTCGGCGTCCCGGCCGTCGGCGAGCCCGAACCAGGCCCGCATCTCGCCCCGGCCGGAGGGGGCGCCGACCGCCCAGCCCAGCGTCGCGGGGTCGAGCCTGAGCCGCAGCCGGTCGGTGATGGGCGAGGCGACGGCGTCGGGCGCGGGGCCGTCCCCGGCGCCGAGGCACTGCTCGGGCGGCGGCATGGCCGGGGGCTCGGCGCTGGTGCGGACGTCGTCGGGGAGGGCGTCCAGGTCGCCGTAGGAGGCGAGGACCCGGATCCGCTCGACCTCGGTGCCGTCGTCGTCGAACTGGACGAGGGACGCCTGGCCGGTGGAGAGGGTGCGGCCGGTGCGGACGGTCTCGGTGCGCACGACGGCCGGGCCGGGGCGGGAGGCGGTGAGGTAGTGCGCCGAGATCGTGAACGGGTCGCCGTGCGGCAGCGCGTGTCCGAGGGCGCGGCCGAGGACGGCGAGCAGGTAGCCGCCGTTCACGGCGTTCATGATCGTCCAACCGGCGGAGAGGTCGATGGCGTAGACACCGGGCGCGCGCGGGACGAGGGCGGTGTCCCGGTCGAACTCGCTGTCGCCGATCGCGGCCCGGAGGGCGGGCACGGAAGCTGCGTCTGACATGTCCGAACGGTACAACATGGCATTACTAAGCGGTAGCTTTGATCCGTCTGCCCGCCGGCCCCTCTGTCCGCCCCCGCGCGGCGGGTGAGGGACCGGCAATTTCTCGGTAAGTGTCCCCACCTGTCCGAAACCCGGGAGGGCGCGGCTCCCTCTATCGGGACATGAGCCTCACCGGGACTCCGTTCCTCTGTCTGCTGATCGTGCTCTGCGCGATCGCACTCGTCCTCCCCCTCGGCCTCTGGTCGCGCCTGCGCGGCCCCCGGGCCCTGCGCGCCGCGGTCCGGACGCTGATGCTGCTGTTCGCCCAGGGCACCGCCGTCGCCCTGGTCTTCGTCCTGGTCAACAACGCCAACAGCCTCTACGACGACTGGGCCGACCTGCTCGGCACCGGCGACCACGTGCAGCGGGCCGCCGACCTGGGCACCGACGGCACCGGCGGGATAGCCCTGAACCGGCTGCCCGAGGTGCGCCAGAGGTTCACCCCCGCCACCGGTCCCGGCATGGACGGGGTCCGCGTCACCCAGCTCAGGGGCCGCGTCTCCGGCGTCGACGCCGAGGTCTACGTCTGGCTTCCGCCCCAGTACGACGAACCGGCCTACCGGCACCGCGCGTTCCCCGTCGTGGAACTGCTGCCCGGCTACCCCGGCTCGGCGAAGGCCTGGTTCGGCTCGCTCGACGCCACCCGGCAGCTCGCCCCGCTGATGCGCGACGGCCGGGTCGCCCCGTTCATCCTGGTCGCGCCGCGCACCAACCTGCTGGCCGGGGTGGACACCGGCTGCGCCAACATCCCCGGCACGGTGAACGCGGACAGCTGGCTCAGCGTCGACGTGCCGCGCATGGTGACCGGCAACTTCCGCGCCGAGCCCGCGCCCAGGGGCTGGGCGGTGTCCGGGTACTCCGCGGGCGGCCACTGCGCGGCCAAGCTGGCGGTCGCCCACCCCGACCGCTATCTCGCCGCCGTCAGCCTGTCCGGCTACAACGACCCGATCGGCGAACGGGACTCGCTGGCCGCCCAGACCCCGGCGCTGCGCGCCGCCAACAACCCCTACCTGCTGCTGCGCCGGGCCGCCGCGCCGCCCCGGGTCGCGCTCTACCTCTCCGGGCAGCCGCACGACGGCTACGAGGCCGCCGTCGCGCTCGCGCAGACCGCGAAGGCGCCGACGACCGTCCACGTGGTGTACGTCCCGCGGAGCGCGGGCGGGCACACCATGGCGCTGTGGCGGCCGCAGGTGGTGCCGTCGTTCCGGTGGCTCACCCAGGAGATGGGCGGGCACCGGGCGGCGGCGGGCGGCGCTATTCCTCCCGCACCGTCGAGCGGCGGTTCCACGCACGCGGCGCTCGCCAGTGGTACCGCATCGCGAGCAGGCGCAGGACGAAGGCGGTGACCGCGGCGAACCCGCTGGTGAGCGGGGTGAGCGCGTCGTAGCGGATGCAGAGCACGGCCATGGTGGCGCCGACGATCGCCGGGACCGCGTAGAGGTCGCGGTCCCAGCGCAGCAGCGACGGCACCTCGTTGGCGAGCACGTCCCGCAGCACGCCCCCGCCGACGGCGGTGGCCAGACCGAGGACCGCCGACGAGGTGAGGCTGAGCCCGTACTCGTACGCCTTGGTCGTCCCGGCGACGCAGAACAGGCCGAGCCCCGCCGCGTCGAAGACGTTCACCCCGGCCTGGATGCGCTCCACGTGCGGGTGGAGGAAGAACACCAGCAGGGCGGCGAGCAGCGGGGTGAGGAAGTAGCCGAGGTCGGTGAAGGCGGCGGGCGGCACCGCCCCGATCACCAGGTCGCGGAACAGCCCCCCGCCCAGCGCGGTCACCTCGGCGAGGACGGCGATGCCGAAGACGTCGAAGTTCTTGCGGACCGCGAGCAGCGCGCCGGAGATGGCGAAGACGAAGATCCCGACGAGGTCGAGGGTGTGCTGGACGGAGGGGCTGAAGAATTGCTGGAGCACCCCCGTATTCTCACCCGGGAACGAGCGCGGGCCGCGCGGGGCCGGTGCCCGGCGGCCCGCACCCCGGGGCTACAGGGCGGGCTTCCCCGGTGTGAACAGCCAGGTGTCGAAGAGGTCGCCGAGCCGCTGCCCGGAGACCTTCTCGGCCAGCCGCACGAAGTCGGCGGTGTCCGCGTTGCCGTAGCGGTGCAGCTTCGTCCAGGCCGGCAGGAGCCGGAAGAAGGCGTCGTCGCCGATGCGTTCGCGCAGCACCTGGAGGGTCATCGCGCCGCGCTGGTAGACGGCGGAGGCGAACATGGTGTCGCGCTGCGGGTCGCCGGGGAGGGTCTGCCAGAAGGCGTTGCCCGCGGGGCGGGAGTCGTACCCGGCCAGGAACGAGTCGTGCGCGGTGCGGGTGCCCTGGTGCTCGCTCCAGAGCCACTGGGCGTAGGTGGCGAAGCCCTCGTTGAGCCAGATGTCCTTCCAGTGGGCGACCGAGACGGAGTCGCCGAACCACTGGTGGGCGAGTTCGTGGACGATCGTCGTCTCGCTGCGCACCGCCGAGTAGGCCGGTTTCGACTGCACTTCGAGGGAGAACCCGGCCTCCGGCATGTCGTCGACGATGGCGCCGGTCTCCTCGAAGGGGTAGGGACCGAACAGTTCGGACCAGTAGTCGGTGGCGGCGGCCGTGACGGCGTACACGTCGACGCTGTTGCTGTCGGCGAGGACCGGGTCGATCGCCACGTAGATCGGGGTGCCGCCGGGCGTCCGGCCGGTCCTGACGTCGAACTTCCCGATGGTGGCGGTGGCGAGGTAGCTGGCCATGGGCCGGGACTCGCGCCAGTGGGTGTAGGTGGAGCCGCCCTTGTCGTACGTCGACACCAGGCGCCCGTTGGAGACTCCGGTCAGGCCACGGGGCGCCTTGATGCGGATGTCGTAGGTGGCCTTGTCGGAGGGGTGGTCGCTGGACGGGAACCAGGTGGAGGCCGCGTTGGGCTCGCAGGCGACGAAGACGCCGTCGGGGGTCTTCATCCACCCGTACTCGGAGCCGAAGACGATGGGGCCGCTGAGCGGCTCGGGGACCCCGCCGTAGGTGACGGCGACCCGGAAGTCGCGGCCCTTGCGCAGGAAGTCGCGCGGGGTGACGCGGAGTTCGTCGCCGTCGCGGGTGAACGCGGCCCGTCTGCCGTCGACTTGGACCCGGGTGACGTCGAGTCCCTGGAGGTCGAGGTCGAACGAGGAGAGGTTCTGGGTGGCGCGGGCGGTGAGCGTGGTGCGGCCGTCGAGGCGGTCGGTGTCCGGGTCGTAGGCGATGTCGAGGGCGTAGTGGCGGGCGTCGAAGCCGCCGTTGCCCAGCTCGGGGAAGTACGGGTCGCCGATGCCGGGGGCACCGGGGGCGGGGGCCGGGGCGGCGGCGGTGACGAAGAAGGAAGCCACCGCGACCGCGACGGCTCCCCAGCGTGCCGAACGGGAGAGTTCCATGAGTCGTCCCTTTCGAGCGTGACCGATCGTGCGGGCACGGACGACTCTGAACTCTCCCGTTCAGACATGTACATGACTTTGCCAAGCCGTCATGCGCTACTTCTCGGTTGACTCCTGGCCCGCGTCGGCACCGTCCGCCGCGGCGGACCCGCCGGACACCGTCCCGGTCGACGCGGTCCCGGTCGACGCGGACACGGCCTCCGCGCCACCGGCGTCCGCGACCTCGGCCGCCACCGCGGCCGACGTCTCCGCCGACTCCGCCAGCACCTCGTCCGCGACCAGCTCGGCCGCCTCCCTGGCCACCGACAGCAGCACGGTGTCCTGCGGCGCCTGGTCCTCGAAGTTCTCCGGGTGGTGGCAGGCCACCCGCTGGCCGGGCTTCAGCTCCAGGAGCGGCGGCTCGGTCGTCCGGCAGATCTCCGTGGCCTTCCAGCACCGGGTGTGGAACCGGCAGCCGCTGGGCGGCGAGATCGGCGAGGGCACGTCGCCGCGGAGCAGGATGCGCTCGCTCTTGGCGTCCTTGCGCCGCGGGTCCGGGATCGGCACCGCCGACATCAGCGCCTTGGTGTACGGGTGCATCGGCGCCTTGTAGAGCGAGTCGCGGTCGGCCAGCTCCACGATCTTGCCGAGGTACATCACCGCGATCCGGTCGGAGACGTGCCGGACCACCGACAGGTCGTGCGCGATGATCACGTACGTCAGGCCCAGCTCCTGCTGGAGGTCGTCCAGCAGGTTCACGACCTGCGCCTGGATCGACACGTCCAGCGCGGAGACCGGCTCGTCCGCCACGACCAGCTTCGGGTTGAGCGCGAGCGCGCGGGCGATGCCGATGCGCTGGCGCTGGCCGCCGGAGAACTCGTGCGGGTACCGGTTGTAGTGCTCGGGGTTGAGACCGACCACCGACAGCAGCCGCTGGACCTCCTTCTTCAGACCGCCCTCGGGCGTGACGCCCTGGAGCTTGAAGGGGGCGCCCACGATGGTGCCGATGGTGTGGCGCGGGTTCAGCGACGAGTACGGGTCCTGGAAGATCATCTGCACGTCGCGGCGGAGCGGACGCATGCCGCCCATGCCGAGGTGCGTGATGTCCTTGCCCTCGAACTCGACCGTGCCGCCGGTCGGTTCGAGCAGCCGGGTGATCAGGCGGCCCATCGTCGACTTGCCGCAGCCGGACTCGCCCACGACGCCCAGGGTCTCACCGGCGCGGACCTCGAAGTCGATGCCGTCGACCGCGTGCACCGCCCCGACCTGCCGCTGGAGCAGGCCCTTCTTGATCGGGAAGTGCTTCTGGAGCCCGGTCACCTTCAGCAGGATCTCGGGATCGCCGGCGCTCTCGCCCTGGGCGGGAATGGTCACTGCCGTGTCCTTGGATTTCTCGCTCACAGCTTCGGCGCAATCTCTTCGGTCCAGATACGCTCCCGCTGCTCCTGCGTCATGTGGCAGGCGGCCCAGTGCCGGGTGTCGACCTCGGTCAGCTCGGGGCGGACCGTGCGGGTGACGTTGTCCTTCGGGATGTCGGCGTAGGGGCAGCGCGGGTTGAACGCGCAGCCGGACGGCACGTTGATCAGCGAGGGCGGCGAGCCCTTCACCGGGATCAGGCGCTCCTGCTGCTCACGGTCGAGGCGCGGCATCGAGCCGAGCAGACCCCAGGTGTACGGGTGCCGGGGCTCGTAGAACACCTTGTCCGCGGGACCGCGCTCGATGCACCGGCCGCCGTACATCACCAGGATGTCGTCGGCGAGTTCGGCGACGACGCCCAGGTCGTGGGTGATGACGATGACCGCGGAGCCGAACTCCTTCTGCAGGTCCCGGATCAGGTCCAGGATCTGCGCCTGGACGGTCACGTCCAGGGCGGTCGTCGGCTCGTCCGCGATCAGCAGCTCGGGGTTGTTGACCAGCGACATCGCGATCATCGCGCGCTGGCGCATACCGCCGGAGAACTCGTGCGGGTAGCTGTCCACGCGCTTGTCGGGCTGCGGGATGCCGACCCGGTCGAGCATCTCGACCGCGCGGCGCTTGGCGGTCTTCTTGTCGACGGGGTGGTGGACCCGGTAGGCCTCCACGATCTGGTGACCGATCGTGTAGTACGGGTGCAGCGCGGACAGCGGGTCCTGGAAGATCATCGACATCTCGCGGCCACGCAGCTTGCGCACGTGGTCGGGGTCGGCCGACAGCAGCTCGGTGCCGTCCAGCCAGATCTCGCCGGAGAGCTGCGCCTTGCGCTTGCCGTACTGGCCCGCGGTGTGCAGGCCCATGATGCCGAGCGACGTCACGGACTTGCCGGAACCCGACTCGCCCACGATGCCGAGGGTCTTGCCCTTCTCCAGCTGGAAGCTGAGCCCGTCGACGGACTTCACCAGGCCGTCGTCGGTCGGGAAGTGCACCTTGAGGTCGCGCACCTCGAGGAAGGCAGTCGGCGCGGGCGAGGCCCCGGTGGGCTCGCCCACGGCTGCTCCGCTCTTGGTCAGGTCGCTCATGCGAGCCTCACTCGGGGGTCGATCACGGCGTACAGGATGTCGACCACGAGGTTGGCGAGCAGCACCGCGAGAGAAGTGATGAGGGTGACGCCCAGGATGATCGGCAGGTCCTGGGTCTTGATGGCGTCGAGGACCGCGCGGCCGAGGCCGGGCAGGTTGAACGTCGACTCCGTCAGGATGGCACCGCCGATGAGCGCGCCGAGGTCCATGCCGAGCATGGTCAGGATGGGCGTCATCGTCGAGCGCATCGCGTGCTTGCCGATGACGACCTGCTCCTTGAGGCCCTTCGCGCGGGCGGTGCGGATGTAGTCCTCACCCAGGATCTCCAGCATGGTGGCGCGGGTGATCCGGGCGTACATCGCCGCGTACAGGAACGCGAGGGTGATCCAGGGCAGGATCATGCCGCCGAAGTAGCCGCCGAAGCTCTGGTCGAGGGGCACGTACTGGGCGTCCAGCCAGTGCAGCCCGAAGGCGAAGATCGCCAGGCTGAGCAGGCCGGTGAAGTAGATGGGGAGGGAGACACCCGCCAGGGCGACGACCATGGCGCCGCGGTCCCAGAAGGTGCCGCGCTTGAGCGCGGAGAGCACACCCGCCGCGAGACCGAAGATCAGCCACAGCACGGCGGCGCCGAGCGCGAGACCCAGGGTCACCGGGAAGCGGTCGGTGAGCACCGGCCAGACGGCCTGCTCGCTGCGGAAGGAGTAGCCGAAGCAGGGAGCGGCGCACTGGGTGACGTCGCCGCCGCCCGAGTAGGTGCGCCCCGCGAAGATGCCCTTGAAGAACTCCCAGACCTGATGGTAGATCGGGTCGCTGAGTCCCAGCTTCTCGCGGACCGCCTCGACGGAGGCGGGGTCGGCCTGCTTTCCCACGAAGCTCGCGGCGATGTCGACGCCCGCCCACTTCGGGACGAGGAAGAAGATGCCGAAGACCACCATGACGATGACCACGAGCATCACTGCGGCGGCGAACAACCGCCTGATGAGGTAAGCGAGCACAGCTAACGGCCCGCTGCGGACCGCGGGCCACCGGAGGTCGTCCGGTGGCCCGCGGATCCGCCGCGCCGGCCTTCACCTGCCTTTCGTGCCGTACGGCGGGTGTGCCGGGATTACTTCGCGGACTTCAGACCGAGGTTGACGAAGTCGTACATGCCGCTGTAGCCGTTCGACGTGTACACGTTCGCCAGGTTGTCCGAGCGCCAGTTGATGAACTTCTCGAAGGTGAAGGGCAGGTAGTACGCGCCCTCCATGACCTTGTGGTTGATCTCGGTCGAGATCTTGGTCTTGCCGGCGTCGTCGAGCGTCTTGACGTAGGTGTCGAAGAGACCGTCGATCTTCTTGTCGTCGATCAGCGCGTAGTTGTTGTTACCGCTGTCGAGGATGTACTTGCTGTCCCACAGGGGCAGACCGTAGCCCTGGACGGACGGGAAGTCCGGGCCCCAGCCCATGATGATGATGCCGTAGTTCTTCTTCTTGACGTTCGACGGCGAACCGATGATGCCGGCCGTCTGCGAACCGTCGTACTGGTCGATCTGGGCGTTGATGCCGACCTTCTTCAGCGACGCCTGGAGCGACTGCGCCGTGGCGACCTCGACCGGCTTGTTGTTGCGCACCGCGATCGTGGTGGAGAAGCCGTTCGGCTTGCCGCAGGCCTTCAGGGCCTTCTTGGCCTCGTCGGCGTTGCCGGTCTTGTTGGCACCGGCGATCTCGTACGGGTCGTACTTCTGGCCCTCGGCGCCCGGGACGGACGGCGGGAGCATGTTGGTGCCGATGTCGCCACCCGCGACCGGGCCACCGCGCGCGGTCTGCAGCGAGACGTGGTCCGCGCCGTAGATGACGGCCTTGCGGCACTCGATGTTGTCGAACGGCTTCACGCTCTGCGGGAAGACGGCGTAACGGACGTAGCCGGAGACCGGGTTGTCCAGGTTGGCCTTGTGCTGCTTCAGGGCGGTGGTGCGGCCCTGCGGCGACATGCCGGTCTGGTTGATGTCCAGGTCCAGGTCACCGTTGAGCAGACGCTGGTCGAGCTGGTTGGCGTCCGAGAAGAACTGAACGGTGATCTTGTCCGGGTAGGCCTTGCGGACCGGGTCCGACGCCTGCTTCCACTCGGTGTTGCGGACCAGCGTCAGGTTCTTGCCGGGGCTGTACGACTCGAACTTGTACGGGCCGGTCGCGAACGGGTGCAGGCCGTACTTCGACTTGGTGTCCTTGTCCTGGCGGACCGGGGAGGCCGACACCAGGGCGAGCACCTCCTCGAAGTCCGAGTTGGCGGTGGGCAGGTGGAAGACGATCGTCTTGTCGTCGGGCGTGTCGATCGCCTTCAGACCGAGCTTGTCCTTGGACGTGTCCTTGTAGGGGCCCTTGTACTCGCCCTTGGGGTCCAGGAAGTCCTTCAGGTACGTCGGACCGCCGGACAGGACGTCCTGCGCCCAGACCCGCTCGATGCCGTACTTGATGTCCTTGGACGTGATCGGCTTGCCGTCCTCCCACGTCACACCGTCGCGCAGCGTGTACGTGTAGGTCTTGCCGTCGTCGGTGACCTTGGCGAGACCGGAGGCGAGGTCCGGGGTGATCTCCGCACCCGGCTTGCCCGGCTCCGTCTTGTTCGTGACGAGCTGGCGCGAGTAGTAGCGCGCGAAGTTCCACATGAAGCCGTAGTAGCCGCGCGTGGTGTCCCACGAGTCGGCGTCCTGGGCGCCACCGAACTTCAGCGTGCCGCCCTTCTTGGCCTCGGAGGCCTGGGCGACCTTGTTGTTGGCCGCGTCGAAGCCGGCCGCGCCGCTCTTCGAGCCGCCGTTGTCGTCGTCGCCGCCGCCGCACGCCGCCGTGGTCAGCAGCGCGGCGACCGCGGCAGCGGCGGCAAACGCCTGCTTGCGCCGCCCTGGGGTGCGTTGGGTAGTCACGATCTCGGATCCTCCGGATTAGATGAGAGACCCCGTGTTGGAGCCACGGGACGCTTGGAGTGCGGCGAGGTTCAGCGGGACGCCTTCGGGTCCAGCGCGTCCCGCACGCCGTCGCCGAAGAGGTTGAAGGCCAGGACGGTGATGAAGATCGCCACACCCGGGACCACCATGTACATGGGGTCGGACTCGTAGTAGTCGATCGCGCTGGAGAGCATCTGTCCCCAGGAGGACGTGGGCGGCTTGACTCCCACGCCGAGGAAGCTGAGCGCGGCCTCGGTGAGGATGTTCGTCGGGATCATCATCGTCGTGTACACGACGATCGGGGCGACGAGGTTGGGCAGCAGCTCCTTGAACAGGATGTAGAGGCGGCCGGCGCCGAGCGAGCGGGCGGCCTCGACGTACTCGCGCTCACGCATCGAGATCGTCTGGCCGCGCACCACGCGCCCGATATAGGGCCAGCCGAAGAACCCGATGACCACGATCATCACGAAGACGCGCACGTTCGAGCCGGTGAGGCCCAGCATCGCGTTCGGCATGACGGAGACCAGGGCGATCGTGAACAGGAGCTGCGGGAAGGCCAGCAGGCCGTCCATCACGCGGCTGATGAGCGAGTCGACCCAGCCGCCGAAGAACCCGGCGAGGATGCCCAGGATCGTGCCCAGGAAGACCGCGACCATGGCCGAGAGGAAACCGACCAGCAGGGAGACGCGGGCGCCGTAGAGGACGCGGGCGAAGATGTCGCGGCCGTTGACCGGCTCGACACCGAGCAGGTGCTCGCCGCTGATACCGCCCAGGGCGCCCTTCGGGGTGCCGAACAGCGGGTCGATCAGGCCCTCGTTGTACGCGTCCGGGTCCTGGCCGACCAGGTGCGTGATCACCGGGGCGAGCAGCGCCAGCAGGATCAGCACGAGGACGACGACGCCGCCGGTGAGGGCGAGCTTGTCCCGCTTGAGCCGCTCCCAGGCGATCCGGCCGAGGGAACGCCCCTGTACGGCCGTCACCCCGGTGGTGGCGACCGCAGCTTCCTCGGCCGCGCTCGGGGCCGCTTCCGCGGTCGGCTCGTGCAATGGTGCCGTCATCTGGCAGGGACCCCTCTCAACCGGCGGTAGCCGGCCCGCACTTGCCGCTGTAGCGGCGTGATCAGTCCGTCGAACTCAGGGACACAAGGCCCCTGGTGCGGGAGTCTTCAACGCTTTGGCGATCTGCTGCCAGGGCTGAAGGGGAAAGGATGCGTAAACGTGATGCGCTCAGGAGGGTTCCGTTATCCGGACGGTGGGTAACGGGGGTCGGACGTGTCTGAATTCCTCAATAACGGACATTCAGTGAACTTCCGGCCGCATCTACGCGCGAAGAACCGCGCGCACCGCCTCAGTAACCGCCGCGTACCGGTGGGTAGCCGTAACCCGCCGTCGGCGCCTGGGCCGGAGCGGCGTGCGCCTCGCGGTCGTAGAACGGGCGCGCGCTCGCCCGCATCCACATCGCCACCGGATCGTTCTCGTCGGTCATCGCGACCGTCGACACCGGGAGCCCGTCCGGCACCGCGCCGATCGACTGCTGCATCATCGCCCGCACCGAGTCCACGGCGGGCGGCGAGGTGTCGTAGACGTCGAGCCCGATGGCGAGGTACGGCGCCCCCAGGGCGGGCTGCACCCAGGCGCGGCGCAGCGAGCGGACGGCCGGGGTGCGGTGGGCGTTCTGCGCGAGCAGGGCGTAGAACTGCGGCACCTCGATGCCGGGCTCGGAGAGCCGCAGCGGACCGGCGGGCTGCCGTTCGAGGCCGGTGGCGATACGGCGCAGATCCAGCCACGGGATGCCGAGACCGCCGCCCGGCGCGTGCGGGTTGAGCCAGAGGCCGAAATGGTCGGGGTAGAGGGTGCGGGCCACGTCGAGCCCGTCGACCACCTCGTACGAACGGTTCCAGCCACTCGCGGACAGCTCCTGGGCGGAGGTGACGCAGGGCGCGTAGCCGTGCCCCTCGACCTCCATGTTCCCGTACTGGGCGTCGGGGGAGCCCGCCTGACCGTGCCACAGGAGCATCCAGATCTGGCCGGAGGACGGCATCGCCAGGGCGCGCAGGAGCGCCTCGTAGGCGTCGTAGCGCCCTGGGGTCACCTGGCGCAGCATGTGCTCGACCTGTCCGGCCGCCGCGGTGCCGCTGGCGCTCACCTGTACCGCCCCTTCTGGAGGTTGCCCGGAGTTCGGGAACCAGCTTAAGCGCCGAGGGGCCCGCAGCGGTCTCCCGTGCGGGTCCGCCGTCGGCTCAGAACGCCCTCTGGTAGAAGGGCCGGACGTTGTCGCGCAGCCAGGTGGCGACCGGGTCGTCGGTGACGTCGAGAAGGACCAGGTTGACCGGCCAGGAGGGGTTGACCAGGCCCATCGCGCGTCCCAGCGCCTGGGTCGGCAGGGCGTGGACGTCCCCCTCCAGGTGGGCCAGCTCGACGCCGACGAACATCACCGGCGGGGCCGTCTCGACCTCGGCGAGGCAGCGGCGGGCGGTGCGGACCACGCCGATCGCCTCGAACTCGGCGGCGGCGGTGGTGAGGAAGTCGACCGGGTCGTCCTGCCAGTCCGGTTCGAAGAGGCGGACCCGGCCGCCGCTGGCGGGGCCGCCGGGGGCGGGGTGACCGGCCCTGCACAGCTCGGCGACGGCGGCGGGCGGCAGCGGGACGCCGACCGTGCCGTCGGGGTTGACCGCCAGGCCGACCTGCGGGGGCAGGCCGCGGGCGAACTCGACGGCCGGGGCGATGGCGAAGGACATGTGGGAGCCGACCGCCTGCCGGAACTGCTCCTCGGAGCTGAAGACCGGCACGTACGCCTGGCCCTCGATCTCCAGGGTGGGCAGGTCGAGCGGGACGCTGTCGGGGCCGCCGCCGTTGGGCAGGGGTATCCAGAGGAAGCTGCGGGCCAGCACTTCGACGATCCGGCCGCCCGCCGTGGGGACGCCGAAGGAGGCGGAGAGCACCTCCTCCAGTTCGTTGCCCGGCCAGCCGCCGTGCGGCTGGGGGTGTGCCTGCTGGGGAAAGTCCGCGGGAAGTTCCGCCGGGAAGTCCATCTCTGTACCGACCGCCTGCTGAGTACCACTGGTGGGTGGCTCAGGCTAACCGGTGCGGCGCCGCCTGTGACCTGCCGGTGAAGCCGATCCCGCGCAGGGCGTCCGCCGCGTCCCGGTCGAGCAGCACCGCCGAGCCCGCGCCCGCGGGCAGGTCGCCCCGCTCGACGGCCCTGATCAGCCGGGCGGCGGCGCCCCGGTGGCGCAGGAACGCGTACCGGGAGACGCCCCGGCCGCGCTCGCGCTGGCCGGAAAGCGCGGTGTCGGGGGTGACGTCGAGCAGCAGCAGGTGCAGGGTGCCGCCGCGGCGCCGGGCGGCGCGGGCCAGCCAGCCGCGCACCCAGCTCTGGGTGCCGCAGTCGTGCACGACGACGCCGCCGTCGCCGCGCAGGGCGCGGGCGAGGGCCGCGTAGTGGGCGAGCCGGACCAGCGGCCGGTAGACGGCGTACGGCAGCCGGTGGCCGAGCCGGGCGTCCCAGGTGTCGCGGGTGTCCTGGGAGTCGACGCGGGCGCCGCGCACGGCCCGGCGCATCAGGGTGGACTTGCCGCTGCCGGGCAGCCCGGTGACGACGACCACGTCGC
>NZ_FMCI01000218.1 GCF_900091845.1 Streptomyces sp. SolWspMP-5a-2
GGTGCCCGTCCGCCCGCCGCCCGTCCCGGCCGGAACCCGGCCCGCCGCCGCCCGCCCCGCCCGGGACCCGGCCCCGCCGTCCGTCCCGCCCAAGGCCCCGTCCCGCTGCCGCTCGGCATCGCCGCGGGTCATCCCGGGGGTCGGTCAGTGCGTCGCGGGCGCGGGCGTGCCGGAGCCGTGCTGCTCGACCAGGGGTTCCAGGTAGCGGATGAGGACGTCCTTGATCTCCCGCACATAGGCGTCGCGCTCGGCGCCCTCCCGGGCCAGCACCAGTTCGAGGCCCGATTTGTAGACGCCGAGGCAGACCTGCGCGACCCGCTCGACGTCGGCGCGCGGCGCCCCGGGCAGGAAGGCCGCGACCAGCTCCTCGACCCGCTGCACCATGCTCAGGTGCAGCGCGTCGTGCTCCTCGGCTATCCGGCCGGGGATGTCGGGGCCGTGCACGAGCGCGAAGAACTCCGGGCGGCGGCAGGTGAAGTCGATCAGCCGGTCGATGGTGGTGTCGATGACGTCCGCCACCGAGGCCGCGGGGTCCACCAGCGCGAGCGTCTCGCCGTGCGACTCCCGCATCTCGTGCATCAGCTTGCTGCTCAGCTCGACCGCGATCGCTTCCTTGTTCGGGAAGAACTGGTAGAGCGTGCCCGGCGAGACCCCGGCCTCGCGGGCGATGGCGTTGGTGCTGGCCGCCGTGTAGCCGGTGGTGCAGAAGACGTTCGCGGCGGCTTCGAGCAGCTGGGCGACGCGTCGCTCGCCGCGCGCCTGACGGCGGCGCGGCTGCTCGCTCTGCGGGTTGTCGGGCACCGGTTATCCCCAAGTCTCCGAACGCGGTTGACAAACACGAGCGGTCGCTCGCATTCTAATGAAACGCGAGCGCGGTCTCGTGTTTGCCATTTTATGGCGTCGGCGGGATGTGCGCTGCATCCCCGCGTCGCGACGCGTTCCATCTGCTTCACGGTGAAGGGGTCACCGCACCATGACCGAAGTCAACACCCCGCCCCCGCCCGGGGGCTGGACCCGATTCGTGACCGCGAGGCCACGGCTGTCCCTGCTGGTCGCGCTCGTGCTCACGGCCCTCGCGGTCGTCGCGGGCAGCGGCGTCGCCGACCGGCTGGGCAGCGGCGGCTGGGAGGACCCGGCGGCCGAGTCGACCTACGCGACCAAGGCGCTGGAGCACTCCTTCCCCGACTCCCAGCCCAACCTGCTGCTCCTGCTCGACGCCGGGAAGGCGTCGGTGGACGACCCCGAGGTCGCCGCCGCGGCCCGCGGCCTCGCCGGACGGCTGGCCGCCGAGAAGGGCATCACCGGCGTCGGCTCCTACTGGCAGGCGCCGCCCGCGTCGGCGTCCGCGCTGCGCGCGAAGGACGGCCACGAGGCCCTGATAGCCGCCCGCATCACGGGTGACGAGAAGCAGATGGGGGAGACCCTCGACCGGCTGGCACCGGAGCTGCGGGGCACCCACGGCCCGGTCGAGGTCAGGGTCGGCGGCCAGGTCGCCGTCCGCCACGAGATGCAGACGATCATCCAGGAGGACCTGACCCGCGCCGAGCTGATCGCCCTGCCGGTCACCCTCGTGCTCCTGGTGATGGTCTTCGGCAGCGCGATCGCCGCGCTGCTGCCGCTCGGCATCGGCGTCGTCGCCATCCTCGGCACCAACGCCATCCTGCGCGGCCTCACGTCGTTCACCGACGTCTCGGTCTTCGCGATGAACCTCACCACGGCCCTCGGCCTGGGCCTCGCGATCGACTACGCCCTCTTCATCGTCCGCCGCTTCCGCGAGGAGCTGTCCTCGGGCGCCGACCCGGTGACGGCGATCGGCACCACCCTGCGCACCGCCGGGCGGACCGTCCTGTTCTCCGCCCTGACGGTCGCCGTCTCGCTCGCCGCGATGCTCCTCTTCCCGCAGTACTTCCTGCGCTCCTTCGCCTACGCGGGCATCGCCGTGGTGCTCCTCGCCGCCGCGGCCGCGCTGATCCTGCTCCCGGCCGCGCTGGTCCTGCTCGGCCACCGCGTCGACTCCCTCGACCTGCGCCGCCTCTTCCGCCGCGGTGACCGCCGCACACCGGGCGCCCAGGCCCCGCGGGTCTCGGCCTGGGGGCGGACGGCGACGCTCGTCATGCGCCGGGCGCCCTTCTTCGCGCTGGGCACCACGGCCGTCCTCGTCCTGCTCGGCCTGCCCTTCCTGGGCGTCAGGTTCGGCACCGCGGACGACCGCCAACTGCCCTCGTCCGCCGAGTCCCACGTCGTCCAGCAGCACATCAGGGAGGGCTTCCCCGGCACCCCGGGCGCGGGCCTCGAAGTCCTCACCGAGGGCCGGGCCACCGAGGCCCAGTACGCGGCCTACAAGGAGCGGATATCCGGCCTGCCGGGGGTGCTGCGGGTCGACGGCCCCCTGGTGAACGGCGACCGGGCGTACTTCACCGTGCAGCCCAGGGGCGAGGCGGTGGACGACGGCGCCCAGCGGCTGGTGGACGGCCTGCGCTCCGTCGACGCCCCCTTCGACACCAAGGTGACGGGCACGGCGGCCGTCCTGGTCGACACCAAGCACGCCATCGGCGAACGCCTGCCGTGGGCGCTCGCGTTCATCGCGGTGGTGACCCTCTTCCTGGTCTTCCTGCTCACCGGCAGCGTGCTGATCCCGCTCCAGGCGGTGGCGCTCAACGCGCTCAGCCTGACGGCGATGTTCGGCGCCGTGGTCTGGGTCTTCCAGGACGGCCACCTGGCCGGCCTGCTCGGCTTCACCAGTCCGGGCTCCGTCGAGACGACCCTCCCGGTCATCATGTTCTGCGTCGCCTTCGGCCTCTCCATGGACTACGGCGTCTTCCTGCTCTCCCGCATCAAGGAGGAGTACGACCGCACGGGCGACCACGAGTCGGCCGTCCGCCACGGCGTCGAGCGCACCGGCGGGCTGATCACGGCGGCGGCGGTGATCCTGGCGGTGGTGATGGTCGCCATCGGCACCTCCCGCGTCACCAACACCAAGATGCTGGGCCTCGGCATCGCCCTGGCGGTCCTGATGGACGCGATGATCGTCCGCAGCCTCCTGGTCCCGGCGGTGATGCGGCTGACCGGCCGGGCGACCTGGTGGGCACCGGCCCCGCTGCGCGCCTTCCACGCCCGGTTCGGGGTGAGCGAGGGCCCGGCCGCACCGGAACGGCCGCACTCCGCCCCCGCCCCCGGCCGACCCCGGGACGAGGTTCCCGGCCCCGAGAAGGGAGCCGACGCGGGCACCGGGGCCGGCACCGGGTCCGAGGCCGACGCGGACAAGGTCACCACCCGCGGTTAGCGTGGGACGGTCCATCGTGGACCGGCGGGCGACGACGAGGGAGGTCCGGCGGATGCGGGCTGTGGTGTTCGAGCGGTACGGGGAACCGGCCGAGGTGCGGGAGGTGCCCGACCCGAAGCCCGCGGAGCACGGCGTGGTGGTGCGGGTCGAGGCCACCGGCCTGTGCCGCAGCGACTGGCACGGCTGGCAGGGGCACGACCCGGACATCACGCTCCCGCACGTGCCCGGCCACGAACTGGCCGGGACCGTCGAGGCGGTGGGCGCCCGGGTGACCGGCTGGCACCCGGGCGACCGGGTCACCGTCCCGTTCATCTGCGCCTGCGGGGACTGCCCGTCCTGCGCGGCGGGCGACCACCAGGTCTGCGAGCGCCAGACCCAGCCCGGCTTCACCCACTGGGGCTCCTTCGCCCAGTACGTCGCGCTCGACCACGCCGACGTCAACCTGGTGACGGTCCCGCGGGACATGTCCGCCGCCACGGCCGCCGCACTGGGCTGCCGGTTCGCGACGGCGTTCCGCGCGGTGGTGCAGCAGGGCAGGGTGGCCGCCGGTGAGTGGGTCGCGGTGCACGGCTGCGGGGGAGTGGGCCTGTCGGCGGTGATGATCGCGGCCGCCGCCGGGGCCCGGGTGGTCGCGGTCGACGTCGCGCCCGGCGCGCTGGAGCTGGCGCGGCGGTTCGGCGCGGCGGAGTGCGTGGACGGCACGGCGACCCCCGACACCGCGGCGGCGGTCCGTGACCTGACCGGCGGCGGAGCCCACCTCTCGCTGGACGCGCTGGGCTCACCGGCCACCTGCGCCGCGTCGGTGAACGGCCTGCGCCGCCGGGGCCGCCATCTCCAGGTCGGCCTGCTGCCCTCGGCGACGGGCACCACCCCGGTCCCGATGGCCAGGGTGATCGCGCTGGAGCTGGAGCTGCTGGGCAGTCACGGGATGGCGGCCCACACCTACCCGCCCCTGCTCGGCCTGGTCGCCTCCGGAGCGCTCCGCCCCGACCTCCTGGTCACCTCCAGGATCCCGCTGGACGACACCCCGGCCGCCCTGGCCGCGCTGGGCACGGCCCCGGGAGCCGGGGTGACGGTGATCGAACCCTGGACGTGAGGAGGGCTCAGTCGGTCCTGCGGTTGCGGTTGCCCGGCCTGGAGGCGACCCAGGCGCGGACGGTGTCGGCGTACCAGTAGGGCTTGCCGCCGTCGACATGGTCGGGCGGCGGCAGCAGCCCGTGTTTTCGGTACGAGCGGACCGTGTCCGGTTGGACGCCGATGTGGGCCGCGATCTTCTTGTACGACCAGAGCTCGCGGTCAGTCATGGACGTGCACCTCCCTGCGCGCGCCGGGACGACGGCCGGGAAGGCCGCCGGAGGAGCCCGGTGCAGCGCTGGCGATCACCAGCGTGCGCGAGGTGAACGACAGAGAGTCACAAGGGGAGAACCCCTGTAGACAGGGTGTGACAAAAGCCCCACACCCCCGTCACATCTGTTACAACCACCCCACCCCCACCGGGGCCGCGGGGAACTACGCAAAACCCGACGAAGTCGCGTGCCCACCCACAGCCCTCCTCCAGGGTCGCGGGGAACTGCGCGAAACGCGACGAAGTCGCGTGCCCCACCCGCGCACAGAGCCCCGTCCAGGGGCGCGGGGAACTGCGCGAAACGCGACGAAGTCGCGTGCCCACCCACCCACAGAAGCCCAAGGGGGGCGCGAGGAACCGCGCAAGAACGCGACGCAGTCGCGTGCCCCCGAAACGCCCGCGGCCCTACGCTCCGCACGACCTCAAGAACGCCCGGGTCCGCTGCGCGACAGGCAGCGGCACATCCGGCTCGCACGGATACATGTCCTGCTCCACGATCGCGAACAGGTCGACGTCCAGCTTCTGGGCCGCCTCGAGGACGGGCCCCAGCGCGGGCACCCCCGACGGCGGCTCGCACATCACGCCCTGCGCCACCGCGGGCCCGAACGGCGTCCCCTTGGCCCGCACGTCGGCCAGGATCTCCGGGTCGACCTGCTTGAGGTGGAGGTACCCGATCCGCGACCCGTACGTCTCGATCAGCTTGACGCTGTCCCCGCCGCAGTAGGCGTAGTGCCCGGTGTCCAGGCAGAGCGAGACCTGCTCGGAGTCGGTGCCGTCCAGGAACCGGACGACGTTCTCCTCGCTGTCGATGTGGGTGTCGGCGTGCGGGTGCACGACGATCCGCAGCCCGTACCGCTCCCGCACCTCCCGCCCGAGGCGCTCGGTCAGCGTGGTCAGGTTGCGCCACTGCTCGGGCGTCAGGGTGTCGGGCTCCAGCACCTCGCCGGTCTTGTCGTCCCGCCAGAAGGACGGGATGACCACCAGGTGGGAGGCGCCCATGGCCTGCGCGAGGGAGGCGTTGTCGGCGACGTGCGCCCAGGTCTTCTCCCAGACCGCCTCGCCGTGGTGCAGGCCGGTGAACACGGTCCCCGCCGACACTTTCAGGCCACGTCGGGTGGTCTCGTCGAGGAGTACTTCGGGGTCGGTGGGCAGGTATCCGTACGGGCCCAGCTCGATCCACTCGTAGCCGGACTGCGCGACCTCGTCGAGGAAGCGCCGCCAGGGGACCTGCCGGGGATCGTCCGGGAACCAGACGCCCCAGGAGTCGGGGGCCGATCCGACCCGGATGCGGGAGAGCGCGGACGCGGAGGAGGAGGCCTCTGCGGGCCCCGGAGACAGCGACGTCATGGCGTCAGCTTCCGGGCGCCCGGAAGCGCTGTCAAGGTCTCGTCCGAATGTCTGGACAAAACGTTGACAGGGCTCCGTCCGCGGGGCTAGAACTCCGGAGGAGAGCCGCTACGAAGGGAAGCCGATGGCGTACGACCTGATCACCATGGGGCGGATCGGAGTCGATCTGTACCCGCTGCAGACCGGCGTCCCGCTGCCGCAGGTGACGAGTTTCGGCAAGTTCCTCGGCGGCTCGGCGACCAACGTCGCGGTCGCCGCCGCCCGGCTCGGCCGCGCCACCGCCGTCGTCACCCGCACCGGCGACGACCCGTTCGGCACCTACCTCCACGAGGAGCTGCGCCGCTTCGGCGTCGACGACCGCTGGGTCACCCCGGTCCCCGGCCTGCCCACCCCGGTCACCTTCTGCGAGGTCTTCCCGCCGGACGACTTCCCGCTGTACTTCTACCGCCGCCCCACCGCCCCCGACCTCCAGATCGACGCCGGGGACCTCGACCTGGACGCCGTGCGCGACGCCCGCGTCTTCTGGGTCACCGGCACCGGACTGAGCGAGGAGCCCAGCCGCACGGCGACGCTGACCGCGCTCGCCCACCGCGCCAGGGCGGGGATCACCGTCTTCGACCTCGACTGGCGCCCCATGTTCTGGAGCGACCCGGACGAGGCGCGCCCCTTCTACCGGGAGGCGCTGCGCCACACCACGGTCGCCGTCGGCAACCTGGACGAGGTGGAGGTCGCCACCGGGGTCCGCGAACCGCACGCCGCGGCCCGCGCGCTGCTGGACGCCGGGGTCGAACTCGCCGTCGTCAAGCAGGGACCCAAGGGGGTCCTCGCGGTCTCCCGCACCGGCGAGACCGCCGAGGTCCCGCCGCTGCCGGTGGAGGTGCTCAACGGCCTCGGCGCCGGTGACGCGTTCGGCGGCTCCCTCTGCCACGGCCTGCTGGCCGGACACGACCTGGAGACGATCATGCGGAACGCCAACGCGGCGGGCGCGATCGTCGCCTCCCGGCTGGAGTGCTCCTCCGCCATGCCCACCGCCGACGAGATCGCCGCCGCCGTCGCGGCCGGGGCCGTACGGTGACCGCCGCCCGCGTCCCCGACGTCCGGGTCGACATCGCCGAGCTGGTCCGGCTGCGCACCGAGCACCCCGAGGCCATAGCGGAGGCGGCGGCCCGCCGCACCCGGCGCCCGCTGCTCGGCGGCAACGGCCGCCTGATGATCGTCGCGGCCGACCACCCGGCGCGCGGCGCGCTCGGCGTCGGCGACCGCAGGTTCGCCATGGCCAACCGCGCCGAACTGCTCGGGCGGCTGTGCCTGGCGCTGTCGCGCCCCGGGGTCGACGGCGTGCTCGCGACCGCCGACATCCTGGACGACCTGCTGCTGCTCGGCGCCCTCGACGGCAAGGTCGTCCTCGGCTCGATGAACCGCGGCGGCCTCCAGGGCGCCTCCTTCGAACTGGACGACCGCTTCACCGGCCACCGTCCCGAGGACATCGAGCGGCTCGGCTTCGACGCGGGCAAGCTGCTGCTGCGCGTCGACTACTCCGACCCGGGCTCCCTGACCACCCTGGAGTCCACCGCGCGTGCCATCGACGCCATGGCCGCGCGCCGTCTGCCGGTCTTCGTGGAGCCGTTCATCAGCCGCCGCGACGGCGAGGGACGCCTGCGCAACGACCTCTCCGCCGAGGCCGTCACCAAGTCCATCGCCATCGCCTCCGGGCTCGGCGGCACCTCCGCGTACACCTGGCTGAAGGTGCCGGTCACCGAGAACCCCGACGACATGGCCGAGGTCATGGCCGCCTCCACGCTGCCCGCCGTGCTGCTGGGCGGCGAGGTCGGCGGCTCCCCCGAGGACCAGGCGGGCGCCTACGAGAAGTGGCGCGGGGCGCTGCGCCTGCCCACCGTGCGCGGCCTCGTGGTCGGACGTTCCCTGCTCTACCCGGCGGACGGCGACGTGGCCGCCGCCGTGGACACCGCCGTCGGACTGCTGTGAGGACCCGCATGAGCAGGGAGCTGTACCTGGCGCACGGCACCACCGCCGACGCCGACCACACACTCGCCATCGACCCCGAGCGGGCCGGCTGGAGCCACAGCAGCCTGCGCATCGTCGAACTGTCACCCGGCGGTACCCATGGCTTCACCACCGGTGACAGTGAATGGATCATCCTTCCCCTGCAGGGCGCATGTACCGTGCGCACTGACGGGAACGAGTTCCAACTCCTGGGCAGGGAAAGCGTGTTCGCGTCGGTCACCGACTTCGCGTACGTGCCCCGGGACGCCCAGGTCCAGATCGCCTCCGGCGCGGGAGGCCGCTTCGCCCTGGCAGGAGCGAAGTGCGAGCGACAACTCCCCGCCCGCTACGGCCCCGCGCCGGAGGTCCCCGTCGAGGAACGCGGCAGCGGTCTGTGCACCCGCCACGTCCGCAACTTCGCGTCCGCCGACGCCTTCGACTGCGACAAGCTGATCGCCGTCGAGGTCGTCACACCCGGCGGGAACTGGTCCTCGTACCCGCCGCACAAGCACGACGAGGACCGGCCAGGCGTGGAGGCCGAGCTGGAGGAGATCTACTACTTCGAGATCGACGGCCCGAACGGATTCGGCTATCAGCGCGTATCTCCCTCCCGAGAGGGCGGTTCGGACGTCCTCGCGGAGGTCCGCTCCGGCGACGCCGTCCTCGTCCCCGACGGATGGCACGGCCCGTCGGTCGCGCAGCCGGGGCACGACATGTACTACCTGAACGTCATGGCGGGGCCCGGCCGGACGCGGGAGTGGCGGATCTGCTTCCACCCCGACCACACGGAGGGTTACCGATGACCTCGACGACGAGGCTCACGGTCGCGCAGGCGCTGGTCCGCTTCCTGGCGGCCCAGTACACCGAGCGGGACGGCGCACGGCACCGGCTGATCGCCGCGACCTGGGGCATCTTCGGCCACGGGAACGTCGCGGGCGTCGGCCAGGCGCTCCTCGAACACGCCGATCTGATGCCGTACCACCAGGGCCGCAACGAACAGGCCATGGTGCACGCGGCGGTCGGCTACGCGCGCCAGTCCAACCGGCTCTCCACGCACGCCGTGACGACGTCCGTCGGACCCGGCGCCACCAACCTGGTCACCGGCGCCGCCCTCGCCACCGTCAACCGGCTGCCGGTGCTCCTGCTGCCCGGCGACACCTTCGCCACCCGCACCGCCGACCCGGTGCTCCAGCAGCTCGAACTCCCGCACGCCGGTGACGTGTCGGTCAACGACACGCTCCGCCCGGTGTCCCGGTTCTTCGACCGCGTCACCCGGCCCGAGGCCCTGGTCCCGGCCGCGCTCCAGGCGATGCGGGTGCTCACCGACCCCGTCGAGACCGGCGCCGTCACCCTCGCCCTCCCGCAGGACGTGCAGGCCGAGGCGTACGACTGGCCGGACGCCTTCTTCGCCGACCGGGTCTGGACGGTCCGCCGCCCGGCCGCCGACCCGGACGCCCTCGCCGCCGCCGTCACCGCGATCAGGGCCGCCCGCCGCCCCCTCGTGGTGGCCGGCGGGGGAGTGCACCACAGCCGCGCCGAGGACGCCCTCGCCGCCTTCGCCGAGGCCACCCGCATCCCGGTCGCCGCCACCCAGGCGGGCAAGGGATCGCTGCGCTGGGACCACCCGCAGGACGTCGGCGGGATCGGCCACACCGGCACCGCGACCGCCGACGAACTGGCCCGCACCGCCGACCTGGTGATCGGCGTCGGCACCCGCTACACCGACTTCACCACCGCCTCGCACACCCTCTTCACCGGCGACGGCGTCCGCTTCCTCAACCTCAACATCGCCGCCTTCGACGCCCACAAGCTCGCCGCCGCCCCGCTGGTCGCCGACGCCCGCTCCGCGCTCGAACAGCTCACCGCGGCCCTCGCCCTCTGCGGACACCGCGCGGCCGACCGGTACGTCGCCGAGTACACCGAGGACAAGGAGCGCTGGGAGCAGCGCGTCGACGCCGCCTACGAGGCCGAGGAACCCGACGTCAGGCCGACCCAGACGCAGGTGCTCGGCGCCCTGGACGCGCTCGTCGACGACACCGACGTGCTCGTCAACGCGGCCGGTTCGCTCCCCGGCGACCTGCACAAGCTCTGGCGCACCCGGTCCCGGGACCAGTACCACCTGGAGTACGGCTACTCCTGCATGGGCTACGAGATCCCGGCCGCCATCGGGGTGGCGATGGCCGCCCCCGGCCGCCCGGTGTGGGCCCTGGTCGGCGACGGCACCTACCTGATGATGCCGACCGAGATCGTGACCGCCGTCCAGGAGGGCGTCCCGATCAAGCTGCTGCTCGTGCAGAACCACGGGTACGCGTCCATCGGGGGCCTCTCCGAGTCGGTCGGCGGCGAACGCTTCGGCACCGCCTACCGTTACCCCGCCGACGACGGCACGTTCACCGGCGCCCCGCTGCCGGTGGACCTCGCCGCCAACGCGGCCAGCCTCGGCATGCGGGTGCTGCGCGCGAAAACCGTACGCGACCTGCGCGAAGCCCTCGCGCGGGCCCGGACGTCCGACACTCCCACTTGTGTCTACGTCGAGACCGAAACGGCAGACACAGTGTCGGGCCCGCCCCCGGCGCAGGCCTGGTGGGATGTTCCTGTGGCCGAGACCGCCACCAGGCCGTCCGCGGTCAAGGCACGTGAGCTGTACGAACGGCACGTCTCCACCCGACGCCGCCATCTGTGAAGGAGCAACTGGGCATGACGAAGATCGTCAACCACTGGATCGGCGGCAAGTCCGTCGAAGGCGCGTCGGGTACGTTCGGGCCGGTCACCGACCCCGCGACCGGCGCCGTCACCACCAACGTCGCGTTCGCCACCGTCGAGGAGGTCGACTCCGCGGTCGCCGCCGCGAAGGACGCCTTCGTGAGCTGGGGCCAGTCCTCGCTGGCCCGCCGCACCGAGATCCTCTTCCGGTTCCGGGCGCTGCTGGACGCCAACCGCGACGCCATTGCCGAGCTGATCACCGCCGAGCACGGCAAGGTGCACTCCGACGCCCTC
The DNA here is from genome assembly GCF_900091845.1 of Streptomyces sp. SolWspMP-5a-2. GTDB lineage: Bacteria > Actinomycetota > Actinomycetes > Streptomycetales > Streptomycetaceae > Streptomyces > Streptomyces doudnae. The sequence goes on from NZ_FMCI01000218.1 coordinate 10,977, forward strand.
GGCGAGGTCGCCCGCGGCCTGGAGATCGTCGACCTGGCGTGCGGCATCAACGTCCAGCTGAAGGGCGAGCTGTCCACCCAGGTCGCCAGCCGCGTGGACGTGTCCTCGATCCGGCAGCCGCTGGGCGTCGTCGCGGGCATCACGCCGTTCAACTTCCCGGCGATGGTCCCGATGTGGATGTTCCCGATCGCCATCGCGACCGGCAACACCTTCGTCCTCAAGCCGTCGGAGAAGGACCCGTCGGCGGCCGTCAAGCTCGCCGAGCTGCTCGCCGAGGCGGGCCTCCCGGACGGCGTCTTCAACGTCGTGCACGGCGACAAGGTCGCGGTCGACCGCCTCCTGGAGCACCCCGACGTCAAGGCCGTCTCCTTCGTCGGCTCGACGCCGATCGCCCGCTACATCCACACCACCGCCTCCGCCAACGGCAAGCGTGTGCAGGCCCTGGGCGGCGCCAAGAACCACATGCTGGTCCTCCCGGACGCCGACCTGGACGCGGCGGCCGACGCGGCGGTCAGCGCCGCCTACGGCTCCGCGGGCGAGCGCTGCATGGCGATCTCCGCGGTGGTGGCCGTGGGCGCGATCGGCGACGAACTCGTCGCGAAGATCCGCGAGCGCGCCGAGAAGATCAAGATCGGCCCCGGCAACGACCCGACCTCCGAGATGGGCCCGCTCATCACCAGGGCGCACCGCGACAAGGTGGCGTCCTACGTCACCGGCGCCGCCGCCGAGGGCGCCGAGGTCGTCCTGGACGGCACGGGCCACACCGTCGAGGGCCACGAGGACGGCCACTGGATCGGCATCTCCCTCCTCGACAAGGTCCCCACCGCCGCCAAGGCGTACCAGGACGAGATCTTCGGCCCGGTGCTGTGCGTGCTGCGCGTCGACAGCTACGACGAGGGCATCGCCCTCATCAACGCCTCGCCGTTCGGCAACGGCACCGCGATCTTCACCCGGGACGGCGGCGCCGCGCGCCGCTTCCAGCTCGAGGTGGAGGCGGGCATGGTCGGCGTGAACGTGCCGATCCCGGTCCCCGTCGGCTACCACAGCTTCGGCGGCTGGAAGGACTCCCTCTTCGGCGACCACCACATCTACGGCAACGACGGCACGCACTTCTACACCCGGGGCAAGGTCGTCACCACCCGCTGGCCCGACCCGGCCGACGGTCCGTCAGCGGTCGACCTGGGCTTCCCCCGCAACCACTGACACCTTCCCGGAGGGGGGCGCTCCCGGGGGAGCCCCCCTCCGGCGCCGGGTCCGGCCGGGGTGCGGCGACCCCGGCGGGCCGCCGCACCCCCGTTCCGTCCCGCCCGCCGTACACCAATCGCGGTACTCCCCGCCCCGGCGCCTCCTTCCAGGGTCGCCCCCTGGCGCCGAACCGCCCCCGTACCGTTGGACCCATGGATCTACGCGCGCTCCGCCTCCGGGGCGGCCCCCGGCGGCTGTTCGCCGCCGGCGCCGCCGTGGCGGTCCTCGCCGGGGTGGGCACCTGGACGGCCGTCGCCTCCGACGGGACACCACCGGTGCACCGGACGGACCGTCCGATGGCGATCGACGGCGTCCGCATCGACACCTCGTACTTCACCTCGGGCCCCGGTGACCGCCGCCGTCCCGCCGTCCTGCTCGCCCACGGCTTCGGCGGCAGCAAGCAGGACGTCCGCGCCCAGGCCGAGGACCTCGCCAGGGACGGCTTCGCGGTGCTGACCTGGTCCGCCCGCGGCTTCGGCCGCTCGACCGGCGAGATCGGCCTCAACGACCCCGAGGGCGAGGTCGAGGACGTCTCGAAGCTGATCGACTGGCTCGCCGTCCAGCCGCAGGTCGAGCTGGACGGGCCGGGCGACCCCCGGGTGGGCGTCGCGGGCGCCTCCTACGGCGGCGCCGTGGCCCTGCTGGCCGCCGGGCACGACGAACGGGTCGACGCCATCGCGCCCGCCATCACCTACTGGAACCTCGCCGACGCCCTCTTCCCGAACGGCGTCTTCAAGAAGCTGTGGGCGGGCATCTTCGTCAACTCCGGCGGCGGCTGCGCGAAGTTCCGCCCCGACCTGTGCCGGATGTACGAGCGGGTCGCCGAGTCGGGCACCCCGGACCGTGCCGCGCGCGACCTGCTGGAGGCCCGTTCGCCGTCCGCCGTCGCCACCCGCATCAAGGTGCCCACGCTGCTGACGCAGGGCCAGACGGACTCCCTCTTCCCGCTCGGCCAGGCCGACGCCGCCGCCGCGGCGATCCGCGCCAACGGCGCCCTCGTCGACGTCGACTGGATCGCGGGCGGCCACGACGGCGGCGACCTGGAGGCCGCTCGCGTCCAGAGCCGCACCCGCGCCTGGTTCGAGCGCTACCTGGGGAACGACAAGGCCGCCGCCACCGGCCCCGCCTTCCGCGTCACCCGCACCGGAGGCGTCGACTCCAGCGACGGCGCCACCCTGCTCAGCGGCGCCGGTTCGGACCGCTACCCCGGCCTGGAGAGCGGCCTGGAACCCGTCGCCCTCAGCGGCCGGGAGCAGCGCTTCGCCAACCCGGCGGGCGCCGTCCCGCCCGCCGTCTCCGCGCTGCCCGGACTCGGCGCGGGCGCGGGACTCTCCCAGCTCTCCGCCCTCGGCGTCGGCGTCTCCCTCGACTTCCCCGGCCAGTACGCCCGCTTCGAGTCCGCCCCGGTCCGCTCCGACCTGCGGATCACCGGATCACCCAAGGTCACCGTCCAGGTGAGGTCCACCAGCGACGACGCCGTCCTGTTCGCCAAGGTGTACGACGTCGCCGCCGACGGCACCCGCTCCGTCCTGCCCTCCCAACTGGTCACCCCGGTGCGCGTCGAGGGCGCCAGGGCGGGCAAGGACGTCACCCTCACGCTCCCGGCGATCGACCACAAGGTCGAACAGGGGCACCGGCTCCGCCTGGTCCTCGCCTCCACCGACCTCGGCTACGCCTCCCCGGCGGCCCCGGCCACCTACACCGTCTCCCTCAAGAGCGACCTCCAGGTGCCCACCGCCCCCGGCGTCCGCACCGCCGCGAGCACCCTCCCGGCCTGGGTGTGGTGGCTGCCGCTCGCCGGGGCGGCCGTCGCCGCCGCGCTGCTGCTCACCGCCCGCCGCCGCACCGCCGCCGCCCCGCCCGACCCCGCGCTCGGCGACGTCCCGCTGCAGATCACCGGCCTGAGCAAGCGCTACGCCCGCTCCGCCGACCGGTACGCGGTGCGGGAGCTGTCCTTCCGGGTGGAGAAGGGCCAGGTCCTCGGCCTGCTCGGACCCAACGGCGCGGGCAAGACCACCACCCTGCGGATGCTGATGGGCCTGATCGAGCCGGACGACGGCGAGATCCGCGTCTTCGGCCAGGCGATCCGCCCCGGCGCCCCCGTCCTCTCCCGGGTCGGCGCCTTCGTGGAGGGCGCGGGCTTCCTGCCGCACCTGTCCGGCCGGGAGAACCTGGAGCTGTACTGGCGGGCCACCGGCCGCCCCGCCGGGGACGCCCACCTGGACGAGGCCCTGGAGATCGCCGGGCTCGGCGACGCGCTGGCCCGCGCGGTGCGCACCTACTCGCAGGGCATGCGCCAGCGCCTGGCGATCGCGCAGGCCATGCTCGGCCTGCCCGACCTGCTCATCCTCGACGAACCCACCAACGGCCTGGACCCGCCGCAGATCCGTGAGATGCGCGAGGTGATGATCCGGTACGCGGCCGCCGGACGCACCGTCATCGTCTCCAGCCATCTGCTGGCCGAGGTCGAGCAGTCCTGCACCCACCTCGTGGTCATGGACCGCGGCAGGCTGGTCCAGGCGGGCCCGGTCGCCGAGATCGTCGGCTCCGGCGACACCCTCCTGATCGGCACCGCGGAGCCGGTGGAGGACCCCGTCGTGGAGAAGGTCGCCGCGCTGCCCGGCGTCGTCTCCGCCGTCCGCGCCGACGACGGCGTCCTGGTCCGCCTCGCCCCCGACGGCACCGCCCGCGACCTCGTCGTCGAACTGGTCAGGCTCGACGTGCCGGTGGCCTCCGTCGGACCGCACCGCCGCCTCGAAGACGCCTTCCTCACCCTGATCGGAGGCTCCGCATGAGCACCCCGGCGCTCACCGAGGCCGCCCGCGGCTACCGGGCCGGACACACCCTGCCCCTGCGGGTCGAGCTGGCCAGGCAACTGGGCCGCCGCCGCACCCTGGTCATGGGCGGCATCCTCGCCGCGCTGCCGTTCGTGCTGCTGGTCGCCTTCGCGATCGGGGGTGACCCCGACGGCCGCGGCGACCGGGTGACGCTGATGGACACGGCCACCGCCTCGGGCGCCAACTTCGCCGCCGTCAACCTCTTCGTGTCGGCCGGGTTCCTGCTGGTCATCCCGGTCGCCCTGTTCTGCGGGGACACCGTCGCCTCGGAGGCGGGCTGGTCCTCCCTGCGCTACCTGCTCGCGGCACCCGTGCCCCGGGCCAGGCTCCTGTGGTCCAAGCTGGTCGTCGGGCTCGGCATGAGCCTGGCCGCGATGATCCTGCTGCCCGTGGTGGCCATCGCCGTCGGCAGCGCCGCCTACGGCTGGGGCCCGCTGCAGATCCCGACCGGCGGCGCCCTGGACCCGGGCACCGCGGCGCAGCGCCTCGTGGTGGTCGTGGCGTACCTGTTCGTCTCCCAACTGGTCACCGCCGGGCTCGCGTTCTGGCTCTCCACCAAGACCGACGCACCCCTCGGGGCGGTCGGCGGAGCGGTCGGCCTGACCATCGTCGGCAACGTCCTGGACGCCGTGACGGCCCTCGGCGACTGGCGCCACTTCCTGCCCGCCCACTGGCAGTACGCCTGGGCGGACGCCGTCCAGCCGAACCCGCAGTGGTCCGGCATGCTCCAGGGCACGGCCGTCTCGGTCACCTACGCGGTGATCCTCTTCGCCCTCGCCTTCCGGGGCTTCGCCCGCAAGGACATCGTCTCCTAGGGGCAGGGGCAGGGGCAGGGGCAGGGGCAGGGGCAGGGGCACGCGCCCGGGGCCGATTGTCAGTGGTGGCGTGCAGGATGACGCCATGACCACACCCGCAGCAGTGATCGAGGACGCCGCCGCCTACGCGCAGGCCGTCGAGGCCGCCGTGCAGGCGGCGGCCGCCTACTACCGGGACGGCACGTCGGCGCTCGACGACGACGCCTACGACCGGCTGGTGCGCGGCATCGACGCCTGGGAGGCCGGCCACCCCGACCAGGTCCTGCCCGGCTCCCCGACCGGGAAGGTCGCGGGCGGCGCCGTCGAGGGGGACGTCCCGCACACGGTGGCCATGCTCAGCCTGGACAACGTGTTCTCGCCGGAGGAGTTCACGGCCTGGACCGCCTCCCTCGCCCGCCGCGTCGGCCACGACGTCACCCGCTTCGGCGTCGAACCCAAGCTGGACGGCCTGGCCGTCGCCGCCCGCTACACCCGCGGCCGCCTCGGACAGCTGATCACCCGGGGCGACGGCACGGCCGGAGAGGACGTCTCGCACGCGATCGGCACCGTCGAGGGCCTCCCGCGCGAGCTGAGCGAGCCGGTCACCGTGGAGGTCAGGGGCGAGATCCTCATGACGCACGCCCAGTTCGAGCACGCCAACGAGGTGCGCGCCGCCCACGGCGGCCAGCCCTTCGCCAACCCGCGCGGCGCCGCCGCGGGCAGCCTGCGCGCCCGGGAGCGGGCCTACACCGTCCCGATGACGTTCTTCTGCTACGGCCTGCTGCCCCTGACCGAGGAGGGCCGTGACGCCCTCGCCGACCTGCCGCACAGCGAGCTGATGGCGCGGGCCGCCGCCTACGGCGTCAACACCACCGCGGGCACCCCGGTCCCCGGCACCACCGCAGACAGCGCCGAGCAGGTCCTCGCCCGGGTGCGCGAGATCGCCGCCCTGCGCCCCGAGCTGCCGTTCGGGATCGACGGGATCGTGATCAAGGCCGACCTCGCGGCCGACCAGCGGGCCGCGGGCTCCGGATCACGGGCGCCGCGCTGGGCGATCGCCTACAAGCTGCCCGCCGTCGAGAAGATCACCCGGCTGACGGCGGTGGAGTGGAACGTCGGCCGCACCGGCGTCATCGCCCCGCGCGCGGTCCTCGAACCGGTCGAGATCGACGGCGCCACCATCACCTACGCCACCCTGCACAACCCGGCCGACATCACCCGCCGCGACCTGCGCCTGGGCGACCAGGTGATGGTGCACCGGGCGGGCGACGTCATCCCGCGCGTCGAGGCCCCCGTCGTCCACCTGCGCACCGGCGAGGAACAGCCCATCGCCTTCCCCGAGGCGTGCCCGCGCTGCGGCGCCGGCATCGACACCAGCCAGGAGCGCTGGCGCTGCGAACAGGGCCGCAACTGCCACCTGGTCGCCTCCCTCTCCTACGCGGCGGGCCGCGACCAGCTCGACATCGAGGGCCTCGGTCACACCCGGGTCGTCCAGCTCGTCGACGCCGGTCTGGTGGCCGACCTCGCCGACCTGTTCACCCTCACCCGCGACCAGGTGCTCGGCCTGGAGCGGATGGGCGGCACCAGCACCGACAACCTCCTGGCGGCGATCGGCGCGGCCAAGGGAAGACCGCTGTCACGGGTCCTGTGCGCCCTCGGCGTGCGCGGCACCGGACGCTCCATGTCCCGCCGCATCGCCCGCCACTTCGCCACCATGGACCACATCAGGGCGGCCGACGCGGAGGCGATGCGGCAGGTCGAGGGCATCGGCACCGAGAAGGCCCCGTCGATCGTCGAGGAGCTGCGCACCCTGGCCCCGCTCATCGACCGGCTCGCCGCGTCCGGCGTCAACATGACCGAGCCGGGCGCCACCCCGCCGGCACCGGGGGAGACGGCAGGGGAGCAGACGGCGGACGCGGGGGCAGCCCCGGGCGGCGGCCCGCTGACCGGGATGACGGTCGTGGTCACCGGCACCATGACCGACGCCCTGGAGAACCTCAGCCGCAACCAGATGAACGAACTCGTCGAGCGGGCGGGCGGCCGCGCCTCCTCCACCGTCTCGAAGAAGACCACCCTGGTCGTCGCGGGCGAGGGCGCCGGGTCCAAGCGTGCCAAGGCGCAGGCCCTGGGCGTCGAGCTGACCACCCCGGCCGCGTTCGCCGCCCTGGTCGCCGACTTCATCGGCCCCCCGGCGGACGGAGCCGCCCGCTGAACCCCGACTCCCGTTGCCGCGCGACCTCTTGACCCATGGTTACGCGTGAGTAAGTTGACTCCCGGGTAAGTTCACGCCGCACCGACGGGAGCCGCCATGAGCGTACGCAGGGACCTGGAACGGGCCGCCGGACGCGCCGGCCCCGCCGCCCGCGCCGGGGCCGTGACCGTCACCGACGAGCACGGCACGGTCCGCGAGGCCCGCACCCCGGTCCTGGCGGCCCCTCCCGTCACCGGCTCCCTCGCCGACCTCCCCTTCACCAACGCCGCCGAGGCGCCCACCGCCGTCGTGCTGCGCCGCCGCACCCCGGACGGGACCTGGCGGCCGGTCACCGCCGCCGCCTTCGCCGCCGAAGTCCACGCGGTGGCCAAGGGGTTGATCGCCGCCGGACTCCAACCCGGCGGCCGGGTCGCCGTCATGTCCCGCACCCGCTACGAGTGGACCGTGCTCGACTTCGCCGTCTGGGCCGCGGGCGGCAGCACCGTGCCGGTCTACCCCACCTCCTCCGCCGAGCAGGTCGCGTGGATCATCGGCGACTCGGGCACCCGCCTCGTCGTCACCGAGACCGCCGACCACGCGGAGACGGTGCGCACCGGCACCCTCGGCCTCGAAGAACCGCCCCGCACCTGGGAGTTGGACGCGGACGCCCTCGGCGCGCTCACCGCACTCGGCCGTGACGTCCCCGACGACGAGATCACCGGGCGCCGCGCCGCCCTCACCCCCGACGCGGTCGCCACCCTCTGCTACACCTCCGGCACCACGGGACGGCCCAAGGGGTGCGTCCTCACCCACGCCAACCTGCACGCCGAGGCCGCCAACACCGTCGAACTGCTGCACCCGGTCTTCAAGGCGGTCTCCCGGCGGGCCGCCTCGACCCTGCTCTTCCTGCCGCTCGCCCACATCCTCGGCCGCACCCTGCAGATCGCCTGCCTGCTGGCCCGCATCGAGACCGGCCACTGCCCGAGCATCAGACCCGCCGAACTCCGGCCCGCGCTGCGGGAGTTCCGCCCCACCTTCCTCGTCGGCGTCCCCTACCTCTTCGAGAAGATCCACGACACCGGCCGGGCCACCGCCGAGAAGATCGGCCGGGGCGCCTCCTTCGACCGCGCCCACCGCCTCGGCGTCCGCTTCGGACAGGCCCACCTCGACCGCTTCCTGGGCACCGGCAAGGGCCCTGGCCCCGCGCTCCGCGCCGCCCGGGCCCTCTACGACCTGCTGGTCTACCGCCGCATCCGCAAGGAGCTGGGCGGCCGGATGCGCTACGCCATCAGCGGCGGCTCCCCGCTCGACCGCGACCTCAACCTCTTCTTCTACGCGGCCGGGATCGTCGTCTACGAGGGCTACGGCCTCACCGAGACCTCCGCCGCCGCCACCATCGTGCCGCCCCTGCGGCCCCGCCCCGGCACGGTCGGCATCCCCGTCCCCGGCACCGCCGTCCGCATCGCCGACGACGGCGAGGTGCTGATCAGGGGCGGCATCGTCTTCCGCGCCTACTGGAACGACCCGGCCGCCACCGACGCCGTCCTGCGCGACGACTGGTTCGCCACCGGCGACCTCGGCTCCCTGGACGCCGACGGCTACCTCACCATCACCGGCCGCAAGAAGGACATCCTGGTCACCTCCGGCGGCAAGAACGTCTCGCCCGCCGTCCTGGAGGACCGGCTGCGCAGCCGCCCGCCGATCGGCCAGTGCCTGGTCGTCGGGGACAACCGCCCCTTCGTCGCCGCCCTCGTCACCCTCGACCCCGAGGCGCTCGCCCACTGGCTCGCCGTCCGCGGCCTGCCCGCCGGCACCCCGATCGCCGACCTGGCCGACGACGCCCGGCTGCGCGCCGACGTCCAGCGCGCGGTCGACCACGCCAACGCGGCCGTCTCCCGCGCCGAGTCGATCCGCGCCTTCGCCGTGGTGGAGGGCGAGTTCACCGAGGAGAACGGCCTGCTGACCCCGTCCCTGAAGGTCAGGCGGCAGGCCGCGACGGCCGCGTACGCCGAGCGGATCGAGGCGCTGTACCGGCGCCCCTGAGCGGACACGGCGAAGCGGGCCGCCGAAGTGGATCGGCGGCCCGCTCGGGTGGTGCTGCGGTCAGCTGCCCAGGGAGCCGTTGCCCGACAGGACCGGGATGTTGTCCAGGATGTGCGAGAGCGGCTCGTCACCCTTGGCCTGGGTGGAGTTCTCGGTGCACTGCTGGTTCTGCGGCGCGGACAGGATCGGCACGTCCTGCAGGACGGTGACCGGGACCAGACCGACGAGCGACGCGGCGTTGACCTTGGCGGGCAGGCCGATGCAGGGCTTGTTCAGGGTGCCCTGGACGAGCGAGAGCTGGGGGCTCATGTCGCCGTGGGTGGCCTGGTTGCCGTACGACTGGAGGGCGCCGTTGCCGTTGGTGGTCGTCACGCCGTTGTCGTTGCCGACGGCCAGCGCCTGGGGAGCGGTGGCGGCCGAGACACCCGCGACGGAGGCGGCGATGGCCGCGGTCGCCAGCAGCTTCTTCATGATTCTTTCCCTTTCGGAGAGCGGACTCCGTGCAGAGTTTTCGGAGACGGACTCCGTTGCAGAGCCGCGTGTTGATCAACCCCCGGCGAGCGGTTTGGTTGCGCTTTATGCCCCGATCGGCCCAGCGTGCGCCACGGAACGCGCCCCCCGCCCGACCGCGCCCGCGCGCCCCCCGCCCCGAGGCGTCCGCGCACCCCGCACCCCGGACACGCCGAACGGGCCGCCGAGTGACTCGGCGGCCCGCTCTGGGGTGCGTCTGCGGATCAGCTACCGGCGGAGCCGTTGCCCGACAGGACCGGGATGTTGTCCAGGATGTGCGAGAGCGGCTCGTCACCCTTGGCCTGGGTGGAGTTCTCGGTGCACTGCTGGTTCTGCGGGGCCGACAGGATCGGCACGTCCTGCGCGACGGTGACCGGGACCAGGCCGACGAGCGAGGCCAGGTTGCCCTTGACGGGCAGGCCGATGCAGGGCTTGTTCAGCGAGCCCTGGATGAGCGCCATCTGGGGGCTCATGTTGCCGTAGGTGGCCTGGTTGCCGTAGATCTGCGCGGCGCCGTTGCCGTTGGTGGTGGTGACGCCACCGTCATTGCCGATCGCCAGCGCCTGGGGCGCCGTGGCGGCCGAAACACCGGCGACGGAAGCGGCGATAGCCGCGGCAGCCAAAACCTTCTTGATCACTTGCATGTCCCTTCTGGAGAAACCCCGTCCACCGGAGCGTCCTGCACAACTGACCCCGGCCCGCATGGTTGCTGGGGTTCACTCCAATGGCTCAGTGGAAATCCGGGCGGGTGAAGCGTCGAAACCTATCCGGGCCCGTCTGGTTGAAGTGACGGGGCAGCAATGTGCGGCCCCGTCAGGAAAGGAACCCGGAGAAATGTTCAAGAAGGCAATGGCCGCCACCGCGGTCGCGGCTTCCGTCGTCGGCGTCTCGGCGACCGCGGCCCCCCAGGCGCTGGCCATTGGCAACGACAGCGGCGTCACCACCGTCAACGGCAACGGCGCCGAGCAGGCGTTCGGCAACGCCAAGACGCACGGCGACCTCAGCCCCCAGTCCTCGCTGGTCCAGGGCTCGCTGAACAAGCTCTGCGTGGGCCTGCCGGCCAAGGTCAACGCCGCGTCGCTGGTGGGCGTCCTGGTCCCGGTCACCGCCCTGCAGGACGTGCCGGTCCTGTCCGCGCCGCAGAACCAGCAGTGCGCCGAGAACTCCACCCAGGCCAAGGGTGACGAGCCGGTCTCGCACGTGCTGGACAACATCCCGGTGCTCTCGGGCAACGGCTCCCTCGGCAGCTGACCACCGCCGTACCCGGGCCCGTGCGGTCGCGCCGTGTTCAGGCGTGACCGCACGGGCCTGCCGGATTTCCTGACAATCCCTCTGGAGAAGCGTTCCTGCCCCGGGTTCGCGATACCGCCTCCGCGCGTCCACCGCTCCTTTCCGCGCGCAGCGTTCGAGTGAATTGTCAGGTGGTCCGGGTTCCGCAGTTTCTTCCGGCGCCCGTCTCTCGTTTCCAGCCCGTAGGTCATGGTGCGAGCCGTTCCGGCTGTGCTCGCGTCGGTTTCGACCGCCACCTGGGCATGACCGCAGAGAAGGGAAACCTCATGAAGAAGACCGCCGCTGTCGTCGCGGGCGCGATCATGACGCTCGGCCTGGCCGCCCCGGCCTTCGCCGACTCGGGTGCCGAGGGTGCCGCCATCGGTTCGCCGGGCGTCCTCTCCGGCAACGTGGTCCAGGTTCCGATCCACATCCCGGTCAACGTGTGCGGCAACTCGATCGACGTGATCGGTCTGCTGAACCCCGCGTTCGGGAACGTCTGCGCCAACCACTGACGGCGTAGCGCTCACGCCTCGGCCCTACGGCTGATCCAAGCCGGCCTCGGACACCGCCTCCGGTGCCGAGGCCGGCTTTTCCCACTTCTTCAAGCAGGAAGACAACGAGATGCGTCAGACCCTGGGCAAGGGAATGGTCGTGGCGGCCGCCGCGTCAAGCATTCTGTCCCTGTACGGCAGCCCCGCCTTCGCCGACGCGCAGGCGGGCGGGGCCGCCACGGACTCGCCGGGTGTCCTGTCCGGCAACAGCGTCGCGGTCCCGGTCGACGTGCCGGTGAACGCGTGCGGCAACTCCGTCGACGGCGCCGCCGCGCTCAACCCGACGTTCGGCAACTCGTGCGTGAACGCCCCGCACGTCCGTCACCACCACCACCGGGTCCCCGCGATGTCGTACGCCGAGGACGCGGACTACGGCTACGGCTACGGCTACGACGAGGAGTCGGGCCGCGGTCACGGTGACGAGCCCCGGTACGGCTACGGCGACACCCCGGGTCACGGCAGGGAGGGCGGCTACGGCGAGGACGACACGCCCCCGCCTCACCACACCCCGCCCCACGGCGGCCACCACACACCCCCGCCCAGCGGTCACCACACCCCGCCGCCTCCCACGGGCGGCCACCAC
>NZ_FMCI01000082.1 GCF_900091845.1 Streptomyces sp. SolWspMP-5a-2
GCGGACGGGTCGCCGCGTCCGGGGGCGGCGCGCGGGCCGCGCCCCGGCCGGACCGCGCTGTTCCTGCTGGCGCCGGGCGCGCTCGCGCTGCTGTTCACGTACGCCATGCCGCTGGTGTGGGTGGTGCGCATGGCGCTCAACGAGCCGCTCGACGGCGGCGCCATCCGGCAGACGCTCACCTTCGGCACGTTCGCGTCGGTGCTCGGCGACGGGCACTACTGGAAGGTCATCGGGCAGACCCTGCAACTCGGCGTGCTGGTCACGGTGTTCACGCTGGTCCTGGCGTATCCGCTGGCGCTGTTCCTGGCCCGCACCACCAGCCGGTGGCGGAGTCTGCTGATGGCGCTGGCCGTGGCGCCGCTGCTGATCTCGGCGGTCGCCAGGACCTTCGGCTGGATGGCGATCCTCGGCAACCAGGGGCTGGTCAACAAGACGCTCCAGGCGCTGGCCCTGACGGACGGACCGCTGCCGCTGGCGAACAACATGACCGGGGTCGTGATCGCCTCGGTGGAGATCTACATGCCGTTCGCGATCCTCGCCATGATCAGCGGCTTCGGGCGCCTGGAGCCGGAGTTGGAGCGGGCCGCGGCCTCGCTCGGCGCCAACCGGCTCGCGGTGCTGCGCCGGGTGGTGCTGCCGCTGACCCTGCCCGGCGTGCTGACCGCCGCGCTGCTGGTGTTCGTGCTGAGCCTCAGCGGTTACGTCACCCCGCGGCTGATCGGCGGCGGCCGGGTGTTCGTGCTGGCCACCGAGATCTACGACGAGGCGATCACCTCGCTCGACTGGCCGGTGGCGGCGGTGCTGTCGGTGCTGCTGCTGGTCCTGTTCGGCGTCGTCATCGTGCTGTACCAGCGCGCGCAGCGCGCCCTGGAGCGCCGGTTCACCGGTGAGAAGGGAGGCTCCCGATGAGGACCCGTCCGGCCGGGCGGATCGCGCGGGCCGCGCTGCTGACCGTCCTGTACCTGTTCCTGCTCGCCCCGATCCTCGTGGTGTTCGTGGAGTCCTTCGACGACTCCCCGTTCCTGCGCTTCCCGCCCGAGGGGTTCACCCTCGACGCCTACCGGCAGGTCTTCGCCAACGCCGACTTCCGCGCGGGCGTCCAGGTCAGCGCGGTGACCGCCGCCGTCACCACGCTGCTGGCGCTGCTCACCGGGGTGCCCGCCGCGCTGGCGCTGACCCGGACGCGGTTCCGGGGCCGCGCCGCGGTCGAGTCGGCGTTCCTGTCGCCGCTGCTGGTGCCGCACATCGTGCTGGGGCTCGCTTTGCTGGTGCTGTTCGCGCCGATCCCGCTGACCGACACCTACTGGGGGCTGATCCTGGCCCACCTCGGGGTGACCGTGCCGTACGTGGTGCGGACGGTGTCGGCGGCGCTCGCCGGGGCCGATCCGCGCGCCGAGGAGGCGGCCCGCACCCTGGGCGCCGGGCGGCTCACCGTGCTGCGGCGGGTGACCCTGCCCGCGGCGCTGCCCGGCCTGGTCTCCGGCGCCGTCATCGCCTTCCTGCTCTCCTTCGACGAGACGGTCATCTCCCTGTTCGTCTCCGGGCAGGACACCAGGCCGCTGCCGGTGGCGGTGCTCCAGTACGTGGAGTACCGCAGCGATCCCTCGATCGCCGCGCTCTCGGTCTGCCTGGTCCTGCTGTCGGTGCTCGCCGTCCTGGTGGTCGAGCGCAGTCTCGGGCTGCGGCGCAGCCTCCGCGCCTGACCCGCACCCGTCCCGTTCTCCGTTCCCCCCTTCTGGAGGTCCCTGTGTCCACCGCGCCCGCCCCGTCCTTCGACCCCGCGGCGCTGCACCGCGAGAGCATCGTCTTCAACGCGCTCGACTGCACGCCGCTGTCCTGGGCGGACGAGACGTACCTCGGGAAGCTGGCCGCCTCCGGGGTGACCGCGTTCAACCACGCGACGATCGTGTCGCAGGGCTACGACGCGGCCGTCGCGTCGATCGTCGGCTGGCAGCGCAGGATCGCGGAGACGGACGGCCGGATCTTCCAGGGGCGCGGTCTGGCCGACGTGCGGCGGGCCAAGGAGGACGGATCGGTCGCCTGGTTCGTGGGCTTCGAGGACAGCAAGCCGATCGGGGACGAGCTGTGGCGGCTGGAGGCGCTGCACCAACTGGGCCTGCGCTTCCTCGGGTTGACCTACCAGAACCGCAACTTCGCGGGGGACGGCAGCGGGGAGACCGCCAACGGCGGCCTCAGCCGGTTCGGGCGGTCCCTGGTGCGCGAGTGCAACCGGCTCGGGATCGCCCTCGACCTGTCCCACACGGGCGAGCGCTCCACCCTGGAGACCATCGAGCTGTCGCAGAAGCCGGTGCTGGTCACGCACGCGGGGCTGACCCGGTTCGTGGACAGCCCCCGCAACAAGAGCGACCAGGTCGTGCGCGAACTCGCGGCGCGCGGCGGGGCGTTCGGGCTGGCCGCGAAGTCCGGGTTCCTCAGCCCCGACGGCCTCAAGGGTCCGACCGGGCCCGAGGTGTTCGCGGACAACATCGACCACCTGGTGCAGCTCGTCGGCATCGACCACGTGATCGTGGGCACCGACGTCGGCGACGAGCGCAAGTACTCCAAGGAGGGCATGGCGCGGGTGCGGCGGCTCTACCCGGAGATCCCGATCGTCGACGACAGCCTGAACCTGGACCTGATCCACCCGGTCGGCATGGGCACCCCGGCCGATCTCCCGGTCATCACCGAGGCGTTGGCCCGGCGCGGGTACGCGGCCGACGACCTGCGCAAGGTCCTCGGCGGCAACCTGATGCGCGTGCTGGGCGACATCTGGGACGAGGAGGCGTGACCCCGGCGTCCGCCGGTGCGCGGCGGCCGGTGGTCGCCGTGGTGGGCGCGGGCCCGCGCGGCACGGCCGTCGTCCAGCGGCTCGCCGCCCGGCTGGGCGGGGACGGGCCCGGGGCGGACATCGAGGTGATCGAGCCGTTCGTACCCGGCGCGGGCCGCGTCTGGGCGCCGGGGCAGCCCGAGTCGCTGCTCATGAACACCCTCGCCGGGCACGCCACCGCGTTCCCCGACGACTCGGTGCGGACGCCGGGTCCGCCCACCCCGGGGCCCACCCTGCTGGAGTGGTCCGGGCACCACTCCCCCGGTCTCGCCCCGCACGCCTATCCGCCGCGGGCGCTGATGGGCCGCTATCTGGCGTGGGCGTTCGAGCGGATCGCGGCCGGTGCCCCGCCCGGGGTGCGGGTCGTCCACCGGCGGGACCGCGCGGTGGAGCTGGCCGCCGCCCCCGGTGACCGGCTGCGCCTCGTGCTGGCCGGGGGCGGCGAGGTGGTGGCGGACGCGGTGGTGCTGGCGACCGGCCACACCGAGGTGCTGCCGGGCGACGGGGAGAGCGCGCTGCGGTCCGACGCGGCGCGGCTCGGGCTGGTCCACGTGCCGCCTGGGCAGGCCCACGAGAGCGATCTGAGCCGGGTGGCGGCCGGGGAACCGGTGCTGGTGCGGGGGCTGGCGCTGAACTTCTTCGACCAGCTCACCCTGCTGACCTCGGGGCGCGGCGGACGTTTCACGACGTCGCCTGGCGGCCGTGCGCGTTATCTGCCGTCGGGCCGCGAGCCCCGTGTGTACGCCGGTTCCGGGCGCGGTCTGCCCTATCTGGCGCGCGGGCACGCCCCGGGCACGATGCCCGCGGGGCACCGCCGGGTGGTCCTGGACGACGCGGCGGTGGAGGGCCTGCTCGCCCGGGGCCCGGGGGCGGTCTCCTTCACCGGCGACGTGTGGCCGCTGATCGCCAAGGAGGCGGGGCTCGCCTGGTACGGGGTGCTGCTGCGCCGCTCGCCCGGGGAGTGCGCGTTCGCGGCGCGGGAGTTCCTGGCGCGGTACGCGGTGGCCCCGTACGGTTCGGTCGCCGAAACGGGCCTGCTGGAGCGGGCGTTCGCGGATCCCGCCGCGCGGTTCGACCTGCGCGACCTCGACCGGCCGCTCCGGGGACGGCGGTTCGCGTCGCGGGCGGAGTTCGACGGCTGGACGCGGGCGCGGCTCGACGACGACCTGGCGCAGGCGCTGGATCCGGGGTCGAGTCCGCTCAAGGCCGCGGCGGCCGCCGTCGCCTCGGTGAAGGGCGCGGTGCGGCGGCTGGTGGCGGGCGGCGCGCTGGGCGGGGAGACCCGGGCTGAGCTGTCGTGGCTGCGGGCGTTCGGCGCGCATCTGTCGAGCGGCCCGCCGCCGTCGAGGATCGCCGAGCTGCTGGCGCTGAGCGAGGCGGGGGTGGTGTCGTTCCTCGGGGCGCGTCCCGAGGTCCACGTGGACGCGGCGCGCGGGGTGTTCACCGCCGTCTCCGCGACGGTGCCGGACGAGCCGGTCGAGGCGCGGGCGCTCGTGGACGCGTGGCTGCCGGGCGCCGACGCCGCGAGGACGGCCGATCCGCTGCTGCGGTCGCTGCTGGACTCCGGATTGGGGCGGGTCCATCGCGGGGACGGCGGGCGGGGTGGTCCGAGCGGCGCGCTGGACGTGGACCCGGCCGGGCTGCGGGTGCGGGACGCCCGCGGGGTGGCGTCGGACCGGCTCTTCGCGTGCGGTGTCCCGCTGGAGGGCGTGGAGTGGAACACGGCGATCGGGGCCCGCGCGCGCTCGAACGCCGCGCTGTTCCGGCAGGCCGACGTCGTCGCGGCGGGCGTCGTGGCCCGCTGCGCGCGGTCGACCGCCGTTCTGGCGGCGGGAGTTGACGACGCGGGGACGCGCGGAACCGTCCGGGGCTGACCGCGCGTCCTGGTGGACTCCGGTGCGGTGGAAGGGCGTTCGGCTTTTTGCGGTCCGCCGCATCCGGTGGGGGCCCGTTCACGGAATGTCTTCCGGCGGGAGTCTGGCAGGAGCCCTCGGGGCCCGGGTCCGGCTCGCCGAGAACCGACTGTGACGCGCTGCTGGAGGCCCGGTGCCCGAGAGAAGGATCCCGTGGGTGGGAGATCAGGTCAGGGACCGTGCCGCGGGTCAGGACGGGATCGTCAACGACGTCCGGCCCGACGGGACGTACGTGCTGCGGCCGCTGCACGACAAGTTCCGCCGCTGGACGGCGCCGAACGCCGACGCCCTGGAGGTGACGGTGCCGCGCGAGGAACGGATCAGACTGCGCGGTACGGAACCCTGATCAGGGGGTGTCCGGGCGGCACCGCGCGCACAGGCCCCACCAGGTGATCTCGGCCTCGTCGATGAAGAAGCCCTGGTCGGACACCGGGTCGAGGCAGGGCGCGGCGCCGACCGCGCAGTCGACGTCCGTGATCGCGCCGCAGGAGCGGCACGCGAGGTGATGGTGGTTGTCCCCGACGCGCAGCTCGTAGCGGGCCGGGGACCCGGCCGGTTCGATCGCGCGGATCAGCTGGGCGCCGGTCAGGTCGTCGAGGACGTTGTAGAGCCCCTGCCGGGACATGCCGGACGACGCACCGGCCGGGGCGGCGCCGATCCGCGCCTCGATCTCGGAGGCGGTCGAGTGCGGGAACCCCTGGAGCGCGGCCAGGACGGCGCGGCGCTGGGAGGTGCTGCGCAGGCCCTTGCGCCTGAGCGACTGGGCGAACTCCTCCATGGCTCCGCCTCCTTCCCTCGTCTCGGTGATCATCTTTTTCAACGTAACACCGATGGACCCGGTGGGTCAGTGCGCGGTCCCGGCGGCACGGCAGGTGCGGCAGACCACCGTGCGCGCCGGCGCGCGCCGGTGGGAGGTGCCGAGTCCGTTGAGACGGGCGACCGGCACGGCCACCACGTCGGAGTGGTCCTGGCAGGTGAACAGTCCGCAGCCGCTGCAGACACCGATGGCGACGGTGCCCTCGCGGACCTCCTGGGTGCAGTCGTAGCACTTCATGAGAACTCCAGATTCCCGGGGCGGGCCCGGCGGATAGAGGTGAGGGGTCACGCCGGGACCCGTCTTCGGATCGCACGGCGGAGGGGTCGGACACGGAAGGGCGGCATCGCCCACCGGTCACGGCGGGGCCGCGGAGCCCGGTCTGGTCCGTTCCGACACGGTAGAAGCTACCCCCTACATTTGACAGAGTCAATTCTGTAGGCGCCGGGACCGCCTCCGCCGCCACGGCCGGGAGCCTCGCGGCCGCGGACCTCGCGGCCGACAGCGGACCGAGCCGTCCGCCCGTAACGGGAGCGAAGCGGAAGCCTCCCTGCGGGCGCCCGCGCGGACGCAGGACGGCACGCGGCCCGACGCCGCGATGATGTCCGCCGACGGGCCCGCGCGGTGATCGAGAGAACCGCGCGGGCCCGTCGGCGTCACCGGCGCATCCGCCCCACCTCGGGCTCCGCTTCCGTCAGTGCGGCCGGAATATGCCGCTGTCCCGTGGCCCGGCGCGGCTGGATCTCAACGGCGATCCGTTGATCACGTCCGGGTTTCGCCGGATACGCGGTGAGCGCGCGGGTCGGCGGAGCGATGGCGATCACAATCCCCGCCAGGGCGGTTCGCGTCCTCGGCACCGCAACTCGACGTCGACGCAACGGAGTTCACGCGGCCGGACGAGAGCGCGGCTCCGCCGGACGCCGTCGGCACCGTACCCCCGATGACCTCGGGTTCCCTCGCCCCGACCGCTGCGCCGACGTCACCGAGCGTGCGCCCGTGCCCAGTTGGACGGATCGCAGCCAGTTCCCGACTGCTCGCCCAGCCGCTCCCGCAAACTCACTCGATGAGGTGGTTTCCAGAGACACGGCACCACGAATCCGGATCTCCTGGGCGAAGGAGGGTTACCGGCCATGATCATCTGGGCAGTCATATCGCGCCATAATCGCCCTGAAGGGAGCCTGACCCACCGTGACGCTCGTAGCGCCT
Source organism: Streptomyces sp. SolWspMP-5a-2 (assembly GCF_900091845.1). Classification (GTDB taxonomy): domain Bacteria; phylum Actinomycetota; class Actinomycetes; order Streptomycetales; family Streptomycetaceae; genus Streptomyces; species Streptomyces doudnae. The sequence continues at coordinate 6,761 of NZ_FMCI01000082.1, forward strand.
CCCCCCATACCCAGAGCCGCCGGGTCGGTCCCGCTGCTGGGTCACGCGATACAGCTCATGCGCGACAACCTGGCGTTCATCGCCTCGCTGCGCGAGAACTACGGGCCGGTCGTGGAGATCACCCTCCAGCCCGGCACCCGGACGGTCATCGTCCAGGACCCCGACCTCATCCGCACCATGCTCATCGACCTCGGGCCCAGCCTCGACAAGGGCCGCTTCTTCGAGAAGATGGGGCTGGTCCTCGGCGACAGCGTTGTCACCGCCGCAGGGCAGGAGCACGTCCGCAAACGGCGCAACCTCCAGCCCGCCTTCGCCCGGCCGGAGATCGCCGGGTACGTCGACATCATGCGCGGCGAGGCGACCGCGGCGGCGGCGCGGTGGCGGCCCGGTCAGCGTCTCGACGTGCGGGAGGCGATGGTCCACCTGTCGCTCGACATGCTGGCCAAGACGGTCTTCGCGGGCAGCCTCGATGATGAAACGTTTCGCCAGGTGCGCGAGGACCTGTCGGTGGTGATGAACGGCGTCGGCGCGCGCGTGATGCTCCCGGACTGGGTCGAGCGGCTCCCCCTCCCGGCCAACATCCGCTTCAACCGGGCCAGGGACGCCGTGCGGGCCACCATCCACCGGGCCGTCGACGACCTCCAGGCCTCGGGCCACGACACCGGGGACATGCTCTCGCTGCTGCTGCGGGCCACCGACAAGGACACCGGGCAGCCGCTGACGCCGTTCCAGATCGGCTCCGAGATCCTCACCCTCGCCGTGGCGGGCACCGAGACGACGGCGTCGGTGCTGTCCTGGGTGCTCTACGAACTCGCCCGGCACCCCGACATCGAGGCGTCGGTGCTGACCGAGCTGGACGAGGTGGTCGGCGAGCGCCCGATCGCCTTCTCCGACATCACCCGGCTCCCGTACCTCAAGCGGGTCGTCGACGAGGCGCTGCGGCTCCACCACACCGGCTGGCTGGTCACCCGCCGCACCCTGACGGAGACCCGGCTCGGCGCGTGGACGCTGCCCGCGGGCACCGAACTGGCCTACTGCCAGCACGCGCTGCACCGCGACCCGGCCCTGTTCGAGAACCCGCTCGCCTTCGACCCCGACCGCTGGCTGGAGAGCGCGCAGCCGCCGCCCAGCGGGGCGTTCCTGCCGTTCGGCGACGGCAAGCACAAGTGCATCGGGGACCGGTTCGCGCTCACCGAGCTGATGACGGCCATCGCGACGATCGTCCGGCAGGTGCGCCTGGAACTGCCCGAGGGCCACACGGTCGCACCGGTGGCGCGGGCCACCGTCCGCCCCGGCACGATGGTGATGACGGTGAGGGAGCGACGGCCGCGCGCCCCGCACACGGCGTGAGGGGCACCGGGGCCAGTCGTGGACGTGGGCGCCCCGGGCACCCCATGCACCGCGCGCCCGCCGACGGGCGGCACCCCGCCCCGGTGCCCGCGCACTCCGCACTCCGCACTCCGCACTCCGCACTCCGCACTCCGCCCAGAGCGTGAACAGCGTTCTGGGGCGGAGGCGTTGAGCCGAGACGGAGTGCAGGGAGACGGCGGCTACGTCGGCAGCGCGCTGCCGTCGGCGTCGGGGGACGGCGGCGAGGTCGACCGCTTGCTGTCGTCGGCGTCGGGGACGGCCTGCCGTCAGCAGCCGTCCCGGACGACGGTGCGGGCCACCGTGGTGCGGGCGGGGGCGAGTTCGGACTCGACGCGGCGGGCCCGGTCCTCGTCGAGCGTCACGACGGCGTCGGCGGCCGGGCCGAGGAGCAGGCAGGCGCGGCGCAGATGGGTCGGCGGGTGGGCGGAGTCGACGCTGTGCCCGCGCCGCGCACCCACCCGGCGCTGCCGCTCGTACTCGCTCTCCGGGATCGCCGCGATGTCGGTCCGCAGCCGCTCCCAGATCCCCACCGCATGGGCGTCGGCCGCGCGGGCGCCCCGGGGGCCGGTGAGCGCGGCCCGGTTCGCCTCGCGGCGGAGCGCGACGGTGACCGACTCCGCGACCAGCAGCCGGTCCATCAGACCGACCGCCGCCTCGGTGGACCCGGCGCGGGCGGCCTCCCGGTCGGCCAGGTACTCGGCGCGCTGGGCGGCCCTCAGCGTCAGGTGGTCGAGGAGTTCGAGCAGACCGTGCAGGGCCAGGCGGGGGACGGTGAACAGGACGTTGGCCAGCATCTCGGCGGCGGCCGGATCGGTGATCGGCAGGAACACGTAGTGCCAGGTGGCCAGGGAGCGGTACGCCGTCCCCACCACCACGCCGTGCCGGGTGTCGCCGTTGCTGTAGTGGGCGAGCTCGTGGCCGAGGAGCGCCACGCGCTGCTGCGGGGTCAGGATCTCCCACAGCGGCAGTCCCAGCGCCAGCCACCGGCGCCCGCGCACCCCGTGGACGCGGACCGACGCGTTGACCTCGGTGGTGACGACGATCCGGTCGACGCTCCGGGTCCCGACCACCCGGGCGACGTCGTCGACCAGCGCGTACAGCTCGGGCGCGTCGGCGCGCAGCAGCTCCGGGTCGGCTCCGCGCGGCCGGGGCGAGCGCGGGCGCAGGACCCAGGCGAGCAGCAGGAGCAGCGCCCCCGGCACGATGCCCCATCCGCCCCAGCCCGCGATCACGCACCAGAGCCCGCCGAGGAGCAGGGCGAGCGTGACCGCGTGGACGGCGAGCGCGAGGGCGAGGGCCGGTATCGAGGCGCGGTCGCGGTGGGCGCGCAGGCTCCCGCCGGCCGCGATCTCGGCGTAGAGCCTCTCGCCGTGGCGCCGTGCCATCGCCCGCCGCACCCGTTCCAGGCGGTCGTCGTCCTCCTCGGGCGGCTGCGGGTCCACGTTCCAGTCGCAGTCCTGGCACCAGACGCTGAACCTGTCGTCGACGCGGACGGTGGCCCTGCACTCCGGGCAGGACAGGGTTCTCTCCTCGACAGCGCGCACGACGGCGCCCTCCCCCACGCTCACGGCCCCTCCCCAGAGGCCGCCTGTTCATGACAACGGCATTCGATCATGCGTCCGCGCCGTTCGGGAGGAATCTCCCGTCCTGGCGTTGTGTCTGTGATTCAAACGGAATGGACCGATGACGCGGGCGCGGCGGTCCGAGCGGGTCGCGGGCCTCCTTTCGTGTGACCCGGACGGTGTTCGGAGGTGGCGGGGGCACCGGCCGTGGCAGGCTCCGCGTCGGTCGACTCGCCCCCCTCCAGGAGGTTTCGTGGTCTCCCGCCAGGTACGCACCGCAGCCGTGGCAGCCGCCGCCGTCACCGTGCTCGCCGCCGGTCCCGCGGGCGCCGCGGGCCCCGCGCACCGGCCCGCTCCCCCGGCCCGCACGGTCGGGTACTTCTCGTACACGCCGTCGGCCGCCGCCGGGACCGTGCGGTTCTTCGCCGAACGGCCTCTGGCGGAAGGCGTGTCGACGCGGCTGTCCGCGCTGCCGGACTGGGCGCGGAGCCAGTTGCCGGGCCGGTCCGCCGCGACGCCGAGGACCGGGACACCTCACGGCTACAAGCTGCGCCGGGGCAACCGGAGCACCGACTACGTGTACCGGTCGGCGGACGTGTACGCCATCGAGGCCGAGTGCGGCTCGGGCGGCTGCCGTCCGGTGCAGCAGGTGAAGGTCGCGATCAAGGAGTACGTGCGCGGCCGGACGTCGAAGAAGTGGGAGATCACCTTCTACGGGAGCCGCTGGTCGGGTTCGACCCGGTTCCACCTGGACTACACGTACGACTGCGGGGTGAACATCGCCCACGCGCCGGACAGCACCTGCTCGACCTGGCGGCGGGACGGGGCGCAGGGCCACGGCTCGGGGGTCGCGGTCGACGGGCAGCGGATCGTGAAGAACTTCGGCAGCACGGCCGTGGTCACCAGGTTCCCGATGGTCAAGCTGCTGGTGACCTTCGCGGACGGCAGCCGCGCGATCGGGGACGACGGCGCGGCGGGCGAGAAGTTCCGCGGCTGGGACGTCTGCGCCACCCGCACCACCACCAGGCTGTGTCACCGTACCGGCGACGGCAGTTGAGCCGAGGAGGCCACGATGACGGAGTGGAGCGCCCTGCTCGGACTGCTCGACCGCGGGCCGGGCTCCTGCGTGACCGGGGTGCACACCTCGCTCCAGCCCCGGCGCGACGACGGGCACGGCTGGCCGCCCCCGAGCCGGGTCCGTGTCGTCACACGCTTCGTCCACCGGCCCCCGGGCGACTGGTTCCTCGACCACGGCGGCGGCGACGTCACCCTGGACGTCCGGGACCCGGCCGACGGCGACGGTCCCCGACAGGGCGGCCAGGGGCTGGAGTTCGGGCCGCTGTTCCCCTGGGACCTCGCGCCCTCTCCGGCCCGCCTCGTCACCCCGGTGCCGAGCGCGGCGCTCGCGGGGGCGACCTGCCTCGACCGTCCGGTCGAGGTCCGCCGGGACGGACGCGCCGCCTGGGCGGTCACCCTGGGCGTGCCGTCCCTCCCGCAGCCGCTGCACCTGGTCGTCGACGCCGACGCGGGCGTCCTCCTGTCCGCCGGGGTCCCCGGGCTCGGGTACCGCGAGGAGGTGACAGAGGTGGCGTTCCCGTCGTCGGTGGCGGACGCCGTCTTCCGGTGGACGGACGACCTGGCCGCCGCCGACCTGGCCCACCGGGCCCGTCGCGAGGCCGCCGCCGCGCACTACCGCGCCGCGTCCCTGCCGCTGCCGGGCCACTGGCCGGGCGGACGGCGGCACTTCACCCCCGACGTCCTCGAAGGCGACCCGGACACGGGCCTGTTGGCGATCGACCTCTACCACGACGGTGCCCCCGCGGGCACTCCCGAGATGGCGGTCCTGATCCGGCAGCCGCCGCACGCACCGCCGTTCGAGCCGGGCTGGGTCGCCGATCCGGAGGCGTTCGTGCACCGCTGGCGGGACGGCGCCTGGCAGTGGACGCTGGCGCTGTGGGGCCGGCCCCTGACACCGGACGAACTCGCCCGGGTGACCGCTTCCCTGCCCGCGAGCTGACCGCCGCGGCCGCGACCCCACCGTCGGCGCCGTCCCGTCGTCCCGCCGTCCCGCCGTCCCGTCTGCCGTCCGCCGTCTGCCGTCTGGCGGCCGCCTCCACCGTCCGTCGTCCGCGACGGAAGCCGGGGACGGTGATGGACGGCGACGGACGGCGGTCCCGCGGACACCGATCGCGGAAGCGGCGGTTAATCGCCGTTTTCGGGGTACCCGGAAGTCCGGGAACGGTCCCTGCTGTAGGAGGCCATGATGATCGCCCTCGGTGTCATTCTTCTAGTCGTCGGTTTCTTGACCGGCATTTCCATCCTCTGGACGATCGGTATCGTCCTCCTCGTGATCGGTGCCGTTCTGTGGATCATGGGATCCGCAGGTCACGCCGTAGCCGGACGTCGCCACTACTGGTGAGCGACGGCACCGCCCCGTCCCCCGGGACGGAAGCTCCGTCCACGGAGTGAGCAGCGGTTTTGGGCGACCGGCGGGCGCCGTGGTTCCACGGGTCCGCCGGTCGCCCGGTCCACGCCCCCGTCGGTGCCGGGCCGTCCTTCGATCCGCCTCGGACAGGCGATCCTTGCCGGGACGGCCCGGCGCCGACGGGTCACCGCTCCCTCACGCGCACAGGAGCGTCGTACACCAACGAGAGCGACCACGCCCCCTCCATCGAGGTGACGTGGTCGCTCTCGTCGTGTCCGGGCCGACGGATCAGCTCGCCGCCTGCGACCGGCGCGGCAGCTTCCAGTCCGGGCGCGGGAAGTGGCAGGTGTAGCCGTTCGGGTAGCGCTCCAGGTAGTCCTGGTGCTCGGGCTCGGCCTGCCAGAAGTCGCCCACCGGCTCGACCTCGGTGACCACCGAGCCGGGCCACAGACCGCTGGCCTCGACGTCGGCGATGGTGTCCACCGCGACGCGGTGCTGCTCCTCGTCCGTGTAGTAGATCGCGGAGCGGTAGCTGCGGCCGAGGTCGTTGCCCTGCCGGTCCCTGGTCGTCGGGTCGTGGATCTGGAAGAAGAACTCCAGGATGTCGCGGTAGCCCGTCACCGTGGGATCGAAGAGGATCTCGATGGCCTCGGCGTGGTCACCGTGGTTGCGGTAGGTGGCGTTCGGGGTGTCGCCGCCGCTGTACCCCACACGGGTGGCGACCACGCCCGGCTGCTTGCGGATCAGGTCCTGCATGCCCCAGAAACAGCCGCCGGCCAGTACAGCCCGCTCGGTTCCCGCTGTCATCGGTCGCTCCTCGCTTTCGCAACGCCGTCCGGCAGGTGCGTGACATGCCGGTCCTCCGTTGCGTCAAGCCTATGACCTCGCGCGTTATTCCCCGCCCCGGCCCTGTGACGCGGGCGGTCCGACCCGGTCGGGCGGGACGCGCGGGACGCTGTGCCGCGGGCCACTTCCGCCGCGAGAAGAAGATCACAGCCGCGCCCTATGCATCTCCTTAGTTCATCTGCCCTAGCATCCGCCCATGACGGTCCTGCCTGACGACGGGCTCGCGCTGGCCGCCGAGTTCCCCGCCGCGACACACGAGCAATGGCAACACCTGGTGACAGGCGTGCTGCGCAAGTCCGGCAAGGAGGTCTCGGACGACACGGCCGAGGACGCCCTGTCCACCGTGCTGGAGCCCGGTCTCCGCACCCGCCCCCTCTACACGGCGCGCGACGCGGCGCCCGACCCCGGCCTGCCCGGCTTCGCGCCGTTCGTGCGCGGCGGGCGCCCGGACGGCAACACCGCGGGCGGCTGGGACGTGCGCCAGCGGCACGCCACGGCGGACGGCGACGCGATCCTCACCGACCTGGAGAACGGCGTCACGTCGCTCTGGCTGGTCGTCGGCGAGAGCCGGGGCGGCATCCCGGTGTCCGCGCTGGACCGGGCGCTCGACGGCGTCTACCTGGACCTGGCGCCGGTCGTCCTGGACGCGGGCGCCGAGACGCAGGCCGCGGCGGACGAGCTGCTGCGCATCCACCGGGAGCGGGGTGTGGCCGCCCAGGCGGTCCACGGCAACCTCGGCGCCGATCCGCTCGGCCACGAGGCCCGCACCGGAGAGCCCTTCGAGGGCCCCGCGCCCGCCGGGCTCGCCGAGCGGTGCGTGCGGACCCACCCGGGGCTGCGGGCGCTGACCGTGGACGCGCTGCCGTACCACGAGGCCGGTGGCTCGGCGGCGCAGGAACTGGGCTGCGCGCTGGCGACCGGGGTGGCCTATCTGCGGGAGCTGACCGAGGCCGGTCTCGGCGTCGGGCAGGCGCTGCGCCAGATCGAGTTCCGGTACGCGGCCACCGCCGACCAGTTCCTGACGATCGCCAAGCTGCGGGCGGCGCGGCGGCTGTGGGCGCGGGTCGCCGAGGTCTGCGGGGACCCGGGGGCCGGTGCCCAGCGGCAGCACGCGGTGACGTCCCCGGTGATGATGACGCGCCGCGACCCGTGGGTGAACATGCTGCGCACGACCGTCGCCACGCTGGCGGCGGGGGTGGGCGGCGCGGACGCCGTCACGGTGCTCCCCTTCGACCAGGAACTCGGGGTGCCCGACGGGTTCGCCCGGCGGATCGCCCGCAACACCTCCACGATCCTCATCGAGGAGTCCCACCTGTCCCGGGTGATCGACCCGGCGGGCGGCTCCTGGTACGTGGAGCGGCTCACCGACGAACTCGCCCACGCGGGCTGGGAGTTCTTCCAGACCGTCGAGCAAGCGGGCGGCCAGCGGGCCGCGTTGCGCTCCGGGATGGTCGGCGACCGGCTCGCCGAGACCTGGGCGGTGCGCTCCGCGAATCTCGCCAAGCGCCGCGAACCCGTCACCGGCGTCAGCGAGTTCCCGGACCTCGCCGAGAAACCGGTGGTCCGCGCGCCCGCACCGGCCGCCCCCACCGGCGGCCTGCCGAAGGTGCGGCGCGACGAGGCGTACGAGGCGCTGCGGGCCCGCTCCGACGCCCATCTCGCCGCCACCGGCGCCCGCCCCCGCGTCTACCTGGCCGCCCTCGGCCCGGCCGCCGCGCACACCGCGCGGCTCACGTTCGCCTCGAACCTCTTCCAGGCGGGCGGCATCGAACCCGTCACGGACGGTGACTTCGCCGCGAGCGGGGCCGTGGCCGCCTGCCTCTGCTCCAGCGACGCGCTCTACGAGGAGCGGGCCGGGGAGGTGGCGCGGGAGCTGCGGGAGGCCGGTGCCACGCGGGTGTTCCTGGCCGGCCGTCCCGGGAAGTACGAAGGTGTCGACAGCTACGTCTTCGCCGGGTGCGACGCCGTCGCCGTGCTCTCCGCCACGCTCGACCTCATGGGAGTGTCCTGATGACCGCGCCCTCCGTGCCCCCCGTCCCCGACTTCTCCGGGATCGGGCTGGGCACCCCGTCCGCGCACGGCGGCCCCGACGAGTGGGGGCACGCGCTGAAGAAGGCGACCGACGGCGACGACCCGCTCTGGCAGACGCCCGAGGGGATCGCCGTCAAACCGCTGTACACCGGGCAGGACCTGGAGGGACTCGACTTCCTCGGCACCTATCCGGGCATCGCCCCGTACCTGCGCGGCCCGTACCCGACGATGTACGTCAACCAGCCGTGGACGATCCGCCAGTACGCCGGGTTCTCCACCGCCGAGGAGTCCAACGCGTTCTACCGGCGCAACCTCGCCGCCGGGCAGAAGGGCCTGTCGGTCGCCTTCGACCTGCCCACCCACCGCGGGTACGACAGCGACCACCCGCGGGTGACGGGCGACGTCGGCATGGCGGGCGTGGCCATCGACTCGATCTACGACATGCGGCAGCTCTTCGACGGCATCCCGCTGGACCGGATGACGGTGTCGATGACGATGAACGGCGCGGTGCTGCCGGTCCTCGCGCTGTACATCGTGGCCGCCGAGGAGCAGGGCGTGCCGCCCGAGAAGCTGGCCGGGACCATCCAGAACGACATCCTCAAGGAGTTCATGGTCCGCAACACCTACATCTACCCGCCGAAGCCGTCGATGCGGATCATCTCCGACATCTTCGCCTTCACCTCGCAGCGGATGCCGCGCTACAACTCCATCTCGATCTCCGGGTACCACATCCAGGAGGCGGGCGCGACGGCCGACCTGGAGCTGGCGTACACGCTCGCGGACGGGGTGGAGTACATCAGGGCGGGCCGTGAGGCGGGCCTGGACGTGGACGCGTTCGCGCCCCGGCTGTCGTTCTTCTGGGCGATCGGCATGAACTTCTTCATGGAGGTCGCCAAGTTGCGGGCGGCCCGGCTGCTCTGGGCCAAGCTGGTCAAGCAGTTCGGTCCGCAGAACACCAAGTCGCTCTCCCTGCGCACGCATTCGCAGACCTCGGGCTGGTCGCTGACCGCGCAGGACGTCTTCAACAACGTGACCAGGACATGCGTGGAGGCGATGGCCGCGACCCAGGGGCACACCCAGTCGCTGCACACCAACGCCCTCGACGAGGCGCTGGCGCTGCCCACGGACTTCTCCGCGCGCATCGCCCGCAACACGCAGCTGCTGATCCAGCAGGAGTCGGGCACGACCCGCGTCATCGACCCGTGGGGCGGCAGCGCGTACGTCGAGAAGCTCACCTACGACCTCGCCCGCCGGGCCTGGCAGCACATCCAGGAGGTCGAGCGGGCGGGCGGCATGGCGCAGGCCATCGACGCGGGCATCCCCAAGCTGCGGGTCGAGGAGGCGGCGGCCCGGACGCAGGCGCGCATCGACTCCGGACGCCAGCAGGTGATCGGCGTCAACAAGTACCGGGTGGACAGCGACGAGCAGATCGACGTGCTGAAGGTCGACAACTCGTCGGTGCGCACCCAGCAGATCGAGAAGCTGCGGCGGCTGCGCGCGGAGCGGGACGAACGCGCCTGCCAGAACGCGCTGTCCGCGCTGACGAGGGCCGCTGCGGGCGAGGGCAACCTGCTGGAGCTGGCCGTGGACGCGGCCCGCGCCATGGCCACCGTCGGGGAGATCTCCGACGCGCTGGAGAAGGTCTACGGGCGGCACGCGAGCCAGATCCGTACGATCTCGGGTGTGTACCGCACCGAAGCAGGCGACTCCCCGGCCGTCGGGCGCACCCGTGCGCTGGTGGACGCGTTCGAGGAGGCGGAGGGCCGCCGTCCGCGCATCCTGGTCGCCAAGATGGGCCAGGACGGCCACGACCGCGGCCAGAAGGTCATCGCGACCGCCTTCGCCGACCTCGGCTTCGACGTCGACGTCGGCCCGCTGTTCCAGACCCCGGCCGAGGTGGCGCGGCAGGCCGTCGAGGCGGACGTGCACGTCATCGGGGTGTCGTCGCTGGCCGCCGGTCACCTCACCCTGGTGCCCGCGCTGCGCGACCAGCTCGCCGAGGAGGGCCGTGAGGACATCATGATCGTGGTCGGCGGGGTGATCCCGCCGCAGGACGTGCCGACGCTGCTGGAGATGGGCGCGGCGGCCGTCTTCCCGCCCGGCACGGTCATCCCCGACGCGGCCCACGATCTGGTGAAGCGGCTGTCGACCGGCCTCGGCCACGAACTCTGAGCACCATGGCAGTCATCGATCCACAGACGTACGTGAAGGGTGTCCTCGACGGGAAGCGGGCGGTGATCGCGCGCGCCATCACCCTCGTCGAGTCCACCCGTCCGCAACACCGCGTCCTCGCCCAGGAGTTGCTGACCGCGCTGCTGCCGCACAGCGGCCGGTCGCGGCGGATCGGCGTCAGCGGGGTGCCCGGGGTGGGCAAGTCGACGTTCATCGACGCCTTCGGCACCCTGCTCACCGGGCTCGGCCACCGGGTCGCCGTCCTCGCCGTCGACCCCTCGTCCAGCAGGTCGGGCGGCTCGATCCTCGGCGACAAGACGCGGATGGAGCGGCTGGCCGTCGACCCGGCGGCCTTCGTCAGGCCCTCCCCCACCGCGGGCACGCTGGGCGGTGTGGCGAAGGCGACCCGCGAGTCGATCGTGGTGATGGAGGCGGCCGGTTACGACGTGATCCTGGTGGAGACGGTCGGGGTGGGCCAGTCGGAGACGGCGGTCGCCAACATGGTCGACACGTTCCTGCTGCTGACCCTGGCCCGCACCGGCGACCAGCTCCAGGGGATCAAGAAGGGCGTCCTGGAGCTGGCCGACGTGATCGCCGTCAACAAGGCGGACGGCCCGCACGAGCGGGACGCGCAGGTGGCGGCGCGTGAACTGGCGGGCGCGCTGCGGCTGATGCACGGCAAGGACGCCTTCTGGACGCCACCGGTGCTCAGTTGCAGCGCGCGGGAGTCGACCGGACTCGAACAGGTCTGGGAACGCCTGGAGCAGCACAGGACCCGGCTGGACTCCGCCGGCAGGCTCGCCTCCAAACGCCGGGACCAGCAGGTCGACTGGACCTGGACGATGGTCCACGACGAGCTGCTGGACCGGCTGCGCCGGGACCCCGCCGTGCGGTCCCTCGCCCCGTCGCTCGAACAGGCGGTGCGGGCGGGCGAGTTGACGGCGACACTGGCCGCCGAACGCATCCTGGGCGTCTTCGGCGACGGCCGCCCGCGTACCACGGGAGAGGGACACGGGGAGGGCGGCGGGGAGAACGCGCCGTCCGCGGGGTAGTCACCGGTTCGGGCAGCGACCCGGGCGGCGACAGGAGAACCACGCGATGACCGCGGACGACGTGACCACGTGCCCCTTCGACTTCAGCGAGGCCCTGGAGTTCGATCCGGCGCTCGCCGAGCTGATGGCGCGGGGCTCCCCCGTCCGGATCGCGCTGCCGTACGGCGCGGCCCCCGCCTGGCTGGTGACCGGGTTCGAGCAGGTGCGCCGGGTCACCGTCGACCCGCGGTTCAGCCGGGCCGCGATCGTCGGCACCGACTTCCCCCGGATGACCCCGGGGCCGATCGTCTCGCCCGAGTCGATCAACGTGGCGGACCCGCCGCGCAGCAGCCGGTTGCGGCGGCTGGCGGCGCAGGCGTTCACCCAGGAGCACGCGGACCGGATGCGCGGCCGGATCACCCGGATCGCGGACCGCCTGCTGGACGGGATGGCGGCGCAGGGTCCTCCGGCGGACCTGGTGCGCCACCTCTCCGACCAGCTTCCCGAGCTGACCGTCCTCGACCTGCTCGGCATCCCGCGCGCCGACTGGCCGCCCACCCGGCACCGGCTGCGGCTGCTGCTCGGCACCGGAGCCGGGGGCGGTGCGGACGCGGCCGCCGCCAAGACCGCGCTGCGCGCCTATTTCCACGAGCTGGTGCGGGAGCGGCGCCGGGTGCCGGGCGACGACCTGATCAGCGCGCTGGCCGCCGCCGCGGACGGCTCCGACGTCCTCGACGACGACGAGCTGGCCGTCATGGCCCTGACACTGACGCTCAGCGGGGTGGACACGGCCACCTGCCAGATCAGCGACATCGCCTACCTGCTGCTGACCCGCCCGGAGCTGGCCGACGACGTGCGCGCCGGACGGCGGCGGCTGCCGGACGTCCTGCACGAGCTGCTGCGCGTCATCCCCTTCCGCAAGGGGGTCGGCATTCCCCGGGTCGCCCTGGAGGACGTGGTGATGGACGGGGTGCTCATCCGCGCGGGCGACTACGTGCACGTCTCGTACCTGGCCGCGAACCGCGATCCGGCCCGTTACCCGCGCCCGCACGTCCTCGACCCGGACCGGACGGCCCTGCCGCACATGACGTTCGGCTGGGGCGGCCACCGGTGCGTCGCGGTGCCGCTGGCCCTGACGGAGCTGGAGGTGGCCGTCGGCGGCCTCCTGGACCGCTTCCCCGGGCTGCGCCTCGCGGTCGAGCCGCGGGAGGTGCGCTGGGACACCGGCACCATCCGCCGCTTCCCCGTCGCCCTGCCGGTCACCTGGTAGCGCCGGGAGCCCCCTGCCCCACCGGAACCCCCGGACCCGTCAGCCCCTCGCACGTCCTTTCGTCACGCCCACCCCCTTGACCACAGCGGCCCCGCTCCTTAAAGTCCTCGCACCTCACGAGGTACATCGATTAACCAATCGTTAACCGCTTGGTTGGAGACCACCGCTGTGCGCTCATCGCTGACCCGGCGCGGCCTGCTCGCCGCCGGCTCCGGTCTGGCTGCGGCTGCCGCCGTGCCCGCTCTGTCCGGCTGTTCGTCGTTGGCCGCGGCTGACTCCGACCCGGACACCCTCGTCATCCACACGCAGCTCGGCACCACCGCGCCGGGCTCCCCCACCTACCTGGCCGCCCTGGACCGCTTCCGCGAGGAGAACCCGGGCCTGGCCGTGAAGAACCTCATCAACGGCGACGACCTCGGGCAGGTGTACGAGACCTCGCGGCTGGCCCGCAAGGAGGCCGACGTCGTCATGGTGAACCTCTACGACAAGACGCTGGCCTGGACGGACGTCGACGCCACCGTCGACGTCGGCGGGTACCTCGACGACTGGGGGCTGCGCGACCGGGTGCTGCCCGCCGCGCTGTCCGCGTGGACGGACGACAAGGACCGGCTGCGCGCCTTCCCGTACTTCGCGACCAACTGGCCGGTCGCCTACAACCGCGCCCTCCTCGACCGGGCGGGCGTCGGCGCGATCCCCACCACCGGCGACGAGCTGATCGCCGCCGCCCGGAAGCTGCGGGCCAAGGGCATCGCGCCGGTGACCGTCGGCGGCAACGACTGGACCGGGCAGAAGCTGCTCGCGCAGATCATCCAGACGTTCCTGACCCAGGACGAGGCCCGGCACGCCTACTCCACCGGCGACTTCGGCAGCCGGGGCGCCCGCGCGGGCATCGAGTACTTCACCACCCTGCGGGACGCGGGCGTCTTCGCCGACAAGGCGCAGGGCCTGACGTCCGACTCGATGACCACCCAGTACAACACCCAGGCGGCGGCCGTGCAGTCGGCGATGTCGTCGGCGCTGGCGAAGATCCCCGAGGACGTGGTCCGCCACACCGAGGTGGGCGGCTGGCCGGTGGCGGACGGGGCGGCGCACGAACACCCCACCGTCATCCGGGCGTTCACCCTGATCGGCTTCTGGATCAGCCCGAACGGCGTGCGCAAGATCGAGCACGTCGAGAAGTTCCTGCGCTTCATGTACCGGGCGGACACGGTGTCGCGCTTCGTGACGGAGGCGGGCCGGGACATGGCGCTGCGCACGGACACCGTCAGCACCGGCTTCCCGCTGGTGGCGGCGGCGCAGCGGCTCGGCTCCGGCGTGAGCCAGGTGCTGCTGCCCGACGTGTACGTGCCGCCGTCCGCCACCCAGCCGCTGATCACCGCGACCAGCACCTCGTTCACCCGCGGGACGAGCCCGGCCCGGGTCAGGGCCGCCCTCGAGTCCGCGTACCGGTCCGCATGAGCCGCCGCACCCTCCCCGTTCCCGCCGACCCGACTCCGGGAGTCACCGCATGACGACGCTGACGACGACACCGGACGGCACCGCGGCCCGCCGGCCCGTCCCGCCCTCGGCCCCCGCCGCGCGCAGCACGCCACGGCAGGGCGGCACCGTCCTCGCCGTGCCCGCTCTGGTCTGGTACCTGGTCTTCATGGTCGGGCCGATGATCGCCATCTTCGTGATCGCGGCCCTGCACTGGCCCGGGATGCTGCAGCCGGTCTCGTTCGCCGGGTGGGGCAACGTCCGTACCGTGCTGGACGATCCGGTGTTCTGGGACGCCGTGGCGAACACGGCCGTCCAACTGGCCGTCGCGGTACCGGTGATGATCGTCTGCGCGTACATGCTGGGCTACTACGTGGCCCAACGGCCGCCCGGACACCGGGTGATCCGCTATCTGCTGTTCATCCCCGGGCTCATCTCGACGCCCGCGAAGGCGATGGTCTTCTACGCGGCGCTGTCGCCCGACGGGCTGGTCAACGGGGCGTTGCAGGGCGTGGGCCTCGGCTCGCTGACCGACGCGTGGCTGGCGTCCCCGTCGACGGCGCTGGCCTGTCTGATCGCCCTGGACGTGTGGAGCGGCATCGGGTTCACCGCCGTTCTCTTCGCGGCGCGGCTCAACAGCGTGCCGGGTGAGCTGGGCGAGGCGGCCCAGCTCGACGGGGCGGGGCACTGGCGGACGATGTGGACGGTGCACTTCCCGGTGATCCGGGACTACGTCGGCGTCGTGACCATGCTCCAGTTCCTGTGGACGCTGTTCGGCTCGGCGCAGCACGTGCTGCTGCTGACGCAGGGCGGTCCCGGGACGTCGTCGACGACCCTGTCGTTCCTCGTGTACCAGAAGGCGTTCATCGCCGCGGACCTCGGCTACAGCCAGACCGTCGGGGTGTTCCTGTTCCTGACCGGGCTCGTCGGTCTGCTCGCCATCCGCCGCGTCTTCCGCCAGACCTACTGATCGGATCCCACCATGAAGCTCGGCAAGCGCTGGCTCCCGGCGCACGTCCTGGTGTGGACGTACGCGGTGCTGCTCGTCGTTCCCCTGTACTACTTCCTCGCGTCGGCGTTCAAGAGCAACGACGCGATCTTCGACCGGCCGTTCGCGCCGCCCACCTCGCTGGGGCTGCACAACTTCCGCACCGCGTTCGAGAGCGCCGACCTGGGGCTCGCGATCGTCAACTCCGGTCTGGTGACGGTGTTCTCGCTGGCGCTGACGCTGCTGCTGGCGGTGCCCGCGGCGTTCGCGCTGGCGCGGTCGACGGGGCGGACGGCGGGGCTGATCGAGAAGGTGTTCTCGCTGGGGTTCCTGATCCCGACCTTCGCCGCGCTGTTCCCGACGTTCCTGCTCGCGGCGGCCACCGGTCTGTTCCACACCCGCGCCTTCATGGTGCTGTTCCTCCCGGCGACGGCGCTGCCGCTGTCGGTGGTGATCCTGGTGCAGTTCATGCGGACGGTGCCCGCGGAGATGGAGGAGGCGGCCCGGCTGGACGGGGCGTCCACGTTCGCGGTGCTGCGGCACGTCTACGCGCCGATGTGCCTGCCGGGGATCGCGACGGTGCTGCTGCTGAACTTCCTGACGTTCTGGAACGAGTACCTGTACTCGCTGGTCATCATCGGCCCCGATCCGGCGCAGCGCACGGTGCAGGTGGCGCTGCCCACCCTGAAGTCGATCACGGGCACGGACTACGGCGTGCTGACGGCGGGCACGGTGCTGACCCTGGTGCCGGTGTGGCTGGTGTACACGGTTCTGCAGAAGCGGATGCAGCAGGCCCTGGTCAGCGGCGCGGTGAAGATGTGAGCGCGCCCACCGAGCGGGCCGGGCGCCGTCCCACGATCAAGGCGGTCGCCGCCGCGGCGGGCGTGTCGACGGCCGCCGTCTCGCAGGCCTTCAACCAGAAGGGGCGGCTGTCGGAGACGACCCGGCGCCGCATCCTGGACGCGGCGTCCGACCTCGGCTGGTCGCCCAGCGCGCCCGCCGCGGCGCTGCGCAACGCGCGCACCCGCAGCCTGGCCCTGGTGGTGCGCCGGCCGACCGACGTGCTCGGCGCCGACCCGCACTTCAGCGAGCTGATCACCGGGATAGAGGGCGAACTCGCGCCGCGCGGCTACGGTCTGCTGCTGCACCTGGTCACCGGCCCGCGCGAGGAGAACGCGCTGTACGAGCGGCTCGCCGCCGAGGGCCGGGTGGACGGCGCGGTGCTGACCGACGCCCGTGACGACGACGCGCGTCCGGCGCTGCTGGCCCGGCTCGGGCTGCCCGCGGTGCTGCTCGGCTCCCCCGACGACACCGCCGTCGTCCCCCGGGTCGGGCTCGGTGAGCAGGGCGCGGGGGTCGCGGAGGCGGTGGCGCACCTGCTGCGTCTCGGGCACCGGCGGGTCGCCTACGTGGCCGGTCCGCCGGAGCTCCAGCACACCCGGGTGCGCCGGGCGGCGTTCGAGGAGGCGCTGCGCGAGGCGGGGCTGCGGCCGTTCGCGGTGCTGCACACCGACTTCAGCGAGCGGATGGCGGTCGGCGCGACGCAGGCCCTGCTGGACGCGCGGGACCGGCCGACCGCCGTCGTGTACGCCAACGACTCGATGGCGGTGTGCGGGATCGGCACCGTGCAGCGGGCCGGGCTCGGTGTCCCGCGGGACGTGTCCGTCGTCGGCTACGACAACCTGCCGCTGGGCAGTTGGCTGCATCCGCGGCTGACCACCGTCGACCAGCGGGTGCAGCAGGTCGGCGCGGCGGCGGCCCGGCTGCTGCTCTCGCTCTGCGGCGAGGAGGTCGGCGCGGCGGCGCTGGCCGGACGGCCCCGGCTGGTCGTCCGCGAGTCGACGGGACCGGCGCCCGACTGACCTCCGCCCCGGCGGGGACCGGCAGCCCCGGCGCCCGCCGGTCCCGGCGCCCCTGACCGCCCTCCCCGCCGCCCGATCCACCGGGCCCCGTCGCTCCGTTGCCGCCGGGCCCCTCACCCCCACTCCCGAACATCCGAGAAGGACCATGCGACGCCACAGCGCCCAGCTCACCCACCAGCCCGACGTCCTGCCCTGGCTCGGCGCCAACTTCTGGTCCCGCACCGGGGGTCCGCTGATGTGGCGGGACTACGACCCGAAGACCGTGCGCGAGGAGTTGCGGGTCCTGGCCGAGCACGGGCTGAACATGACCCGCTCGTTCTTCTACTGGCCGGACTTCCACCCCGAGCCGTACCGGGTGGACGACGAACTGTGCGCGCGGTTCGAGGACTTCCTCGACGCCCACCGGGAGGCCGGGATGGGGACCGTGCCGACCTTCATCGTCGGCCACATGTCCGGGGAGAACTGGGACCCGGCCTGGCGCGGCGGCCGCGACCTCTACGAGGACGTGTGGATGGTGGGCCGGCAGGCCTGGTTCGTGTCCCGGATGGCCCGCCGCTTCAAGGACCACCCGGCGGTCACCGGCTGGCTGATCACCAACGAGATGCCCGGCTACGGGCGGATCTACCAGGTCGACCCGCCGTCCTCGGACGTGGTGACGGCGTGGGCGCAGGCCATGTGCAACGCGGTCCGGGCGACCGGCGCCACCCAGCCGGTGTCGCTGGGCGACGGCGCCTGGGGCATCGAGGTGACCGGCCGCGACAACGGCTTCTCGCTGCGGGACACCGCCGAGTACGTCGACTTCGTGGGCCCGCACGTCTACCGCTCGGACACCGACAGGACCCGTCAGCACTACCGCGCGGCCTTCGAGTGCGAGCTGGCCGCGGTGACCGGACAGCCGGTCGTCCTGGAGGAGTTCGGCCTCTCCACCGACACCGTCTCGGCGGCCAACGCCGGTCTCTACTACCGGCAGACGCTGCACAACTCGCTGCTCGGCGGGGCGACCGGCTGGATGGCGTGGAACAACACCGACTACGACGACCTGTGGGACCGCTCGCCCTACGACCACCACCCGTTCGAGATGCACTTCGGCATCACCGACTCCACCGGGGCGCCGAAGGAGCCGCTGCGCGAACTGGCCGCGTTCGCCGATGTGTTGCGGGCGGTGGACTTCGCGCGCTGCGCCCGCGCCGACGCGGACGCGGCCCTGGTGGTGCCCGCCTTCCTCGAACGCGGTTACCCCTACAGCCGACCGGCCGACCGGCCGCTCATCTTCACGTCCCTGCACCAGAGTTACGTCACCGCGCGGGCCGCCGACCTGCCGGTCGGGTTCCTGCGCGAGGCGGACCTGCTGCCGGGCGAGGCGTCCCTGTACCTGCTGCCCGCCACCCGGCAGTTGACCACGCGCACCCGGCGCGAGCTGGCCCGCAGGGCGGAGGCGGGCTCGACGGTCTACCTGTCGTTCTGCTCCGGCGAGCACCCGGCGACCCGCGGCCCCTGGTTCGACGACCTCGACGGGTTGTTCGGCGTGGAGCTGCAGCTGTCGTACGGGGTGGCCGAGCCGATCGAGGACGACGTCCTGGAGATGACGTTCACCGAGGACTTCGGCGGGCTGCGGGCGGGCGAGGTGCTGCGCTTCCCGGTCGCCGGGAACGAGGACAGCCGCGCCTACCTGCCCGTGCTGCCGCGGGAGGGCCGGGTGGTCGCGGTGGACGCGCACGGCCGTCCCGCGCTGGTCGTCAGGGAGACGGGCACGGGCCGCACGGTGCTGGCCACCTACCCGCTGGAGCACATGGCGGCCAGGACCGCGCGGGCCAACCCGGACACCACGCACCGGCTGTACGCGGCGCTGGCCGAGGTGGCGGGCGTACGGCGTCCGGTCACCGTGCCCGACCCGCACGTCAGCGCCGACGTCCTGGTCCACGAGGACGGCCGCCGCTTCGTGTGGCTGGTCAGCCAGAGCCCCGAACCGCTCACCGTGCGCCCGGTCGCCGACGGCCGTCTGCACGACCTGCGCGACGGCACGCCGGTGTCCGAGGTGCCGCTCGACGCGTACGGCGTCACCGTGCTGGAGCTGCGATGACCCTCCCCCGCTACCGCGATCCGGCCGCGCCGGTGCCCGACCGGGTGCGCGACCTGCTGGGCCGCATGACGCTCACGGAGAAGGTCGGGCAGGTCAACCAGCGCATGTACGGCTGGCACGCCTACGAGCGCGCGGCCGGGGGGCACCGGCTGACGGAGGCGTTCCGCGCGGAGGTCGCCGCCTTCGGCGGGATGGGCGCCCTGTACGGGCTCCAGCGGGCGGACGCCTGGTCCGGGGTCGGTTTCGCGGACGGCCTCGACGCCGTGGACGGCGCGGCGATGGCCGCCCGGGTGCAGCGGCACGTCAGGGAGACCACCCGGCTCGGCATCCCGGTGCTGCTGGTCGAGGAGATGCCGCACGGCCACCAGGCCCTGGACGGCACGGTGCTGCCGGTGAACCTGTCGGTGGGGGCGACCTGGGACCCGGAGCTGTACGCGCAGGCGGCGGCCGCGGCGGGCGCCGAACTGCGCTCCCGGGGCGCGCACGTGGCCCTGGTCTCCGCGCTCGACCTGGTGCGCGACCCGCGGTGGGGCCGGGCCGAGGAGTGCTTCGGCGAAGACCCGTATCTGGCGGCCCGGTTGACGGAGGCGCTGGTCGAGGGGGCGCGGGAGGCCGGGGTCGGGGTGGTGCTCAAGCACTTCGCCGGTCAGGGCGCGACCGTAGGCGGGCGCAACAGCGCGGCGACCGAACTCGGCGCGCGCGAGCTGCACGAGATCCATCTGGTGGCGGCGCGGGCGGGGGTCGCGGCCGGGGCGAGCGGGGTGATGGCGGCCTACAACGAGTTCGACGGGCTGCCGTGCGTCGCCAGCCGGTACCTGCTGACGGAGGTGCTGCGGGAGCGGTGGGGGTTCGACGGCCTGGTGATGGCCGACGGCGGCGCGATCGACCGCCTGGTGCGGCTGACGGACGATCCGGTGACGGCCGGGGCGCTGGCCCTGGACGCCGGGTGCGACCTGAGCCTGTGGGACGCCTGCTTCCCGCGGCTGGCGGAGGCCGTGGAGCGCGGGCTGCTGTCCGAGGAGGCGCTGGACACGGCCGTCGCCCGGGTCCTGACGGCGAAGTTCCGCCTCGGCCTCTTCGACGAGGACCCGCCGGGGCCGGACCCCGACGGCGCGGGGGCGCGGGACGCCGCTCCCGGCAGGGACCGGGGGCCGGACGCCCCGGAGGTCCCGTCCGTGGCCGCCCGCGCGTGGGACGCCGGGGACGTGGGTGAGCGGATCGCGCGGGCGTCGATCACCCTCCTCGCGCACGACGGCGCCGTCCTCCCGCTCTCGCCCTCGGCGGGCCGGATCGCGGTGATCGGTCCGAACGCCGACTCCGTGGAGCAGCAGATCGGCGACTACACCGCGCCCCAGCGGCCCGGCAGCGGTGTCACGGTCCTGCAGGGCGTGCGGGCGGCGGTCGCGCCGGGCACCGAGGTCGTCCACGCGCGCGGCTGCGAGCTGGTCGGGGACGACCGGGGCGGGCTGCCCGAGGCGGTCGCGGCGGCGGCCGGCGCCTCGGTGGCGGTCCTGGTGCTGGGCGGGTCGAGCGCCAGGTCACGCACCACGGCTTTCGACGACAACGGCGCCGCCGTCGCCGGTTCCGGGGCGGCGCCCGGCATGACCTGCGGCGAGGGGGTCGACCTCGCGGACGTGTCGCTGCCCGCCGGGCAGCGGGCGCTGCTCGACGCGGTGGCGGCGACCGGGACGCCCGTCGTCGTGGTCCTGGTGCAGGGGCGGCCGCACGCCCTGCCGGACCTGCGGGACCGGGCGGGCGCGGTGCTCAGCGCCTGGTACCCGGGGCCGCGCGGCGGGCGGGCGGTCGCCGACGTCCTCTTCGGCGTGCACGAGCCGCGCGGGCGGCTGCCGGTGTCGGTGCCCAGGTCGTCGGCCCAGCTGCCGGTCTTCCACAACGGCAAGGACCACCGCTACCGGGGGTACGTCGACGAGAGCCACCAGCCGCGCCACGCCTTCGGGCACGGGCTGGCGTACACGGACGTGGAGTACGGGACGCCGCGCCTGTCGGCGTCCCGGGTGGCGGCCGACGCGCCGGACCTGACGTGCCGGGTCGCCGTCCGCAACACCGGGGACCGGGCGGCCGTCGAGACGGTCCAGCTCTATCTGCGGCGGCTCTCGGGCGGTTCGTCCTGGCCCAGGGTTCGGGAACTGCGCGGGTTCGTGCGGCTGTCGCTCGCGCCGGGCGAGCGGGCGGAGGCGGTGTTCGCGGTCGGCCGGGACACCCTGTCCTCGCTGGACCGGGACCTGGCCTGGGTGGTGGAACCGGGGACGGTGGCGCTGGGGACGGGACCGGCGTCGGACCGGACCCTGGAGGCACGGCTCGACATCACCGCGCCGTCCCGCTGACCCGCGCGGCCGCCGCCGGGGTCACCCACCGGGCGGCAGGCTCACCGGGCGGTGCACGACGAGGCTCTCCACCGTGTAGGACAGCTCGGTGGTCGCGGCGTCGGGGTGCGGGTGGTAACGACCGGCGGAGACCGAGAGGTTGACGATCAGGGACGCGTACCAGCCGACCCCGACGCCGCGGTTGTCGGAGAAGACCCGCTTGCCGTTCAGCGACCAGACGACGCTGCGTCTGCCGAACGTCACGCTCAGGTCGACGAGGCCCCCGGGGCCGACGGCGTCGCTGCGCAGGTCGCGTCCGGCCCGGCGCACGTGGTTGCTGAACTCCAGCAGGTGGGGGTTGTCCGGGTGGTACTCGAAGACGTCCACCTCGTTGCCGCCGTCGCGCCAGGTCCAGATGGCGGGCCAGGCGCCCACCCCGACGGGCAGCCGCACCCGGGCGTCGAGCCGGTCCCCGGTGCGGACGGCGAAGCCCTCGGCGCTGCCCTCGGTGGTGAGCAGCCCGGTGTCCCAGAGGCCGTCGGTCCTGCGGGTGGCGCGGAACGTGCCGGTGCGGGAGTGCGCGGGGTCGGCGGTGAGGTGGTCGAGTTTGTCGTCGCCCGGGTTGGTGGGGCCGCCGCCCGGATAGGCCCAGGAGCGGCCCGCGACCCACTGGGACTCGGACGCGAAATCTGCGGTGAAGACGACGTCGGTCACGCGCGGGCTCCTTCGAGGCCGGAAAAGTCAGCGGATGCCCGGCTTCTCCCCCGCGTCGTGCCCGCCATGCGGGGCGCGGCGGCCCCTTCGGCGTGTTTCACCCGGGCGAGTGAAGGAGACCCGCCCGGGACGGCCCGGCGACCCCGCGCGCGGGCCGTCGTCCGGCGCGCTCAGGCCCCGCTGTCGATGCCTGTGATCACCGCCGGTCCCAGCGGCGCGCTCCCGTCGTCGAGCCCGACGGCGGCCAGCGCGGACTCGGCGAGCCTGCGGGCCTCCCGCTCGGCCTCGGGGCCGGTGTCGGCGTCGACGGTGAGACGGACGGTGAACGTACCGTCGTCGTTCACGCTGAGGATGTCGAGGTCCTCCTCGCTCCCGATCTGCGTGTGGTGCGGGTCCGCCGGGCGCAACGCCCGGGTCAGCTCCGCCCGCGTCGCCGGTCCTGCGGCGCGGGTGAACGTGCCCGGCACCGAGATGACGTACGTCGTCATGGCAATCCTCCCTGGTCGCTCTACGCCTACCCCGGTCGGGCCACAAGATCCCGGGCCCGTCCGCACCCGGCCGGAAGGGCCGGGTCAGGTCCGTTCGGGCTGCACGCGGACGGGGACGTCGGCCCTGCGGTGGGCGCCCGCCTCCCAGAGGCACCAGGTCGACCAGAGCAGCAGCACGAGGAAGACGGCGAGCAGACCGAGCAGCAGCAGGGTCTGCCGGGCCGTGCCGTCGCCCCTGGCCATGGTGAGCAGCAGACAGAAGGTCCAGGTGACCGCTCCGCCCGCATAGAGGGTCCTGAGCCGTCGCAACTGCCTAGTCGAAGCCATCGTCGTCCTTCCGGTTCCGCCCGTCACGCGATGCCCACCCCGTACCCCCGGCGGACGACTTCACCGCGCGCTCACGGTCCGATTTTCACTCCGGAGAAGATCACATCGCGAGACACCGTTGCATCATGCACCTGACCAGGCGTTGTCTCGCACGGTGAGAACCGAAGAACCCGTACACGTCAGCAACGACGACGGCGTCCGCGACCGCGCGGCGCGTCGTGCCGTCACCGTCTTCCCGATCCTCGTCCTCGCGGCGGGCGCCCTGGGCCTGCTGCTGCCCGGCGGCTTCACCGGCTGGGGCGGGGCCGTGCCGTACCTGCTGGGGGTGGTGATGTTCTGCATGGGCGTCACCATGACGCCGCAGGACTTCCGCGGGGTCGCGCGCCGGCCGTGGGCGGTGGCGCTCGGCCTGGGCGCGCACTACGTGATCATGCCGGGCCTCGGCTGGGCCATCGCGCACCTGCTGCAGCTCCCGCCGCAGCTCGCCGCGGGCGTGATCCTGGTCGGCTGCGCCCCCAGCGGCACCGCCTCCAACGTGGTGACCTACCTGGCCCGCGGCGACGTGGCGCTGTCGGTCTCCGTGGCGACCGTCTCCACCCTGGCCGCCCCGCTGGTCACCCCGCCGCTGACGCTGCTGCTGGCCGGTGCCTATCTGCCGGTCGACGCCGGTTCCATGGTCACCGACATCCTGAAGACGGTGCTGCTGCCGGTGCTCGCGGGCCTGGCCGTGCGCCTGCTGGCGGGCCGCTGGGTGGAGCGCGCCCTGCCCGCGCTGCCGTGGCTCTCGGCCGTGACCATCGGGGTGATCGTGACGGTGGTCGTGGCGGGCAGCGCGGACGCCATCAAGTCCGCCGCCCTGCTGGTGCTCGTCGCCGTGGTGCTGCACAACGGACTCGGTCTGGCGCTCGGGTACGGCGCCGGGCGGCTGGCTGGGCTGGGCGAGCCGGGCAGCCGGGCGATGTCCTTCGAGGTCGGCATGCAGAACTCCGGGCTCGCCGCGTCGCTGGCCGCCGCCCACTTCAGCCCGCTGGCGGCGCTGCCCGCCGCGGTCTTCTCCGTCTGGCACAACGTCTCCGGGGCGCTGGCGGCGGCCTGGCTGTCGCGGCGCGGCCGCTGAGGGGTCCGTTCGGTCCGGGGCGCGGCGTGTCAGCGTCCCGGCGTCCGGGAGGTGCCGCACAGTTTCGGCTGTACACGAAGGCACTCACGTCTGGAGTCCGAGTGGAGAACAAGTTCGAGATCGACGTCACGAAAATCCGGAACGACGCCCGCGCGCACATGGACGAGGGGCCGGTGACGAAGACGTACGGCGCCGACCGTGAGCGTCTGATCGAGGTGCTGAACCAGGTCGTCGCCACCGAGATCGTCTGTTATCTGCGGTATTCGCAGCACGCGATCGCGGCCACCGGTATCGACCGCGCCCAGGTGGCGGCCGAATTCACCGAGCACGCCACGCAGGAAATGCAGCACGGCCTGTGGGCGGCGGAGCGCGTGAGCCAGCTCGGCGGCAAGCCGGACTTCGATCCGACGACGCTGAAGGAGCGTTCGCACACCGAATACGTCACCACCGACGAGACGGACCTGAAGCGCATGCTCCAGGAGAACCTGATCGCCGAGCGGATCGTCATCACGACGTACCAGGAGATGATCCGCTGGATCGGCGAGAGCGACCCGACCACGCGGCGGATGCTGGAGCGGATCCTGGAGGAGGAGGAAGAGCACGCGGACGATCTGAGCGACCTGCTCGGCATCTGACCCGGCGCCTCCGACCGGCCCCGTCCGCGGGGCGCGGTGCGGCCCGGCGCCCCGGCGGCCGGACGGGATCCGACGTGCGGGCGCCGGGCGGCGGAACCGCCCGGCCCGTCCCGGCTCCGCCCGGCGACACGGCCCGCTCCGGCACGCCACGGCTCCGATACATACCGAACACCCGGCGATTATCGCATCAATATGAGAGTTAATTCCTTTGGGGTAAGGAATGGTGTGTGCCGCAGGCATCCACTACGCTCACATGAGAACGATGACGAACCGCTCACCCCGCCCCCGGCGGTCACGGAGCGGTCGGCGGGAATTCGAAGGTGTGCCTGGTGGATGCCGATTCCATTCTCTTATCGATTTTCTCAGCCGAAGGCAGGGAAAACCCCTACCCGCTGCTCGCCGAACTCCGTGAAATGGACGCGGCGCATCACAGCGAGGAATTCGGCACCCGCTTCCTGACACGATTCGCGGACTGCCAGGACGCCCTGTCCGAACCCGGTCTCCAGGTCCCCGACCGCGCCTGGTGCGCCCGTGAGCTGACGCGCTGGAGCGACCATCCGGCCGCCGACTTCTTCTACTCCTCGATGCTCGCCACCAACGGCCCCGACCACGAGCGGCTGCGCCGGCCGGTGGCGCGGACGTTCACCGCCCGCCGGGTGGCCGCGCTGCGCGCGCAGGTGGAGGCGGTCGCCGACGAACTGGTGGACCGGTTCGCGGAGGCCGCGTCCGGCGGCGGCCCGGCGAACTTCCAGGACCTGGTGGGACAGCCCCTGCCGGTCGCCGTGGTCGGGCGGCTCATCGGTGTCCCCGACACCGAACGCGACCACCTCGCCGAGCTGGGCCGGGGCGCCACCCGGCTGCTGGAGCCGGTCCGCACCCCGGAGGACTGGGCGGCCGCCGACCGGGCCGTGGTGGCGCTGCGGGAGTACTTCGCCGACGTGCTGCGCCAGCGGCGCGCCCGGCCCCGCGACGACCTCGCCTCGGCCCTGCTCGACCAGCGGGGACCGGATCAACGTCCGCTGACCGAGCGGGAGTTGGT
The DNA here is from genome assembly GCF_900091845.1 of Streptomyces sp. SolWspMP-5a-2. Taxonomy (GTDB): domain Bacteria; phylum Actinomycetota; class Actinomycetes; order Streptomycetales; family Streptomycetaceae; genus Streptomyces; species Streptomyces doudnae. The sequence continues at coordinate 32,519 of NZ_FMCI01000082.1, forward strand.
GGACATCCTGCTGCTGGTGTTCGTGGCCGGATTCGAGACCACCGCCGGACTCCTCGGTCTCGCGGTGTTCGCGCTGCTCACCCACCCCGACCAGCTCGCCCTGGTCCGCGCCGACCCCGCGCTGCGGCCCGCCGCCGTCGAGGAGGCGCTGCGCTGGGACGCGCCGGTGATGATGACCGAGCGGGTCGCCGCCCGCCCGCTGGAGATCGCCGGCACCAGGCTGCCCGCCGGGGCCAGTGTGACGACGGTGCTCGCCGCGGCCAACCGCGACCCCCGGCGCCACCCCGACCCGGACGCGTTCCGGGTCGGCAGGACCGGGACCAAGGTGCTCAGCTTCAGCGCGGGCGCCCACCACTGCCTCGGCGCCGCCCTCGCCCGGCTGGAGGGCGCCGCGCTCATCGGCCGCCTCTTCGACCGGTTCCCCGCCCTCTCGCTGGCCGGGGAACCGGTGCGGCGGGACTCGGTCGCGCTGCGCTCCTTCGACGACCTCCCGCTGGCCGCCGCCGGATAGGCGGCGCGGCGCCCGTCGTCCCCCTCCCGCTCTGCCGCACCCCCGAAGGGCTCCCCCCGTGAACTTCCTGCACCTCGAACGCGCGACCCTCGACTCCTTCCTGCCCGGACTCGACGAGACGCTCGCCCGCCGTCCCCTGACCGAGCTGGAGAGCGCGCCGAGCCCGGCGATCGACGCGTTCCGGGAGGCCGGCGGGCCGGGGCTGCTGGTGCCCGCCCAGAACGCGGGTTCGGGTCTGACGCCGTTGCAGGCCGTGCGGGTGCAGCGGGCCGTCGGCGCGCGCTGCCCGTCCCTCGCGGTGGCCACCACCATGCACCACTTCTCGGTGGCCGGTCTGGTGGAGGCCGCCAAGTACGGCACCGGCGTCGAGGGCCTGCTCCTGGAGGCGGTCGCCACCGACCGGCTGCTGCTCGCCTCCGGGTTCGCCGAGGGCCGCACCGGACAGAACATCCTGCGCCCGCACATCACCGCCGAGCGGCGAGGCGAGCGCATCCTCCTCAACGGCAGCAAGATGCCGTGCAGCCTCTCCCGCTCGATGGACCTGCTGACCGCGTCCGTCACGATGAAGGACGACGACGGGGTGGACCGCCTCGCCGTCGCGCTCGTCCCCGCGGAGTCCCCCGGCATCGAGGTCAGGCCGTTCTGGCGCAACCCGATCCTGGCCGGGGCCGAGAGCGACGAGGTGGTCCTCACCGACGTCGAGGTCGACCCGGAGATGGTGGTGCTGACCGACGTCACCGCCGACGCCGTGCCCGACTCCCTGAACGTGGCCGGGTTCCTCTGGTTCGAACTGCTGCTGACGGCGGCCTATCTGGGCGTCGCCAGCGCCCTCGTCGAACGGGTCCTGGAACGGCCGGGGGCCGCCGACGACCCGACCCCGTACCTGGTGGGGGTGGACGGCGCGATGCTCGCCGTCGAGGCGGTGGCGCGGGCGATGGACGACGAGGAGTGGGGCGACGCGCTGCTGGTGCGGGCGCTGACCGCCCGGTACGCCGCCCAGGACGCCATCGCCGAGACGACCCGGGTCTGCCTCGCGGCCCTCGGCGGCATGGCGTTCATCGGCTCCCCCGACGGCTCCTACCTGGCGGCCGCCGCCGTCGGCCTCACCTTCCACCCGCCGTCCCGCGCGCGGATGGCCCGCCCGCTGCGCGACTGGCTCGACGGCCGTCCGCTGCGCATCGGCTGACCGCTCCCCCGCCCGCACCCGAACCCCGACAAGGAGGTGATCCCGATGGACCGGGCCACCGGCCGCCCCGGCTACCGCGTCGAGATCCTTCCCGGCGCCGACGCGCTGCCCCGCGAGGAGTGGGAGCGCCTCGCGCCCGCCGACGACCCGATGTGGTCGCGGGGGGTCTTCACCGCCCTGGAGCACTCCTCCGTCGGCCCCGACGGCTACGCCTGCCTGGTGGTGCGCCGAGACGGCGAGACGGTGGCCGCGCTGCCGCTCTGCCTCTTCCGCGGGCTGCGCCTCGACGACGTCGTCGGCCCCCGCGAACGCCGTCTCCTCGCCCCGGTGCGGGCCCTCGCGCCACGGCTGCTGCGGGTGCCCATGCTGATCTGCGGCCATCTGCTCGGCCAGGGCCACGTCCTCGCCCCCGGACCCCTGGACGACCGGGCGGCCCGGCTGCTGGTGCGCGGGGTGCTCGGCTTCGCCCGGCGCGAGGGGCTCGGCACGGTCGTCCTCAAGGACTTCGCCGCCGCCGATCTCACCCCGCTGCGCCCGGCGCTCACCCGGGCCGGGTTCTTCCTCGCCCCCGGCCTGCCCGACACCGAACTGCGCCTGGGACACGCCTCGTTCGAGGACTGGGTGGCCGCGCTGCCCGCCAAGCCGCGCCGCAACGTCCGCAGCAAGCTCCGCAAGTTCCACGCCCGGCCAGGACTGCGGGTGGAGGTCCTGGACGACTTCGCGCACCTGCTCCCCGAGGTCCTCGCGCTCTACCGGCAGGTGATGGCGCGCGCCGACCAGACCCTGGACGTCCTCGACCACGACTTCCTGGCCGCCCTGCACGCCGCTCGCGAGCCGCGGCGCAGGCTCGTCGCCTGCTTCGAGGAGGACCGGCTGGTCGCCTTCCTGCTCTGCCTGTTCCGCGGGTCGGGGGCCGTCGGCGCGCGGATCGGCCTCGACTACCGGCTCGCCCACGACGCCCGGCTCTACCACGTCGTCCACTACGAGGCGATCAGGCTGGCGATCGAGAGCGGCTGCGCGCACATCCGCTTCGCGCAGACCGCCTACGAGCCCAAGCGCGAACTCGGCTGCTCCCTCGTCGAGCAGCGGCACGCGATGACCCACGTACGGCCGCTGAACCGGGCCGTGCTGCGGCAGGTCCTGCCGCGCGCCCTGGCCGCCTCGGTCGCCGACGCCCTGCGCCCGCACCGCACCCCGGACGCCGACCGCGCCCGGACAGCCCACCCGCACGGAGAAAGGTGACCCCATGCCACGAGTCGACGTGGACCAGCGCATCGAGGTGCCGCCCGACACCGCCTGGGCGGCGGTCGTCGACGTGGAGCGCTACCCGGACTGCATGGAGAGCGTCGACTCCGTCGTGGTCACCGAGCGCCCCGACGACCGGCACCGCACCACCGCCTGGTCGGTGCGGCTCGGGGGCTCGCTGCTGCACTGGACCGAGGCGGAGGTGATCGACCACGCGGCGCGGCGCTTCTCCTTCGAGCAGGTCAGCGGCGACCTCGGCCGCTTCGTCGGGCACTGGGCCGTCCGCGCCGAGCCGGACGGCGGCAGCACCGTCTCGCTGCACGTCGACTTCGACATCGGCATCCCGCTGCTCGCGGAGATGCTCAACCCGGTGGCCGCGGACGCCCTGCGGGAGAACGCCGCGCAGATGCTCGCCGCCCTGGAGCAGCGCCTGCTGCGGCGCACGGTCGCGCCGTGACGGCGCCCGCGGCGGCCGCCGCCCCTGAGGTCTTCAACCGGCTGCGCCGCCACCTCTCCCCCAAGCTCGCCCTGACCGGCAGCTTCGCCGGGCGCGGTGCCGTCGAGGAGTCCGCGCGGGGGTGCCGGGTCACGCTCTCCGACGGGCGCTCGGCGCTGGACTTCGGCTCCTACGCCGTCACCCTGCTGGGGCACCGGCACCCGGCGGTGACGGCCGCCGTCCGGGAGCAGCTGGAGACCATGCCGACCTCCACCCGCAGCCTGGCCAACCCGGTCACGGCCGACGCGGCGGCCCGGCTCTCCGGGTACCTGGACGACCGGCTGCCGAAGGTCTACTTCGGGCTCGGCGGCGCCGACGTCGTGGAGGTCGCCGTCAAACTGGCCCGCCTCGCCACCGGCCGCGGCCGGGTCCTCGCGGTGCGCGGCGGCTTCCACGGCAAGACCCTCGGGGCGCTCGCCCTGACCCACAGCCCGCTCTACCGGGTGGGGCTGCGCGGCTGCGCGGTGGACGTCGTCCACCTGGATCCCGGGGACCCGGACGCGGTGCGCCGCGAGACGGCCGCCGGGGACGTGGCCGCGCTGGTCTTCGAACCCGTGCAGGGCGAGAACGGCGCCGTGCCGCTGCCCCGCGAGGTGCTGCGGCAGTGGTGCGAGGACGCCCATCGGCACGGGGCCTTCGCCATCGCCGACGAGATCCAGTGCGGGCTGCGCCGGTGCGGCGAGCGCTCGGTGGCGCTCGCCGACCGACTGCCCGTGGACGCCGTGCTGTTCGGCAAGCCGCTGGGCGGCGGCGTGGTGCCGCTGTCGGCGCTGCTCTGTTCGGAGCGGATGTACGCGCCGCTGGCCGCCGACCCGTTCCTGCACTCGGCGACCTTCGGCGGGCATCCGCTGAGCTGCGCCGCGCTGCCCGCCGCGCTCACCGCCATCGAGGAGCTCGCGGAGCGCGGCGCCGGGTCGGCGGCCCTCCTGGACGAGGCGCTCACGGCCCTCGCGGCGCGGTATCCCGGTGCGGTCGTCGAGGTGCGCGGCCGGGGGCTGCTGCGCGGCGTCGAGTTCGCCACGCCCGCGACCGCGGGCGCCGTCGTGGTCGGGCTGGCGGGCGCGGGCCTGCTGGTCTCGCCCTGTCTCGGCCGGCCGACCACCGTCCGTCTGCTGCCGCCGCTGGTCGCCACGGCCGCGGAGATCACGGAGGCGGTCGGCATCCTCGACGCGGCGGTCGCGGGCGCGGCCGCCGTCACCGGGGCCGGTTGAGACCCGCACCACCGAACCCCTGCGTACCGGAAGGAACCCCCGACATGCCCTCTCGCGAGGATCTGGCCCTGCTGGTCAGGACCACCGTCTCGGACGTGCTCGGCACCGATGCCGAGGACGTGCACGAGCGGACCAGCCTGGTCGACGACTTCGGCATCGACAGTCTGGAACTGATGGAGATCGGCGCCCGGCTGGAGCGCGCCCTGAAGCTGCGGATCGCGGTGGAGGACCTGACCTCGGCCCGGGACGTCGGCGAGGCCATCGACCTGCTGCGGGCGCGGACGGCGGAGCCGGTATGACCGGCCGTCACCGCTCGGGCGGGCACCGGGTCGCCGTCACCGGGATCGGCGTCAAGTCACCGGCGGGCAACGACCTGGAGGAGGCGTACACCACCGTCCTGAAGGCGGAGGGCACCGCCGCGTCGCTCGCCGGGTGGCTGGTGGAGCAGGACCATCCGGTGCACTTCGGCTGCCTGGTGCCGCCGTTCGACCTGGAGGCGTACCTGACCCGGCGCGAGACCCGGCAGATCGACCGCACCACGCAGTTGCTGCTCTGCGCCGCGGCCGACGCCGTGGCCGACGCGCGGCTCCCCGCCGACCTGCCGCCGGAGCGGGTGGGGGCGCAGATCGGCACCGGCATCGGCGGCCTGCCGTCCATGGAGGCCGTCACCCTCAGCCACGGGGACCGGCCGCGGGAGATGCCGGTGCACACCGTGCCCCGCACGATGGCCAACTCGCCCGCCTGCCGCCTGGCCATGCGCTACGGCTACCAGGGGGCCTGCACGACCTACTCCAGCGCCTGCGCCAGCGGCACCACCGCCGTCGGGGAGGCCGCCCGCAAGATCCGGTACGGGGAACTCGACGTGGCGGTGGCCGGTGGCGTCGACTCCGCCGTCACCACCGTGGTCGTGGGGGCGTTCGCGCGGATGCGGGCGATGTCCACCCGCAACGCGGAACCGGAGCTGGCCAGCCGCCCGTTCGACGTGGACCGGGACGGGTTCGTGATGGGCGAGGGCGCCGCCGTGCTGGTCCTGGAGCGCATGGACTCCGCGCGGACCAGGGGCGCCCGGGTCTACGGCGAGATCGCCGGGTACGCCGACACCTGCGACGCGTCCCACATCGTCGCGCCCCGGGAGGACGGCGAGACGGCGGCCCGGTGCATGCGGCAGGCCATCGCCGACGCCGGGCTGCGCCCCGCCGACATCGGCCACGTCAACGCCCACGGCACCTCGACGCTCCTCAACGACCGCGCCGAGGCGCGCGCGGTCGACCGGTGCTTCGCCGGGCAGCCGCCGCCGCTGACCGCCGTGAAGGGCGTCACCGGTCATCTCATCGGCGGTTCCGGGGCGTTGGAGGCCGCGCTCGCGCTGCTCTGCGCCGAGCGGGGGCTCGTCCCGCCGATCGCCAACCTGCGGGCCAGCGCCGAGTCCGACCTGGTGGACCTGGTGGTGGCCGCGCCGCGGACCGTGCCGACCGCGCCCGTGCTCTCCAACTCCTTCGGGTTCGGCGGCCAGAACGCCTGTCTGGTGCTGGTCCCGGAGGGCTGAGCGGCCCCGCCGGGCACCGCACGCCCGGCGGCCACGCCCGCCGCACCCGACCGGCCCGGCCGAACGACCGGGCCCCACGCGACAGAGAGAAACCATGCGCATCCTCGTCACCGGAGCGACCGGGGTGGTCGGCACCGAGGTCGTCGACCAGTTGCACACCGCGGGCCATCCCGTCACCCGGGTCGCGCGGCGGGAGACCGACGCCTCCCTGGTCGGCTGGCGGCTCGGCGCCGAGCCCGCCCCCGCCGCCCTCGGCGGGCACTGGGACGTGATCGTGCACGCGGCGGCCTCGACCCGCTGGACGCTCAGCAGGTCCGAGGCGACCGCCGCCAACATCGACGCGCTGCGGGCCGTCCTGGCCCTCGCCGACCGCGACACGCACGTCGTCCATCTCTCCACCGCGTACGTCGGGGGCGTGCGCAACCCGGAGGACCTGCGGGGCGCGGAGTTCGAGGGGTACCGCAACGGCTACGAGTGGTCCAAGGCGGTGTGCGAGGACGTGGTGCGCACGGAGCATCCGGGGCCGCTGACGCTGGTGCGGCCACCGTTGATCGTGGGGCGCAGGGGCAGCGGTGAGATCGCCCGGTTCTCCGGTCCCTACACGATCTTCCAGGCGCTGGTGTCGGGCCTGGCCGCCGTGGTCGTCGGGGACCCGGCCGGGTACGCCGAGATCAGCCCGGTGGACGAGGTGGCCGATCTGGTCGTCGGCGCGGCGCTCGGTGCGCCGCCCCCGCTGCCGCGGACGGAGGTGCTGGCGGCGGGCCGGGACAGCCTCACCCTCGACGCGCTGCTCGGCGTCGTCTGCGACACGCTCGACGACTGCCGGGCCGCGCACGGGGTGGCGCCGGTCCAGCGGCCGCCGCTGGTGTCGGGGGACAGCTGGAACCGCTTCTTCCTGCCGCTCGCCGACCAGTACCTGTCGCCGTTCCAGAACCAGGCGGTGAAGCTGCTCGCCATGTTCCAGAGCTACACGAGCATGCGCGAGCCGTTCGAGCCGACCCGTACGGTGCGCGACCCGGCCGGGGTGCTGGCCGCGTCGGTCCGGCACTGGGCGGCCGCCAAGCCGCGTCTCGCGCTGGCCAGGCCCGAGCCCTGGACGATGCTCACGGTCTGACCGCTGCCCGGCGCGGGCGGGGCGGGCGCTTGTCGTGGCTCGGCGGGTGACGGACCATGGCGCTCCGGAAGGGGAGCGTGATGATCGAGACGGTGTTCCATACCGATGACCTGCCGCCCGGCGAGCGGGCGGACGCGTTCGTGGAGCAGTTGTCGCGTTCGCACGCCCCGGTGGACATGGCGGGGCGGCCGGGTGCCGGGTTCCTGGCGAGCCAGCGGATCATCGAACTGGGCCGGGTGGCGGTGGTGCCCGCCACCATGGACGCCTTCGTGATCCGCCGCACGCCCCGGCTGATCCGCCGCTCGGACCCGGAGAGCTACCACCTGTCGCTGATCACCCGGGGCACGGTCGGGCTCAGCCTGGGCGGACGCGACACCCTGCACGGGCCGGGACAACTGCGCACCAACGACTCCTCGCACCCGCTGGAGATACGGCTGGGCACCCGCGGGGAGCGGATCGAGGCCGTCAGCGTGGACGTGCCGAGGTCCGCGCTGCCACTGCCCGCCGACGCGGCGAGGCGGGTCATCGGGCGGCCGCTGGACGGACGCGGCGGGGTGGGGGCGCTGTTCGCCGCCTTCCTCACCGGCCTCGCGGCCGGCAGCGCCTCGTACACGGCCGCCGACGTGCCGCGGCTCGAGACGGTCCTGACGGACCTGCTCGCCACCGTCCTCGCGCACGAGCTGGACGCCCTGGACGCGCTCCCCCCGGAGACCCGCGGGCACACCCTGAACCTGCGGGTGCGCGCGTTCATCCACCAGCACCTCGGCGACCCGGACCTGACGCCGGGGCGGGTCGCCGACGCCCACCACATCTCCGTCAGCCGGCTGCACCGGGTCTTCCGGGAACGGGAGCGGCCGGAGGGGAGTCCCGGGACGGTGATGGCGTACGTGAGGGCGGAGCGGCTGGAGCGGGCCAGGCGGGAGCTGGCCGATCCGGCGCTGGGCGGCCGTCCGGTCCACGAGATCGCGCGCCGCTGGGGCTTCGCCCACCCCAGTGCCTTCGCGCGGGCGTTCCGGGCCGCCTACGGGGTCACGGCGCGGGACTACCGGATGCGGGCCGTGGAGGCCGGACGGGAGGGCTAGGTCCCGGTCAGTCGCGGGCGGCGGGCGGGAGGTCCTGCTCGGCCCAGATGGTCTTGCCCTCGGGGGTGTGCCGGGTGCCCCAGCGGCGGGTGAGCTGGGCGACCAGGAAGAGGCCGCGGCCGTTCTCGTCCAGCGCGCGGGCGTGCCGCATCCGCGGGGATGTGCTGCTGGTGTCGCTGACCTCGCAGGTGAGGTACGTGTGCCGGAGCAGACGCAGGCGCAGCGGTCCCGAGGCGTAGCGGAGGGCGTTGGCCAGGAGTTCGCTGACGATCAGTTCGGTGGGCATGGTCAGCTCGACCAGGCCCCAGGACTCCAGTTGGCGGGCGACGTCGACGCGGGCGTCCGCCACGGCGGAGGGGTCGAAGGGCACCTCCCAGGACCTGACCTGGGTGGGCTTGAGGGGGCGGGGCGGGCCAGCAGCAGGGCGACGTCGTCCGGTTGGGGGCCGGGGACGAGGTGGCGCACCGCCTCGGCGCACAGCTCGTCCAGGGGTCGTCCGGTGCGGGCCAGGACCTCGCCGAGGCGCCGCATGCCGAGGTCGACGTCGCGTCCGATGCCCTCGATGAGGCCGTCGGTGTAGAGGCCGATGGTGCTGCCCTCGGCCAGTTCCACGGTGCCCGACTCGAAGGGCATGCCGCCCAGGCCGAGCGGGGGTCCGACGGGCAGGTCGGGGAAGCCGACGGTGCCGTCCGGGGCGACGACGACGGGCGGCGGGTGGCCCGCCCTGGCCAGTTCGCACTGCCGGGTGACGGGGTCGTAGACGGCGTAGAGGCAGGTGGCGCCGAGGACGGCGTTGCCGGTGACGCCGTCCGGGGGTTCCTCCTCGGTGAGCCGGATGACGAGGTCGTCGAGGTGGGCGAGCAGCTCCGCGGGAGGCAGGTCCATGTCAGCGAGGGTGTGCACGGCCGTGCGGAGCCGTCCCATGGTCGCGGCGGCGGTGATGCCGTGGCCGACGACGTCGCCGACGACCAGTCCGACGCGGGCGCTGGAGAGCGGCAGGACGTCGAACCAGTCGCCGCCGACGCCGTCCTTGACCTCGGCGGGGAGGTAGACGTACGCGGTCTCCAGGCCGGTGACGCCCGCCAGCGCCTGGGGCAGCAGGTTGCGCTGGAGGGTGAGGGCGGTGTTGCGCTCGCGGGTGTAGCGGCGGGCGTTGTCCAGGCTGACGGCGGCCCTGGCCGCGAGTTCCTGGGCGAGCAGCAGGTCGTCCGGGGCGAAGGAGGCCAGGTTCTCGGTGCGCAGGAAGGTGGCCAGGCCGAGGACGGTGTCGCGGGCCCGCAGCGGGACGGAGATCAGGGAGTGGATGCCGTACCGCCTGATCCGGACGGCCCGCTCGGGATCGCCGACCGCCCACTCGGGGCTGCCGGGGTCCAGGACGGGCATGAGGACGCCCTCGCCGTCCAGGAGGTAGGTGCGGTCGTGCGGCGGCGGCACGAACTCGACCGGCTCCCCCACCCGGGCCATCGCCTCCGGGGAGCCGGGCCGCACGGACTGGAGCCCGGCGCGGAACATGCCCGGCATGTCGTCCGGGTCGAGCGGTGACAGCTCCTCGGTGCTGAGCGCGGAGTCCAGCAGGTCGACGACGGCGAGGTCGGCGAACCGGGGCACCACCACGTCGGCCAGCTCCTGCGCCGTCCGCAGGACGTCGAGCGACCGGCCGAGGCGGGCCCCCGCGTCGTTCATGAAGACCAGGCGCTGCTGGGCGGCCCAGCGGTCGGTGACGTCCGAGACCATGTAGCAGACGCCGGTGACATCGCCGTCGGCGTCGGTGAGCGGGAAGAAGGACGTGGAGTAGGCGTGCTCATGGTGCGGGTCGGCCCAGCTCCAGCCCCGGTACTCGTGGTCCATCACGGGCACGCCCGTGAGCAGGACCTTCTCCATCAGGTTCTCCAGCTTCTCGGCCTGCAGACCCGGCATGAACTCGCTGAGCCTGCGGCCGATGCGCTGTTCGCGGGGCACGCCGCCGAAGCGTTCCAGGACGTCGTTGAGCCAGACGTAGCGCAGGTCGGGGCTCATCACGGCCATGCCGATCGGGGAGCGGGTGAGGAAGCCGTCGAGGACGGACTCGTCGACCCCGTGGTCGGGCCCGCGTTCGTGGCCGGTGACGAGGAAGCAGTCGCCGAGGCTGGCCATCCGGAAGGCGGCCGAGACGCTCACGTCGGTGGGGACGTCCCGGCCGGTGCGGTCCGTGAGGGTGACCAGGCCGCGCCAGCCCGCGCCGGTGCGGCACGCCTCGGCGATCCGGGCGGCGCGGGCCCGGTCGGCGGTGGCGATCAGCGGGCCGCCCGGTCGCCCCACGACGTCGGCCGCCCGGTGTCCGAGCAGCCGCTGCGCGCCCCGGGTCCATCCGGCGACGGTGCCGTCGGCGGTGACCACCGCGGTCGCTTCGTCGGCCGACCCGTCGGGCTGCCCACCTGATGCCATGCGGGTCACCACCGTTCCGGAGCGGTTGTGCGCAGGGTGGACGGGTCCACCCCGTCCCTCAACGATATGCACGCTATGGGTATACAACCGATAAATGGTGGTCCGCGCATCGTGAGGAACGGGCGGTGGGCGTCAAGGTTGCGTCAGGCCGGGGCGGAGGCGGGGGTGTCCCCGTCCCCGGAGCGTCCCGCGGAGACCCGGTACAGCTCCTTCGAGGTGGTGATGAGTTCCTGCTGCTCCTCCCGCGAGCCGACCATGGGCTGCGAGCCGTTCAGCGGAACCTGCGCGGTCTCCGGCAGGAACCGGACGGTGACGAGGCCGATGACCCCGGCCAGCATCAGGTAGTAGGCGGGCATCAGGTCGTCGCCCGTGAGGTTGACCAGCGCCTCGGTCACCAGCGGGGTGGTGCCGCCGAAGGCCGCGACGGCGATGTTGAAGCCGATGCCCATCGCCGCGTAGCGCACGGCGGTGGGGAACAGCGCCGGGAGGGTGGCGGCGCTGGGCGCGGCGAAGCAGGCCAGCAGCGTCGACAGGACCAGCACACCGCACAGCGGCAGCCAGAACCCGTCCGCCTTGATGAGCTGGAAGGCCGGTACGGCGAGGACGATCATGGCCGCGGCGGACCAGCCGTAGACGGGGCGCCTGCCGATGCGGTCGCTGTAGCGGCCGATGAAGGTGATCAGCAGGACGATCCAGACCATGCCGAGCAGGACGAGGACGTCGGCGCTGCCGCTGGAGCGGTGTAGGGTCTCGGTCTGGTAGGTCGGCAGGAAGCCGGTGACCATGTAGTTGGTGACGTTGTAGAGCAGGACCAGGCCCATGCAGATGAGCAGCGGGCGCCAGTACCGGGTCACGATGGTCTTGAACTCGCCGCCCGCGCTCTCCTGGGCGAGGTTCTTCTCGTGGTCGTCGAGCTGCTGCTGGAAGGCCGGGGACTCCTCCAGCTTGAGCCGCATGTAGAGGCCGATGACCCCGAGCGGTCCGGCGATCAGGAAGGGCAGGCGCCAGCCCCAGGCGAGCATCTGGTCGTCGGTGAGCGCCAGGTTCAGCAGGGTGACCAGGGCGGAGCCGAGGGCGTAGCCGACGAAGGTGCCGAAGTCGAGCCAGCTGGAGAGGAAGCCCCGGCGGCGGTCGGGCGAGTACTCGGCGACGAAGGTGGTGGCGCCGCCGTACTCGCCGCCGGTCGAGAAGCCCTGGACCATCCGGGCGACCAGCAGCAGGATCGGGGCGGCGATGCCGATCGTGGCGTAGCTGGGGATCAGGCCGATCGCGAAGGTTCCGGCGGCCATCATGATCATGGTGGTGGCGAGCACCTTCTGGCGGCCGAGGCGGTCGCCGAGCGGTCCGAAGACCAGACCGCCGAGCGGGCGCACCACGAAGGCCGCGGCGAAGGTCGCGAACGACGAGATCACCTGGGCGCCGGGAGAGGCGCCGGGGAAGAAGACCTTGCCGAGGGTCGCGGCCAGATAGCTGTAGACGCCGAAGTCGAACCACTCCATGCAGTTGCCGAGCGCGGAGGCGCCGACGGCCCGCCGCAGCAGCGGTTTCTCGACGACCTGCACGTCGCCGGAGCGGAAGGCCCCCTTGTTGCGCCGGAGTCTGCGCGACAGCTCCTCGCGCACCTGTCGCGGCAGTTCCGCGACCGCTTTCGACACCTTCGCCGGGGCCGAACGTCCTGACTCGCCCGTGGGCACCACTCGCCCACACCTCCGCTCTCCTCGACGCTTCACTGAAGCGAATACTGCGCCAGTCCGGTACGCACCGCATGCCGGACCGACACACTCCGCTCAAGCCCGCTGCCCAGGAACGGGCAGGTCACACTCCCCTGTTTCGGGAAGGGGCGGATCGAGGCAGGTGGCGAGCCGCCGCCGGGGCGGTTTGCACGGGCCGCCCCGGCGCGGGTTCACGGGGCGGGCTCGGTGTCGAAGGCGACGAACCTCAGCTCCGAGGTGTAGCGGCGGCCCGCGTCGTCGGTGAGCCAGGTCTGCTCGGGGCTGGGCAGCATCTCGGTGAAGGTGACGGTGGCCTCCGGGCCGGTGCGGGCCAGCCTGCGCAGCGCCTTGGCGAGGATCGTGACGTAGACGGGGCTGTCGAAGTCGACGTAGAACGGGCGGGACTCGGTCGGGGAGACGACGAACACGTAGCGGGGCAGGCCCAGGGCGGCGCCCCAGTGGCGGGCGCGGACGAACCGGCGGGCCTCGTCCTTGTCGTCGGCGAACTCCGCGCGGGCGGCCGGCACCCGCCAGGTCTCGCGGGCGACCACCAGGCGGTCCACGGTGACCCGGGGGGTGTGGTCCGCCGGGGGCAGCGGCTGGAAGAGGTCCATCGCGAGGGTGGTCAGGACGTGCGAGAAGACGTCCACGGCGGGGAACCGGGAGCCGTCGGGCAGCCGCACGACCAGCTCGCCGCCGTCCCTCTCGACGGTCGCGTCGGCGCTGCGGACGGCGCGGGGGCGGGCCGGGTCGGCGGTGAAGTCGGCCAGCGCGACCTGGTGGTCCTCGGGGCGGACCAGGGCGTGCCTGACCCGCACGGAGAGGCGGGAGCGGTGCTCCTTGGGCAGCAGCGGCAGCAGGCGCGGTCCCGGGTGGTCGCGGTCGGTGAGCCGGAACAGTTCGCCGATGTCCGGGTGCTGGTGGGTGAAGAGGGAGGCGCCCAGGGTGTTGGCGGCCAGGTGGAGTTCGCCGAGGACGAGGGTGAAGTCGCCGCGGGCGACGGCCTCGGCGCCGTCGGCGGCGATCATCACGTCCGGGCTGAGGTAGCGGGCCGCCGTCCAGCCGCCGCCTGACGAGCCGAACTCCGCGCGGACGGCCTCCTCGATGTCGGCGGAGCGCACCCGCACCCGGCGGGCGTCCCCGGGGAGCGCGAGGACGCGCCGCCAGCGGGCGGCGAAGTCCGCCTGGAGGTCGCTCGCCGCGGCGCGGGCGGCTCCGTGCAGGACGGGCAGGCAGGCGAACCAGAAGGCGGCCAGGTCCACCGGGCCCTCGGCGGCGAGGGCGGCGTGGACGCGGTCGGCCTCGGCGGTGACCGTCGCGGCGAGCCGGGAGGTGAGCCAGCCCGCGCTGTCCATGAGCAGCCGCAGTGGCGCCAGCGCGTCGAGGACGGCGGGACCGAGGCGGGCGGTGGCCGAGCGCCGGGTGTCGGAGTAGACCAGGGCGCGGCAGGGCGCGGTCGACGCGGACTTCTCCCGTACGGCGGCCGTCTCGGTCAGGCCGGTGAAGTCCCGTTCCAGGTCGGCCATGGCCGCGACCAGCGTGTCCTCGGTGCGGGCCGCCGCGACCCGGGCGCGGCCCTGTTCCAGCAGGTCCAGGGCGCGCAGTCCGCGCCGTCGCGGCTCCGGTGCGCCGACCGTGCCGAGCCAGGCGCGCAGGGCGCGGTCCGGGTGGGTGCCGGCCGGGACCTCCAGGCGCCACACCACCCAGCGGCGGGCGACGAGGTCGGCGAGGACGGCGTCCACGTCGGTGCCGGGGAACGCGGCGGCGATCTCCCGCGCGGGGCGGACGCCGTCGCAGCGGGCGAGGACGGCCGCGGTCCCGGCCGGTACCGTCACCGGGCGCCTGCCCGGCACCCTGACCCGGTCGCCGTCGAGCGCGACGAACGGGATCCGCCGGGGCGCGATCCACTCGCGCAGGCCGGGATCGGCGTCCAGTGTCCTGGCGAGCGCGTCGATGCCCCAACTCGCCCAGTAGACCTGGGAGTCGGCGATGAGTCCGGAGCCGGGGTCGACGGCGACGCCGGGTGTGTCCCGGTCCCAGCGGCCCCAGCCGACCGGGCCGAAGAAGCCGATGGTGTCGTTCTTCACGCAGAACCGCTGCCAGTAGTGCGCGACCAGCTCCTCGCGCTGGCGGGGCATGCTGCTGCGCTTGTCGACCCCCGGCGTCCAGCGCAGGAACGGCGCGATGCCGGAGGTGAGGACGGGCCGGTTCTGCCAGGCGACCGCCTCCCGGAAGGACGGTGTGCGGGCGATGTCCTGGAGGGTGTGGGCGGTCTCCACGGCGGCGTCGGCGAAGAGGCGGGCGAAGTCCTGCCAGCGGTCGCCGTCGAGCGGTTCCGCGGCGGCGAACTTGTCGGCGGCGGCGGCCAGTCCTGCGGGGGCCAGGCGCAGGACGCCCTCGGCGGGGAAGCCCGGCCCGCGCAGGGCGAACTGCTCCCACAGCCGCCAGCGGCCGAGGGACGGCACGAGGTCTTCGGTCATGGCTGGGCTCTCCTTGGCGAGCGGGGGCGGACGGTCGGGGAGCGCGGGCCGGTCAGACGACGCCGTAGTCGGCGTCCACGACCTCGGCGAGGTCGAGCGGGGTCGGGTAGGCGAAGACCAGGGAGACGGGGACGTCGGCGCCGAGGTGCTCCTGGAGGCGGCCGGTGATCTGGAAGGCGGTCAGGGAGTCGCCGCCCGCCTCGTAGAAGTCGGTGTGCTCGGTGAGGTCGGGCAGGCCGAGGACGTCGCGGAAGATCTCGACGAGCAACTCGACCGTGCTGACCGCGGTGGCGGTGGTCGCGGCGGCGGGGGCGGTGGCGGTGTTCGGGGTCATGACGTGTGCTCCTTCGTGAGGGTGGTGGCGGTGTGGATCCGGGTGCGGGACAGGGGTCCCGGGTGGGTGGTGCGCAGGCGGGCGGGGGTGTTGCCGCCCGAGACGATGGCCACGGCCCGTTCCCGGCGGCCCGCGCGCAGGGCGCCCGCCAGGGCGACGGCCCCGCTGGGCTCGGCGTCGACGCCGTGGCGGTGGAGCAGGGCGGTGGCGGCGATGATCTCGCTGTCGTCGACGGCGATCAGCTCGTCGACGCGGTCGCGGACGACCGGGTACGGGACCCGTCCGGGACGCTGGCCGCGCAGGCCGTCGGCGACGGTGGCGCAGGGCGGCAGGCCGACCGGGTGGCCCGCGGCGAGCGAGCGGGCGTAGCGCGGGGTGAGGGCGGGCTCCACGCCGACCACCCGGACCGGGTGTCCGGCGGCGGCCAGGCAGACGCCCGCGAGGAGTCCGCCGCCGCCGGTCGGGACGTAGAGCGTCTCGGTGCCGGGGGCGTCGGCGAGGATCTCGGCGCCGACCGTGCCCTGGCCCGCGACGACCAGCGGGTGGTCGGAGGAGGGGACGAGCAGGGCGCCGGTCTCCTCCGCGAGGGCCCGCGCCCGCTCCTCCCGCTCCGCCACTCCCCCGGCGACCTGGACGGTCTGCGCGCCCAGCGCCCGGATCGCGGCGGCCTTCGCGGGGGCCGCGCCCGCCGCGAGGACGACGGTCAGCGTGATGCCGAGCGGACGGGCGAGGCGGGCCAGGGCGATGCCGTGGTTCCCGGACGAGCCGGTGACGACCCGGTCCGCGCCCAGCGCGAGCACCGCGTTGGCCGCACCGCGCGTCTTGAACGAGCCGCCGCGCTGGAGGTGTTCGGCCTTCAGCAGCAGACCGGGCCCGTACGGTCCGGCGGCGGGGCCGCGCAGCAGGGGCGTGCGGACGATGTACGGGGCGATGCGCGACGCGGCGGCGTCCAGATCGGCACGGGTGAGCCGCGCACCGGGGAGGGACCTGCCGACGGCCGCGGTCCGTCCGACGACGGGCCTCTCGGCGGGTGCGGGGCGGGCGGGGGTCGTGGTCCTGGCTGGAGGTGTCAGGGGCTCGGCGGGTGGGGTGCGGGAGGCGGGGGCCGGGTGCTCGGCGGACGGGGTCTCCGTCCTGGCCGGGGCTGCCGGGCTCTCCGTGGACGTCGTCTCCGAGCGGGCCGGGTCTGCCGGGTGGCCCGGGGGCCTGGGCGGGGACGGGCGGCGGGTCGTGGGTGGGGTGGGGCGGAGGTCCGTGGGGGTCATGAGGTGCCTCCCGCGACCAGGGAGCGGCGGTCCGTCTTGCCCGCGCGGTTGACGGGGAGGACCGCGTGGCGTTCGAAGCGGCGGGGCATCAGGTGGGGCGGCAGCTCGCGGGCCAGCCGGGTGCGCAGCGTCGCGTCCGTCGTCGTGGCGAGGTCGCCGGTGAGGTGGGCGAGCAGGTACACGCGGCCCCGGTCGTCGGTGTGCGGGGCGATCACCGCGCCGGTGACGCCCGGCAGGGCCAGCAGCGCCCCCTCGACCTCCGCCGGGTCGACCCGGTGACCGCGGATCTTGACCTGGCGGTCGGTGCGGCCCGCGTAGTGGAGTCCGTCCTCCTCCCAGCGGCCGAGGTCGCCGGTGCGGTAGAGGCGGGCGCCGGGCGGGCCGTACGGGTCGGGCAGGAAGCAGGCCGCGGTGCGGGACGGGCGTCCGCCGTAGCCGCGGGCGACCCCGGCGCCGCCGATGTACACCTCGCCGACCGTGCCGTCGGGGACCGGCGCCAGGTCCGCGTCGAGGACCCGGATCACCGTCCCGGCCCGGGGTGTGCCCACCACGTCGGTGGACGGGTCGGGGTCGGCCGGGACGTCGTGCCGGGTGGTGGTCATCGTGCACTCGGTGGGGCCGTACTGGTTGACCAGCCGCCCGGGGACGAGGGTCCGGCCCCCGGCGGCCAGGAAGGGGCGCAGCGACTCGCCGCTGGAGGCGACCAGGGCGACCCCGGCGAGCGGGCCGGCGGGCCCCGGCTGTCCGGCCAGGTGGGTGAGGAAGGAGGGCGTGACGCTGAGCAGCGCCGTGACCCGGTGGTCGCGGACGGTGCGGGCGAACGCGTCGGGGCGCAGGACCTGGGAGCGGTCGACGACGACGAGGGTGGCGCCGGCCAGCAGCGGGGCGAAGGTGTCGCGCAGCGAGGCGTCGTAGCCGAGCGGTGCGGTCTGGAGGGCGACGGTGCCGGGGCCGAGGCCGAACGCGTCCGCGGTGTCGCGCAGATAGGCGTCGAGCGCGCCGTGTTCGACGAGGACGGCGCTGGGCTCCCCGGTGCTGCCGGAGGTGTGGCTGACGTAGGCGAGGGCGCGCGGGTCGGCCGGGGTCGCGGGCGGGGGCTGGGCGTCGGTGGGCGCGGGCCGGTCGAGCAGGACGGTGGGCAGGCCCAGGTCGAGGGCGGCGGCGTGGCCGGAGGTGGTCAGCAGCAGGCGGGCCCCGGCACTGGTCACGAAGGCGGCGAGCCGGTCGCGGGGCTGGCCGACGTCCAGGGTGAGGAAGGCGGCGCCGCAGCGCAGGACCGCCGCCATGGCGGCCACCGCGTCGAGGCCGTGCTCGACGGCGACGGCGCACACCGTCTCCTGACGGGCTCCGTGGGCGTGCAGCAGGCAGGTCAACTCGGTGATCCTGGTGTCGAGTTGCCGGTAGGTGATGTCGCCTTCGGGGGTGTCGAGGGCGACGCGGTCGGGGTGTCTCGCGGCGTGCGCGGCGATGTCGTCGGCGAGGGTGCGCATCAGGACTCCCCCGCGCCGGTGACGGTCTGGTCGACGGCCACGAACCGCAACTCGGAGGTGTAGCGGCGGCCTTCGCCGTCGGTGAGCCAGGCCTGCTCGGGGGTGGGCAGCATCTCGCTGATCCGCAGCCGGGCCGCGGGGTCCTTGCGGGCCAGCCTGCGGGCGGCCTTGGCGAGGATGGTCAGGTAGACGGGGCTGTCGAAGTCGACGTAGAACGGGCGGGGTTCGGTCGGGGAGACGATGAAGACGAAGCGCGGCAGCTCGTGGCGCAGGCGCCAGTGGCGGGCCTTCACGAACCGGGTGGCCTCGTCCTTCTCCTCGATGAAGTCGGCCTCCGCGACCGGCAGTTGCCAGGTCTCGCGGGCGACGACCATGCGGTCGATGGTGATGCGGGGGGTGTGATCGCCCTCGGGACGCAGGGTGAAGCGGTCCATGACGCGCTGGGTGAGGGTGTTGGCGTAGACGTCGAGCAGGTCGTGCGCGGAGCCGTCGGGCAGGACGGCGGTGAGGCGGCCGTCGCGGTCCTCGACGAGGACGTCGGCGCCCAGCACGGTGCGCGGGCGGTGCGGGTCGCCGGTCTGGTCGACCAGGGCGATGTAGTGGTCCTCGGGCCGGTCGAGGGAGGGCCGGCTGCGGGTGGACCACTTCAGGGGCAGCTCCTTGGGCAGCATCGGCAGCAGCCGCGGGGCGGGGAAGTCCCGGGTGGTCTCGGCGATCAGCTCGTCGCGGTCGGGGTGCTGGTGGACGAAGAGGGAGGCGCCCATGGTGTTGAGGGCGCAGTGCATCTCGCCGAGGACGAGGTCGACGTCACCGCGGGCGAGGGCCGCCGCGTCGTCGGCGACGACCAGCACGTCGGGGCTGATGTAGCGGGCCAGGGACCAGCCGTCGCCCGGCTCGTCGAACTCCCGGCGCACCGCGTCGGCCAGCTCCGCGGTGGTGGCGCGGACGGTGCGGGCGCCCTCCGGGAGGTCGAGGACGCGGCCCCACTTGACCCGCAGTTCGGCCTGGACGGCGTCGATCAGGGCGGAGGCGTCGGGGTGCGGGGAGGGCAGGGTGTGCAGCCACAGGGCGGCGATGTCGATGGGGGCGCCGTCGGCCCGCAGCCGGTCGTGGACGGTGCGCAGGCGCTCGCGGATCAGTCCGGCGAAGCGGTTGGTCATCCAGCGGGCGGCCGTGAGGCAGAGCTGGAGCGGCTCCAGGCCGGCCAGGAGTCCGGCACCGGCCGTCGCGGTGGCGGCCCTGCGGGCGTCGGAGTAGACCAACCCCCGGCAGGGCGCGGTCCGTTCGCCCTTGGCGCGCTGGGCGTCGCTGTCGGTGAGGGTGGCGAAGTCGGCTTCCAGGGCGGTGATCGCGGTGGTCAGCGCGGCGGCGTCGGTGCCGGCCGCGCGGACGGCGTCGCGCCCGCTCTCCAGGACGGCGAGCCGGGCCAGCGCCCGTTCCCTGGCGCTGTCGTCGGGGACGCGCTCCAGGATGGCGCGCAGCGCGCGGTCCGGGTGGGTGGCCGCGGGGACGTCGAGGCGGCGCTGCGCGAACCTGCGGGAGACCAGGTGGTCGACGACCGCGTCCACCTCGGCCCGGTCGCGGCCGAGTTCGGCGGCGATGGCGCCGGTGTGGCGGGTGCCGTCGCAGAGTTCGAGGACGGCGAGCGCGTCGGGTGCGACCGGCTGCGCGGGGCGTCCCGGCACCCGGACCGTGCCGTCCGCGCAGCGGGCGAAGGAGACCCGGCGCGGCGGGATCCAGCGCATCAGCTCGGCGTCCTCGGCGAGGACCTTCGCCAGGGCGTCGATCGCCCAGCCGGAGAAGTAGACCTCCTGGGCGGCGAGGAAGCCCTCCCCGGGGTGGACCGAGACCACCCCGGGCGCGTCCTGGTCCCAGCGGCCCCAGCCGACCGGGCCGAAGAAGCCGATGGTGTCGTTCTTCACGCAGAACCGCTGCCAGTAGTGCGCGACCAGCTCCTCGCGCTGACGCGGCATGCTGCTGCGCTTGTCGACCCCCGGCGTCCAGCGCAGGAACGGCGCGATGCCGGTGCGCAGGACGGCGGGGTTCTGCCAGGCGAGGGCGGCCTGGAAGCGCTGCTGGGCGGCGACTTCCTGGAGGTGGCGCGCGGTGTCGACGGCGGCGTCGGACAGCTCGGCGGCGAAGTCCCGCCATTCGGGCCCCTGAAGCGCGGTACCGGGGCCGAACTTGTCGGCGGCCTGGGCGAGTCCGGGCGGGGCGAGGCGCAGGACGCCGTCGGCGGGGAAGCCGGGGCCGCGCAGCGCGAACTGCTCCCACAGCCGCCAGCCTCCGCCCGGCAGCAGGACAGGTGCGTGGTCGTCCGACATCGCGTGCTCCTTCCGGAAAGGGGGTGCGCGGGGGCCGTCGCCCGGGGTGCCGGGCCGCACGGGGGTGGTGCGGCCCGGCAGGACCGTCGGTCCGCGCCACCGGGATGCCGGGCGCCCCGGCCGGAGAGCACCGTCCCGCGCCGGGGCACCGCGTCACCAGAGAAGTTCCGGCAGCAACGCGTGCCGAGGGCTCGGCGTGTTCGGCCCTGACCCGCCGGGGCCGCCTTGGGCACGCTGGCCACGTCGGTCCCTGACCTGGGGTCGGCCCCATCACCTGCGGGAGGTTCACCGTGACGCAATCCCCCATCGCGACCGGCGCGGGCGGCGAGGAGTCCCGCCCGGACACCGACGAGGTGTATCTCGTGGTGCGCAACGACGAGGAGCAGTACTCGATCTGGCGGGCGGACCGGGAGCCGCCGGCGGGCTGGTACCGGGAGGGTCTGAGCGGCTCCCGGCAGGAGTGCCTCGACCACATCGGCGTGATCTGGACGGACATGCGTCCGCTGAGCCTGCGCCGCCGGCTGGCCGGGGCAGATGTCTGAGGGCCGATCGGGCCGGCTCCTCGACCTGTCGGCGCACGCTCCGCCCGTCCCGCCGGCCGCGCGGCTGTGCCCGGCCGTGCTGGACCTGTCCGGGCTGCCCGGTGCGGACCCGCCGGGGCCCCGGCCGCTGCGGGGGCCGCTGGAGCTGTACCTGGCCCAGGTCGGTGCCCAGGACGAACGGGCGCTCGAACGGGCCAGGGAGCTGCTGGACGCCGAGGAGCGGGCCCGCGCCGCCGCGTTCCGGCACGACCGGGACCGGGACGCGTACGTGGTCGCGCACGCCGCGCTGCGCGGGGTGCTGAGCGTGCTGCTCGGGGTGCGCGCCCAGGCGCTGCCGCTGGCCCGTGACCCCTGCGCGGGCTGCGGCGGTCCGCACGGCCGCCCGACGCTGCGCACGCCGGGGGTGCACTTCTCCCTGTCGCACAGCGGCGGTCTGGTGATGGTGGCGCTGGCGCCCGCGCCGGTCGGTGTGGACGTGGAGGGCCTGGCCACCGTGAGGACGGTGCTGGGCGCGCAGTCGGCGCTGCACCGGGCGGAGGCGCAGGAGCTGGCGCGGCTGCCCGAGCCCGAGCGCCCGGCCGCGTTCACCCGGGCCTGGGTGCGCAAGGAGGCCTATCTCAAGGGCCTGGGCACCGGGTTGGTGCGGGACCCGTCCCTGGACTACGTGGGGACCGGGGCCGCGCCGCGCGCTCCGTCACCGGAGTGGACCCTGCGGGACGTGCTGGTCCCGACCGGGTACGCGGCGGCGGTGGCCCTGCGCGCACCGTGAGGGCGCCTGCGGCCCCGTCCGGGGGAGGGCGGCGGCCGCACGGGGACGGCGGCGGAGGGGACCGGTCGACGGGCCGGTCCCCTCCGCCGCCGTCCGGGTTCCAGGGGTCCGTTCGGGCGTTCCGCGCGGGCCGTTCTTCACGGCTTCCGCACGCCCGGGGCCGGTGGTCCCACGATACGATCATGTGCGTGACCGCACCGGAGCCGACCATCCTCGCCACGTCCGGGGGCCACCGCGCCGGGAGCCGCAGCCGGGTCCTGTTCGACGCCCTGGTCCACCACGCGGTCGACCTCTCGGGGGCGCACGGCAGGCGCCCGCGCGTGCTCTACCTCGGCACCGCGGTCGGGGACGCGGAGCACGTCTCGGCGCGGATGACGGAGGCGGCCCGGGTGGCGGGCTTCGACCTCACCCCGCTGCACCTGTTCCCGATGCCGAACGTCGAGGACGTCGAGGGCACGGTGCTCGGCCATGACGTGGTCTGGGTGATGGGCGGCTCGGTCGCCAACCTGCTGGCGGTCTGGCGGGTGCACGGGCTCGACGCGGTCCTGCGGCGCGCGTGGCGGGCGGGCGTGGTGCTCGCCGGGGTCAGCGCCGGGTCGATCTGCTGGTTCGAGGGCGGCACCACGGACTCCTTCGGTCCCGAACTGCGCCCGGTGACCGACGGGTTGGGTCTGCTGCCGTACGGCAACGGCGTGCACCACGACGCCGACCCCGGCCGCCGTCCGCTGATCCACCGGCTGGTCTCCGAGGGCGTCTTCAGCACCGCGCACTGCACCGACGACGGGGTGGGCCTGGTCTACCGGGGCAGTGAACTCAGCGGCGCCGTCACGGAGTTGCCGGGCAAGGCCGCCTACCTGGTGCGCCGTGAGGGCGAGCGGGTCGTGGAGGAGCGGATCGAGCCCCGCAGGCTGCCGACCCCGGCCTACTGACGACGGGACGCATCCGCGCGTGAAGTCGTCTGCGGGCGCCCCCTGTTGAGGCCGCGCGTGCGCGCTGGGAGAGACCGGCATCCCGGAACGCGGCGCGGCTTCTCACCGCCGCGGGCACGGGCTCGCGGGGTGACGGAGCACGGGGTGACGGAGCGCGGGCAGCGGGTTCTCCGGCACTACCGCCTACCTCACGACCTCACGACCGCCTACCGCCTACCGCCTACCGCCTACCGCCTACCGCCTACCGCACGACGGTACTCCGGCACTCCGGCCGCGGGCATGCGAGCGCGCGGGGTGACGGGTGGACCGTACGGCCCGTGCGGGCCCGGTCCGGGGTTCCCGTCCCCCGCGTCGTCGTCGCGTCGTCCCTCTCGCGTCCGGCTCGTCCGGTCAGACCAGGCCGTGGCGTACGGCGTGGGCGACCGCGTGCGAGCGGTTGCGGACCTGGAGCCGGGCCATGATCTCGTAGATGACGTTCTTGACGGTGTGCTCGGAGCAGCCGAGGAGCCGGGCGATGTCCGCGTTGGCGTAGCCGTCGGCCATGAGGCGCAGCACCGACGCCTGGCGGACGGTGAGTTCCGCCGAGCGGGGTCCGGTGGGCAGCGGTTCTCCCGGCCGGGCTCCGGCGACCAGCAGGTGGGAGAGTTCCGGGTAGGGGATGCTCGGGTGCGGGTGGGCGGCGCGGCGGACGGCCGCGGTGAGCGTCTCCTCGGTGAGGTCGGCGGCCCGCAGCACGACGGCACCGCTGCGCAGCGCGTGCAGCAGCCCGGTGCGGGTGACGGTGTCGCACACCAGCAGCAGCGGGCCCGTCTCCTGTCCGGCGCGCAGCGCCTGTTCGGCGTCGGCGGCGACCACGACGGTGACGGCCCCGGGCACCCCGGTCTCCAGGACGCAGGCGAGTCCGGCCCGCCGGGCCACCGCGCGCACCCGGTCGGCGCCGGGCGCGACGGGCACCCGGACGGCGGTGGCGGCGGGCAGCGGCAGGGGCGCGGTGGCGGGGGCCGGGTGCGTGGGGATGAGAGTGAGGGTCACAGCAGACCTGCCCTGAGTGCGTAGGCGACGGCGTGGGCGCGGTTGCGCAGTCTGAAGCGCTGGGTGATGTCGTGGACGACGGTCGTCACGGTGCGCGGCGAGTAGGAGAGGCGCTGGGCGATCTCCGCCGTCTCGTGCCCGTCGGCGACCAGGCGCAGCACCGAGCGTTCGCGGTCGGAGAGCATGCCGTCGGACCAGCTCCCGCCGTCGTGGCGGGGGTCGGCCGGGCGGTCGAGGACCTCTTCGAGCAGGCCGGGTGGCAGGGTGCAGTCGTCGCGGGCGGCGGCGACGACCGCGTGGCCCAGCCGGGGCGCGTCGGCCTCCCGGCGCAGCAGCAGGCCGCGGGCCCCGGCGGCGAGGGTGTGCAGGACGTCGCCGGGGGCGAGGGCGCCGGCCACCAGGACGACGGCCGGGCACGTCCGGTGGGTGCGGACGGTCCGCACCATGTCGAGTTCGGCGGGGCCGAGCCGGTCCACGGTGAGGACGGCGACCCGCGCGTCGCCCGGCTCGCACACGGCGAGGTCGGGGCAGGCGAGCAGGGTCGTGCGGGTGCCTGCTTCCAGCACCGGGTCGAGGGCGACCACACCGACGGATACGGGTGCTCCCATCTGCTGCTCCTAGAGAGGTCGTTCGCCCGGTCAAGAGCGCTGCGGGCGGTCTGGAGTGGGGACTGCGCACCACCTTGCCGCCGGGTCCCGGCGGCGGGCATCGGTAGCCGGTCCCCACCTTTTCGGCCGACGGGCGGTCCGGGCCCCGTACCCGGCCCGCGCCGGTGGTCCGGACGGGGGCCGGGGGCGGGTTCCCGGGGCGGGTGCGGGGGCGGTGGGGGCCGGACGTGGGGGCGGGCGGCCGGAGTTCGCGGTACGGAGTGGGGGAAGCGGGCGCGGGGATGGGGGAAGCGCGGGCCGGGTCGGTGGGGCGGGGCGGGCGCGGGAGGGGGAGATGGGGGCGCGGAGGGCGCGAGTGGGGGTCCGGGGTGGGTGATCCGGGCCAGGGAGGCCGCTTCCGGCTCGGATCGCGGGTGGTCCGCGGGGCCAGGCCCCCGTACCGGGGACGGCCGCACGTACTGCCGTGACCTGCGGTTCTCTCCGTCCCGTGCAGGGGCGGGCGGGCGTGCGGCGCCGGGTGGGTGAGGGGCCGCGCAGAATATGGGGGACGGATACCCATGTGGGGGCACCGGGGGGTCTGCGAACTTTTCTCTCGTGACAGAGACCGCCAGCCTCCCGACTCCCCGGAGCGCCGAACTGCCCCCCGCGTGGTGGGCACCGGCGCTGTCCCTCGCGGAACGGCTCGCCGCCCCCGGACTCCCGGTGGCGACCGGACCGGCCGCCACCGGGCCGGCCCCCTGGGCCGCGGGCGACCCCGAGGGGTTCGCCCTCCGGCTCGCCCACCTCGGGGTGGACGAGGCCACCGCGACGGCGCTCGTGACCGAGCCCGCCGAGCGGCTCGCCGCACGGACCGCCATGCCCGACTGGGCCGGGTACACCGAGTCGGTCCTGGACACGGCGCCCCTCGTCCCGGCGCGGACGACCGCCGCCGCGGCCGAGGGACCCGAGGTCTTCGCCCCCGTGGTGGGCCCGTTCGTCGCCGCCGCGACCGCCCGGCTGAACGGTGCGCTGGCCGCCGTCCCGGCCGCCGAACAGGCCGTGTGGCGCGACGCGTTCGGACGGCGGCTGACGCACCGGCTGGTCCGGCTGGCCGCCCGCACCCTGGTCCACGAGCTGTCCAGGGCCCGCCGTGCCGGAGACCTCACCGGCGCCACCCCCGGCGAGCGGTTCGCCTCCTTCGTGGACGCCCTCTCCACCCGGCGGGGCCTGACGGCGCTGCTCGCGGGGTACCCGGTGCTGGCCCGGATGCTCGGGCAGACCGCCCTCGACGCCACCGGCGCCGCCGCCGAACTCGTCGTCCGCTTCCAGGCCGACCGCGCCGGCCTCGCCACCGGGCTCCTCGGCGGCCGGGACACCGGGGCGCTCGCCGCGGTGGACCTCGGCCGCGGGGACGTCCACCAGGGCCACCGGTCGGTCGCGATCCTGCGCTTCACCGGCGGCGACCGGCTCGTGTACAAGCCCAGGCCGCTGGACCAGCACGCGCTCCTCGACGACCTGACCGGCTGGCTGAACGGGAAGGTGCCGGGGCTCGCCCTGCGCACCCCGCGCACCCTGCGCCGCGACGGCTACGGCTGGCTGGAGTTCGTCGAGCACCGCTGGTGCCGGTCGGTGACCGAGACGGACGCCTTCTACCGGCGCCAGGGCGCGCTGCTGGCGCTGCTGTACGCGGTGGACGGCGCCGACATGCACTACGAGAACGTCATCGCCTGCGGGGACCAGCCGGTCCTGGTGGACGCGGAGACACTGCTGCACACCGGGCTCCCGCAGGCCATGACGGCGGGCGCCGACCCGGCCGCGGACGCCCTGCACGCCTCCGTGCACCGCACCTGCCTGCTGCCCCACCTGCTGATCGGGGAGCACGGGGCGCTCGACATCTCCGCGCTCGGCCGCTCCACGGACGGCACCTTCCCGAGCGAGGGCCTGCACTGGCGGGACAGCGGCCTCGACACCATGCGGGCGGTCCGGGCCCCGCTGCTCTCCCCCGCCGCGCAGAACCACCCGCTGCCCGCCGGACGCCCCCTGGAGGGCGCCGACCACCGGGCCGCCCTGATCGAGGGGTTCCGCGCCGGGTACGCGGCGCTCGCCGCCGACGGGCGTGAACTGCTCGGCGACGACGGCCCGCTGGCCACCCGCGCCGACCGGCCCGCGCGGCTGATCGTCCGCTCCACCCGGCTCTACGCGACGCTCCTCGAGGAGTCTGCCCACCCGGCGCTGCTCGGTGACGCGCTCGCCAGGGACGGGGTGTTCGCGGTGCTGTGGACCGAGTCCGCGCACGACGGCGCCAGGAGCCGGCTGATCGAGCACGAGACGGCCGCCCTCTGGCGCGGCGACGTCCCCCTCTTCTCGCACGCTCCGTCCGGTACAGGGGTCCTGACGGACGACGGCACCTGGATCCCGCGGGTGCTGCCGGTGGCGAGTCTGGCGTCGGTGCGCGCCAAGGTCGCCGGGATGGACGAGGTGGACTGCCACGACCAGGAGTGGATCATCTCGGCCACCCTGGCGGCCCGGGGCGCCGCGTCGGAGCCCGACCGGCCGCGTTCGGAGCTGGCGGTGGGGCCGGTGCCCGCGGTGGTGCCGGACGCGTCGCGGCTGCTGGCCGCCGCGTGCGGGATCGCCGACGAGATCGCCGCCCGCGCCGTCAGCGGCGGCGGCCGGACCAACTGGCTCGGCCTGGAACGGGTCTCGGGACCGCACTGGGCGGTGCTGCCGATGGGCGCGGGACTGGCCCAGGGGTACTGCGGGGTCGCGCTGTTCCTGGCCCACGCCGACGCCCTGGCGGGCGCGGGCCGGTACGCGGCCGCGGCCCGCGAGGCGGTCGCACCGCTGCCCGCGCTGCTGCGGGCCATGGCGGAGGACCCGGAGCTGAGCGCGGCGGCGGGCCCCGGCGGCTACGACGGGCTCGGCGGCATCGTGTACGCGGTGCTGCGGCTGTCCGCGCTGCTGGACGACGGTCTCCTCGGCTGTCTGCCGGACGCGTTCACCGCGCTGGGGCACGCCGCAGCGGCCTGCCAGAGCCCGGGGCTCGCCGGGGGTGTCGCCGGGGCGCTGGCCGCCGCCGTCGCCGCCCACGAGGCGACCGGCGA
>NZ_FMCI01000059.1 GCF_900091845.1 Streptomyces sp. SolWspMP-5a-2
CGCGCGCTCGGCGCGCTCCAGTCGGGCACGGCGGCCGCCCGCGCGGAGTCCGGCCGACAGGGCGACGACCAGGGCGACTTCGAGCAGGGAGCGGCACGATGACCAGCCGTCAGACGGGCGACACGGCGTGGGTGCTCGACCCGATACTCCAGGTGCCGCACGTGGTGGCGGCCGTCCTGCTGACCAGGGACGGCCTCGTCACCGGGTACACGGACGCGCTCTCCCGGGCGTCCGCCGAGCGGGTGGCCGCGATCACCAGCACCGTGCAGGGCGCGGCCCGCACCGCGGCCGCCGCGTTCGCCGACCGGGACAGCGCCGAGGTGCGCCAGGTGGTGATCGAGACGGACCACGGCTATGTCCTGATCGTGCCGACCGCCCACGGCACCTGTGTGGCGGCCTACGGTTCGGGCGAGGTCCGCCTCGACCTGCTGGCGCACCGGGTGCACTCCCAGGTGGCGCGGGTGGGCGAGAAGGCGATGGGCGCGGCGCCCCGGAGCGCCGACGGCGGCGCGTCGGCATGACGGGCCGCCGTGGCGGCCGCCCCCTGGTCCCCGCGTACCTGTCGACCGGCGGCCTGGCCGGACCCGGCCGGGCCCGGCTGGACCGCCTGTCGGTCCTCAGCGCCGCCCCCGCGCCGCGTCCCGCCGACCTCCCGGCGGCCCAACTGGCGCTCCTCGACGTCCTGGACGGCGGTTCGCTGACGGTGGTGGAGGCGGCGGCGCTGCTGCGGCTCCCGGTGTCGGCGCTCCAGGCGCTCGCCGCGGCGCTCCTCGACCGCGAACTGCTGCTGTCCCGGCCGCCGGTGCCGCCCGCCGAACGGTTCGACCCCGACCTGCTGAAGAGAGTCGCCGATGGTCTCCGCTCCCTCAGGCAGTAGCGGCGTCCATCTGCCGGACACCGCGGGCGACCTGGTGAAGATCCTGGTCGCGGGCCCGTTCGGGGTGGGCAAGACGACCCTGATCGACTCGGTGTCCGAGATCCGGCCGCTGCACACCGAGGAGCGGCTGACCGAGGCGTCCGCGCCCACCGACGACCTGGACGGGGTGCGGGAGAAGACCACGACGACCGTCGCGGTCGACTTCGGCCGGATCAGCCTGCCGGACGGTGTGGTGCTGTACCTGTTCGGCGCCCCCGGGCAGGCGCGCTTCCGGCCGCTGTGGGACGACCTCGCGCACGGCGCGCTGGGGGCGCTGGTGCTGGTCGACAGCCGCCGCGTCGACGCCTCGTTCGACGCGCTGGAGCTGGTGGAGGAGACCGGGCTGCCGTACGCGGTCGCCTTCAACGCCTTCCCGGACGCGCCCCGCCATCACACCCCCGCCCAGTTGCGCGCGGCGCTCGACCTGGAACCGGCGACGCCGATGGTCACCTGCGACGCGCGCGACGCCGCCTCCTCGCTCGGCGCGCTGCTCGCCCTCGTGCAGCGCCTCGTCGACCGCCACCCCTCGGAGCCCAGGTGACCACGTATCCCCCCGGCAGGCAGGACTTCTCGCGTTCGGTGCCCGTGCGGCTGTGGGAGGACGGCTTCGCCCGCGACCCGGCGCCCTACTACGCGGCGCTGCGCTCCCAGGGCCCGGTCGGGTGGGCGGAGTTGGCGCCGGGGGTGCCCGCCTACGTGATCACCGACCGGCGGGCGGCGCTGCGGCTGCTCGGCGACGAGGAGGCGTTCTCGCACGATCCCCGGCCGTGGGAGTCGACGGTCCCGGACGACTCGCCGGTGCTCGGGATGATGCGGTGGCGGCCCAACTCCCTGTTCTCGGACGGCGCCGACCACCTGCGCTACCGCACCTCGCTGATCGACACCTTCGGGCGGATCGAGCCGCACGACCTGCGGGCCCGGGTGCACCGGGCGGTGCGGGTGCTGGTGGGCCGGATCGGGCCGCGCGGCGAGGCCGACCTGGTGGCCGACTTCGCCCGGCCGCTGATGGCGCTGGTGTTCAACAGCCTCTTCGGGATGCCGGACAGCCGCGGTGAGCGGCTCGACGCGGCGCTCGGGAAGATGGTGGAGGGCGGGGCGCGGGCCGCGGCGGGCGAGGCGGAGTTCGGCGGCTACGTGCTGGAGCTGATCGCCGCCAAGTCCCAGGAGCGCGGCGACGACCTGCCGAGCTGGCTGCTCGATCACCCGGCCGGGCTGACCCCGGAGGAGGTCACCTGGCAGGTGTTCCTCACCCTCGGCGCGGGTCACGAGCCCACCGCGAACCTGGTCGCCAACGCGCTCTCCAGGATCCTCGGCGACGCCCGCTCCTACGCGACCCTCGCCTCGGGCGCGCGCCCGGTGGCGGACGCCGTCACCGAGGTGCTGCGCCACGAGACGCCGCTCGCCAACTACGGCATCCACTACGCGCGCCGCCCGGTGACCTTCCACGGGGCGTGGATCAGGGCCGCGGTGCCGGTGGTGATCTCCTACGGGGCGCTGGCGCACTTCGCCGAGCGGGACGGCAGCGGCGGCGGGCACCCCCAGGACGCCTCGCACCTGTCCTGGTCGGCGGGCCCGCACGCCTGCCCGGTGCGGCAGCACACGCTGCTCATCGCGACCGAGGCGATCGAGCGGCTCACCCAGTGGCTGCCCGATCTGGAGCCCGTCCTGCCGCGCGAGCGGCTCACCTGGCGCCCGGGGCCTTTCCACCGCTCCCTCACCGCGCTGCCCGTGCGGTTCGCCCCCCGCTCCCCCGACCGGCCCGTGGACCTGCCGTGAGCCTCCCCCGGCGCGGGTCGCCCGCGGCCGCCGGCAGGTCCCGGTGCGGCCCTGGGTGTGCACGCGGGGGTCGACCGGTCCCCCGTCCCGGTCGCGCCCCCGCGTTCCCCCGAAGGTATGCCGGGGCCCGCGTACGGGGGTAGCGCACCGGTGCCCGCTGCCGGGGCCGCGGGGCTCACCCGTGCACAGGTGCGTCCGGCGGGCCCGGGTTTGTCCGGGGCAGCGCGGGCGGATCGAGGGCGCCGAGGGCGAGATGGGCGAGGACGACCTCGTACAGGTCGCTGCCGCCCGCGAGGAGCTGGCGTTCCAGGACGGGCTCGGCGGCGCGGACGTGTTCGCGGACCGTCTGCGGGTGCATCCCGAGCCGCTGCGCGCCCCGTTCGGCGTTGCCGCCCCCGGCGATCCAGCCGCGGAGGGTGCGCCGCAGGTCCCGGGCGTCCGGGTCGAGGCGGCCGAGGAGCGCGTCCGCCCAGGCCCGCAGCGCGTCCCCGGCCAGCAGGTCGGTGAGGTGGACGGGGGCGGTGTCCGAGGGGGCCGGGGCGTCCCGTCCGGCCTCCGCGTTGAGGGCCAGGTGGACGACGGCGCGGACGGTGAGGTCGGTGAGGTCCGCGCCGACGAGCGCTTCCGCGCGTTCCATGCGGGCGCGGACCGTGTTGCGGCTGACGCCCATGATCTTGGCGGCGCTGACGGCCGTGAACTCCAGGCCGAGCCGGGTGGTGGCGAGGAGTTCGGCGCGGGTGTGGTGGGCCAGCCGGTCGAGCGGGCGCAGCAGCCGGGTGGCCCACCGGTGGAGGGCGTCGGGGTCCATCAGGCGTTCGGGGTGGGTGCGTTCGGCGTAGACGGCCTGCTGGTCGGGGCGGAAGCGGGCGACGGCGAGGGCGCTGACGGCCTGGCCGTAGGCGGTGGCGGTGCGGGCGAGGCTCTGCGGGGCGCTGCCGCCGAGGTAGGTGCCCGGCCGCCGTCCGGCCACGGTGCGCAGTTGGTCGCCCGCCGCGTCGCGCGGGGTGACGACGATGACGTGCCGGTCGACGGCCGGGCAGCGGACCACCAGGGCGTGGTCGCGGGTGGCGTTCAGGCACTCCTCGGCGATCCGGTCGCGTTCGCGCGCGTACCCCTCCAGGACGTAGACGCAGGCGGTGTCGGTGTCGAGCAGGCCCGGCCAGAGTCCGGCGGCGACCCGGCGGGCGGAGACGGTGTCCTCGACCATGAGCAGTTGCAGGATGGCGAGCCGCAGGTCGGCGGTGGCCCGGCGCAGGCGCTGTCCGGCGGTGGCGGTGCCCCGTGCGGCGAGGAGCAGTTCGAGCACCGGGGCGGCGCGGGCGACGATGTCGGCGCAGCGCCGGTCGAAGGGGTCGGCGCGGTCGACGGCGAGCACGGCGGCGGTGCCGGGGTGGGTGACGCGGACCAGCCGCTGGTGGCGTCCGCGCTCCTCCCAGGAGGCGGCCGCGATCCGTCCGGAGGCCAGGTCGGCGAGGAGGGCGCGGTCGACCGGGAGCGGGGGTCCGGCGAGGGCGGCGCCCGAACCGTCCAGCAGGCAGGCGCGTCCGCCCACCGCGTCCGCGAGCCAGGCGACGACCTTGCCGGGGTCGCGCCCGCCGGGCCGGAGCTGGTCGAGGAGTTCTCTGGCCCAGGTGTCGCCTCCGGGGTCCGGCGGGCGCCGGTCCCCGTCCTGCCGGCCGGTCATGTCGGCGTCTCCCGTCCGTCGGGTCGAGCGCGGGTGCGCCCGGGGACGGTACCCCACCGGGCCCGCGCGGCGACCGGGCGGAGCGGGGCGTGGGACGCCTCCCGGATGGCGTTGTCCGGCCGACGCAATAGGCTCGGTGGATGGCCAAGTACTTCGACGTGCACCCGGACAACCCCCAGCAGCGCACCATCAACCAGGTCGCCGACCTCATCCGCGCGGACGCCCTCGTCGCGTACCCGACCGACTCCTGCTACGCGCTGGGATGCCGGCTGGGCAGCAGGGACGGCATCGACCGGATCCGCTCGATCCGGCGCCTGGACGACCGGCACCACTTCACGCTGGTGTGCCAGGACTTCGCCCAGCTGGGCCAGTTCGTGCGGATCGACAACGACGTGTTCCGGGCGATCAAGGCGTCCACGCCGGGCAGTTACACGTTCATCCTGCCCGCGACCCGTGAGGTGCCGCGGATGCTCCAGCACCCGAAGAAGAAGACCGTCGGGGTGCGCATCCCGGACCATGTGGTCACCCAGGCGCTGCTGACGGAGCTGGGCGAGCCGCTGCTGTCCAGCACGCTGCTGCTGCCCGACGAGGAGGAGCCGCTGACCCAGGGCTGGGAGATCAAGGACCGGCTCGACCACGTGCTGGACGCGGTGGTCGACTCCGGTGAGTGCGGCACGGAGCCGACGACGGTCATCGACTTCTCGGGCGGTGAGGCGGAGATCGTGCGGGTCGGCGCGGGGGACCCGGCGCGGTTCGAGTGAGCGTGCCGGGTCGGCGGCGGGGGCGCCCCGGGTCCGATGGGTGGTCCGTGCAACGATGTGCGCGGCCCGACCCCCACGGGCCGGCGACCCGTTCGCCGTCGACCGCGCCGAGAGGCACCAGCCATGACCTCCGTACAGGGAACAGCCGTTGACATCACGACCGAGGACGGGGTCGCCGACGCGTATCTGGCCCACCCGGACGACGGCCTCCCGCACCCCGGTGTGCTGCTCTACCAGGACGCCTTCGGGCTGCGTCCGCATCTGCGGGCGATGGCCGACCGGCTCGCGTCCGCCGGGTACGCGGTGCTGGTGCCGAACCTGTTCTACCGGCACGGCCGCTCCCCGGTGTTCGACCTGCCGGAGTTCATCGACCCGGAGGCCCGTCCGGAGATCTTCCAGCAGATCGGTCCGGTGATGGGGGCGCTGACCCCGGAGCTCTCGGTGCGGGACGCGGGCGCCTATCTCGGCTGGCTGGCCGACTCGCCGCTGGTGGCGGACGGCCCGGTGGCGATCACCGGCTACTGCATGGGCGCGCGGGTCGCGCTCCTGACGGCCGGCAGTCACCCGGACCGGGTCGCGGCGGCGGCCGGTTTCCACGGCGGGCGGCTGGCGACGGACCAGCCGGACAGCCCGCACCTGGTCGCCGGGAACATCACGGCGGAGCTGTACTTCGGTCACGCCGACGAGGACTCCTCGATGCCGCCCGAGCAGCAGCGGCTGCTGGCGGAGACGCTGACCGCGGCGGGGGTCAGGCACCGGTGCGAGGTGTATCCGGGTTCCCACCACGGCTACACGCAGGCGGACACCGCGGCCTACGACGAGAAGGGCGCGGAGCGGCACTGGGCGGCGCTGCTCGACCTGCTGGCGCGCACTTTCTGACGTTCCGCCGACGACGCCCACGGGTGATCTCCCGTGGGCGTCGCGGTGTTCGCACACGTTCCGCTTATTGACATGCACGCAACTCCGATGCGACTTTGAGAGCGCTCTCACAGAGGTACGGACCAATCCCCTCGGGTGATACCCCCACACACACGGAGGTGGAGCGTGCGACGAAAGCTCACGCGCCGTCTGCTGGCCCCGGCCGCGGCTGCCGCGCTGCTCACCGCGGTTCTTTCGGTACAGGCGCCCTCGTCCGCGGAGGCCGCGGTGCCCGCGACCATACCGCTCAAGATCACCAACAACTCGGGCCGCGGCGACGCCGTCTACGTCTACATCATCGGCACCCAGCTCTCCAACGGGCAGCAGGGCTGGGCGGACGCGAACGGCACGTTCCACGCGTGGCCCGCCGGCGGCAACCCGCCGACCCCCGCGCCGGACGCGTCCATCGCGGGACCGGCCAACGGCCAGTCCAAGACCGTGCGGCTGCCGAAGTTCTCCGGCCGGGTCTACTTCTCCTACGGGCAGAAGCTGGTCTTCAAGCTGACCACCGGCGGACTGGTGCAGCCCGCCGTGCAGAACCCGACCGACCCCAACCACGACATCCTCTTCAACTGGTCCGAGTACACGCTCAACGACGCCGGGCTCTGGCTCAACAGCACCCAGGTGGACATGTTCTCGGCGCCCTACGCGGTCGGCGTGCAGCGCTCCGACGGCACCACGACGACCACCGGGCACCTCAAGTCGGGCGGCTACAACGCGGTCCTCAACGACCTGCGCGGCCGCTCGGGCGGCTGGGCCGGGCTGGTGCAGACCCGCTCCGACGGCACGGTCCTCAGGGCGCTCGCCCCGGGCCACGGCATGGAGTCCGGCGCGCTGCCCGCGTCCGTGATGGACGACTACATCAACCGGGTCTGGCAGAAGTACGCGTCCTCGACCCTGACGGTGACGCCGTTCGGCGACCAGCCCAACACCAAGTACTTCGGCAAGGTGTCGGGCAACGTCATGAACTTCACCAACTCCTCGGGCGCGACCGTCACCAGCTTCCAGAAGCCGGACGCGGACAGCGTCTTCGGCTGCCACAAGCTGCTCGACGCGCCCAACGACCAGGTGCGCGGCCCGATCTCGCGCACCCTGTGCGCGGGCTACAACCGCACCACGCTGCTCACCAACACCAACCAGCCGGACTCCTCGGACGCCGGGTTCTACAAGGACGCGGTGACCAACCAGTACGCCCGCGCCATCCACGCGCAGATGGCCGACGGCAAGGCGTACGCCTTCGCCTTCGACGACGTCGGCAACCACGAGTCGCTCGTCAACGACGGCAACCCGCAGCAGGCGAACCTGACCCTCGACCCCTTCAACTGACCCCGGCACACGCACAGGGCCTCACCCCGTCCGACACGGGGTGAGGCCCTTCGCCGTGCGGTGGGTCAGCCGGTCGTGACGGCGGTGTCGTCGACGACGAAGCTGGTCTGGAGGGAGGAGTCCTCGACGGCCGAGAACTTCAGGGCCACGGTCGAGCCCGCGAAGGACGACAGGTCGAAGGACTTCTGGGTGTACCCGGAGGCGGCGTTGAGGTTCGAGTACGTCGCCAGGGTGGTCGAGCCCGCGGTGACCGTCAGCTTGTCGTAGGCGGTGCTGCTGCTGGTCTCCGAGGTGTCGATGTGCAGGTAGAAGGTGAACGTCGCCTTGCAGCCGCTCGGCACGGTCACCGACTGGGAGAGCGTGTCGGTGTGGGTCGAGCCGTACCCGTCCATCCAGGCGTAGTACGAACCGCCGTGCGCGCTCTGGCTGCTGGAGTTGGTGATGACCCCGCTGGTGGCGGTCCAGGTGGTGTTGCCCGACTCGAAGCCCTGGTTGCCGAGGAGCTGGGTGGAGGCGCAGGTGCCGCCGCCACCGGAGCCGACCGTCCAGGTGAAGGACGCGGTGCCGGTGGCGCCGGTGCTGTCGGTCACCGTGACGGTGGGGCTGTAGGTGCCCGCGGTGGTCGGGGTGCCGGAGATCGCGCCGGTCGAGGAGCTGATCGACAGGCCGGTCGGCAGTCCGCTCGCCGCGTAGGTCAGCGAGCCGCTGTTGGTGCTGCTGGCCGTGATCTGGAGGCTCACCGCGGTGCCCACGGTGGAGGACTGGCTGCCCGGGTTGGTGACCGTGACGCCGGTGGTCGGCACGGTGATGTGGCTGCCGACGTTGATGCCCGCGAAGGCGTTGCCGACGCCCGCGTACTGCGCCGAGCCGGTGCCGTAGAGCGCGGCGGCCGCGTTCAGGGCGGCGGTGCGGGCCCCGGCGTAGTTGGTGCTCGACGTCATGTACGAGGTCAGCGCCTTGTACCAGATCTGCAGGGCCGCGGCCCGGCCGATCCCGGCGACGGCGACACCGTCGGAGGTGGTGCTGGTGTACGTGACGCCGTTGATGGTCTTGGTGCCGCTGCCCTCGGAGAGCAGGTAGAACATGTGGTTCGCCGGACCCGAGGAGTAGTGCACGTCGAGGTTGCCGACGCCCGAGTACCAACTGTCGGCGGAAGCACCGTCCTTGCTCGGCTTGTCCATGTACCGCAGCGGCGTGCCGTCGCCGTTGATGTTGATCTTCTCGCCGATGAGGTAGTCGCCGACGTCGGAGGCGTTGTTGGCGTAGAACTCCACGCCGGTGCCGAAGATGTCGGAGGTCGCCTCGTTCAACCCGCCGGACTCACCTGTGTAGTTGAGCCCGGCCGTGTTCGAGGTGACGCCGTGGCTCATCTCGTGGCCCGCCACGTCCAGCGAGGTCAGCGCGTGGGTGCCGCCGGAGCCGTCGCCGTACGTCATGCAGAAGCAGGAGTCGTCCCAGAACGCGTTGACGTAGTTGCTGCTGTAGTGGACCCGCGAGTAGGCCGCGACGCCGTTGTTCTTGATGCCGCTGCGCCCGAAGGTGTTCTTGTAGAAGTCCCAGGTCATCTGGGCGCCGTAGGCGGCGTCCGCGCCCGCGGTCTGGGTGTTGGAGCCCGCGCCGGTGCCCCAGACGTCGTCGGAGTCCGTCATCAGGGTGCCGGTGCCCGACGTGGCGTTGTTGAGGCTGTACGTCTTGTGGCCGCCGCGCGTGGTGTCGTACAGCTGGTACGTCGAGCCCGACAGCGTGGTGTCGAGGGTGACGGTGCCGCTGTACTGGGTGTTGCCGGTACCGGACTTGACGGCCTGGTAGCGGTACAGCTCCGCGCCGCTGGAGGCGTCGGTGACGACGTGCAGCCGGCTGGGCGTGCCGTCGTCCTGGAAGCCGCCGATCACGGTCTCCCAGGCGAGCTTAGGGGTGCCGCTGCCCGCCCAGACGACCTTGCGAACGCTGTCGGCGGTGGCACCCTCCGCGTCGAGCGAGGCGGCCGTCCTGAGCGCCTTGGTCTCCGCCGCCGCCTTGGTGTACGTCGCCGTGGTGGACGCGACCTTCACCGTGCGCCCGCCGTTGAAGGTGGCGCCGACAGTACCGGTCGCCTCGGCCGCGGGCGGGGTGTGCACGATCAGGTCGCCGCCGAGCACGGGCAGCCCGGCGTAGGTCCGCTCGTAACGGGTGTGCAGGGTGCCGTCGTTGTCCTTGACGACGTCCTTGACGACCAGCTCCTCCCGGGCGCCGAGGCCGAGGGTGCGGGCGGTGGCCGCGGTCCGGCCCGCCGCGGTCCTGAGCAGCGTGGCGTGCTGTGCCGGGGTGAGCCTCGCCTCCAGCCCCCCGGTGCGCAGCGGGGCGGGACGGGCGGCGGTGGGAGCGGCCTGCGCCGGGGCCGACTGAACGCCTACGGCGAGGAGGGCCGCGGCGGAGAGCAGTGCTCCGGCCGCGGTCCGCTTGCGGGACATGCGTCTCACTCGTTCTCCTCCTGCGACGACCGCGTGGGGCGGCCGGTGACAGACCGGGCAGCCGGGTGTACTGACCGGGACGAGCCGAGCTGTGCGGGACCGTGCGCGCTGTGCCGTGAGCGTGGGGGGTGGAGCGGTGGTTGGGAGAATGGCAGAGTTGACCGTGGCATGTCACTGCGGTCCGGGGAATCGAGGGTTATCCCTCTGTACCCACCACCGACCCCCCGGCGCACGCCCCGCACACCGGACGCCTGCCGCCGATCCCCGCCGTGCGCACGGGAGTTGGGCGTTGTTACGGTGATCAGGTGTCCGACTCCTCACGCGATACCGCGGAGGGCGCCGGCTGGGGAAGCGCCGAACCGGGCGCCTACCAGCGGCTGTTGCCTCCCCGGGTAAAGAAGATCTCCTGGTTCGACCCCCGCACCCTGTGGGCCGCCCGCAACGGCGTCCTCGCCTCCTGGTTCGGCGACCCCACCGGCCGCACCCGCGCCCGCTGGGTGGCGCAGCGCGAGGCCGCCGGGGCGCCCGCCGACAAGGTGATCACGCACGAGGTGCCCGAGCGCTTCTCGTTCATGGTCATCGGCGACACCGGCGAGGGCGGCGACTCCCAGTACGCGGTCGTGCCCGGCTTCCTCGACGTCTCCCGGGGCAGCGAGTTCGCCGTCATCGCCAGCGACGTCATCTACCCGGTCGGCAGCGCGGACGACTACGACACCAAGTACTTCCGCCCCTACCAGGACTACCGGGCACCCCTGTACGCGATACCCGGCAACCACGACTGGTACGAGGACCTCGGCGCCTTCATGCGCGTCTTCTGCGACGACGCCCCGCCGCTCGCCCCCGAACCCGCCCCGCGCCCGCCGGGCCGCGCCTGGCTGCGCTCCCTGCTGTGGCACCGGCCGCGCCCCGGGGACGGACAGCACCTGGACGAGGCACGGAAGCTGCGCTCCGACGACGCGCAGCGCACGGTGCAGCCCGGCCCCTACTGGGCGATCGACGCCGGACCGGTCCGCCTCGTCGGCATCGACACCGGCCTCCTCGGCACCCTCGACGCCGAACAGGGCGCCTGGCTGCGCGAGGTGTCCCGGGGCCCGCGCCCCAAGATCCTGATCACCGGCTCCCCGCTGTACGTCGACGGCGAGCACCACCCGTGCCCGATCGACGGCGGCGGCACGGTCGACGACCTCGTCCGCGACCCCGGCAACCACTACGTGGCGGCCATCGGCGGCGACATCCACAACTACCAGCGCTACCCGGTCGACGTGGACGGCCGCACTGTCCAGTACGTCGTCTCCGGGGGCGGCGGCGCGTTCATGCACGCCACCCACACCATCAACCGCGTCGACATCGCGGACGTCACCGAACGGGAGTTCCGCTGCTACCCGCTGCGCGGCGACTCCCTGGCCTTCTACGCCCGCCTCTACGGCCACCGGCTGCGGATGCCGCGCTTCTTCGCGCTGACCGAGGCCGAGGCCACGGCCGTCGTCGCGGAACGGCTCGGCATCACGCCCACCCGCGCGCCGGGCGGCCCGGTGCGGGTGACCCGCCGGATGCGGCTGGTGGCGAGCCTGCTCGGGGCCGGGGTCCGCCGAAACCGCCGCAAGCGCCCGCGGCTGCCGGTGCGCAAGCTCTACACCCAGCTGTTCTCCCCCGGCTCGGTCACGTACAGCCCGCCGTTCTTCAAGTCCTTCCTGCGCCTGGACGTCACCCCGGAGGCCGTCACGCTGCGCTGCCACGCCGCGACCGGCAACCGCGCCCAGGAGATCGCCCCGCCGGTGGAGGACGTGATCACCATCCCCCTGGTCCCGGCCCCCTGACCGGCGCCACCTGCGACAATCGAGAGTGGAACTGGTGTACGGCCCCCACGGGGGCCGAGGACGATGGAGACGCCGTGCCGCTCACCTCACGACCGCTGCGCAAGCTGGGATTCCTCACCATCGGGCTGTTCGACGAGCACGATCCGGGGCGGGGCCACGAATCCACCCTGGAGATCATCGAGTTGGGCGAACGGCTCGGCTTCGACAGCGCCTGGCTGCGCCACCGCCATCTCCAGTACGGCATCTCCTCACCGGTGGCCGTGATGGCGGCGGCCTCGCAGCGCACCCGCCGCATCGAGCTGGGCACCGCCGTCATCCCGCTCGGCTGGGAGAACCCGCTGCGCCTCGCCGAGGACCTGGCCACGGTCGACGTGCTGTCCGGCGGGCGGATCAACCCGGGGGTCTCGGCGGGCCCGCCGGCCCACTACGACCGGGTCAAGGACGCGCTCTACCCGGACACGGCCGACGCCGAGGTCTTCGGGTACGAGCGGGTGCGGCGGCTGCTCGACCTGGTGCGGGGCGCGCCCGCCAGCGACTTCGACGGCACCGAGGGCTTCGAGGTGTTCTCCGGCCGGGTCCAGCCGCACTCCCCCGGTCTCGGCAGCCGCCTGTGGTACGGCGGCGGCAGCCTGGAGTCCGCGCGCTGGGCGGGCGAGCACGGCATGAACTTCCTGACCAGCAGCGTCGTCAAGGCACCCGCGGGACAGGAGGCGGGACACGACTTCGCGGCGATCCAGGCGTCCCAGATCCGCGCCTTCCGCGAGCGGCACCCGGACGGCGCGGCGGCCCGCGTCTCGCAGGGCCTGGTCGTCATCCCCACCGACTCCGCCACCCCCGCTCAGCGCGCCCGCTACGAGGCGTACGCGGCCGCGCGGCTGCCCCGCACCGCCACCCCGCAGGGCCCGGCGCGGCTGCTGTTCGCGCCGGACCTGGTGGGCAGCTCGCAGGAGATCGCGGAACGGCTGCGGGCGCACGCCGGGTACCGGGAGGTGGACGAGGTGGCCTTCGCGCTGCCGTTCACCTTCGCGCACGAGGACTACGTGCAGATCCTCACCGACATCGCCGGGCGGCTCGGACCCGCGCTCGGCTGGCGCCCGGCGGGCTGAGCGTCACCAGCGTCCCGGCGCGGTGCCGGTGATCGGCTCGGAGGGCCTGCCGTCGACGCCGACCGGGATCTCGCCGGTGAGCATCACCCGGTGCATGGTCCTCGGGAAGCCGAGGTGGGCGTTGTCGGAGGGGGCGAGGTGGATGGTGGCCCGGTTGTCCCAGAAGGCGACGCTGCCCGGCTCCCAGCGGAAGCGGACCGTGTACTCGGGGCGCGTCGCCTGCTCCAGGAGCAGTTCGAGGAGGTGGGCGCTCTCCGGGCGGGACACGTCGCGGATCTGCTCCAGGTAGTAGCCGTTGACGGAGAGGATCCGCTCGCCGGTCTCCGGGTGCACCCGGACCAGCGGGTGCACGGACGCCACCTGGTGGTCGAGCAGGTGGCGCAGATAGGCGTCGTCGCCCGGCCTCGGCTGGTACCCGACGCCGAGCCGGTGCTCGGCCCGCAGTCCGTCCGCGAACTCCCGTACCGGCGCGGAGAGTCCGGCGTAGGCGGCGGCCAGGTTGGCCCAGGTCGTGTCGCCGCCGTAGGGCGGCACGGACTCGGCGCGCAGGATCGTCGCGGCGGGCGGGTCGACGCGGGCGCCGTGGTCGCAGTGCCAGCCGCGCAGCAGGGTGTGGCGGCGCCGGGCCAGCCACTCGTCGTGCTCCATGCCGAACCGGCCGCCCAGTTCGAGGCGGTCGGCGGTGGTCTCCACCTCGGGGAAGTCCGCCGGGGACGCCCCGCCGCGGCGGCCGAGGACCACGGGCTCCCCGAACCGGCGGGCGAACGCGACATGTCCGGCGTGGTCCAGGCGCTGGTCGCGGAAGAACACCACCTTCCAGCGCAGCACCGCCTCCCGGACGGCGGCGACCGTCGCGTCGTCGAGGTCACCGGCCAGGTCGACGCCGGTGATCTCGGCCCCGATGTGCCCCGCGACCGGCCGCACCCCGATCCCCGCCGCGCCCGCCGCCGTCTCCCGCTCCGTCGTCATACCCGCTCCGTCGGTCGTCCTTCGGTCACCTGGGTGTCAGGCTTCCCGGATCCTCGGAGATCGTGTCAGCATCGTCGGTGCAGAGTCGAGGGAAAGGCCCCAGCGTGATCAACATCCCTGCGCACCAGCTCAACGACGGCACCACGATCCCCGCGGTCGGTCTCGGCACCTGGCCGATGGACGACGACGAGGCGGAGCGCGCCGTCGCCGACGCCCTGGGCGCGGGCTGCCGTCTGATCGACACGGCCGTCAACTACCGCAACGAGAAAGGCGTCGGGCGCGGGATCGAGCGCTCCGGGGTGGTCCGCGAGGACCTGGTGGTGACCACCAAGCTCCCCGGCCGCGACCACGGGTACGAGGAGACCCTCGCCTCCTTCGAGCAGTCCCGCGGCCGACTCGGCCTCGACTACGTCGACCTCTACCTGATCCACTGGCCGCTGCCCCGCGTCGACCGGTACGTGGACTCCTGGCGGGCCATGATCCGGCTGCGGGACGACGGCCTGGTGCGGTCGATCGGCGTCTCCAACTTCACCGTCGGGCAGTTGGAGCGGCTGGAGGACGAGACGGGCGTGCTGCCCGCGGTGAACCAGATCGAGCTGCATCCGATGCTGCCGCAGGAGGAGTTGCGGTCCTACCACTCCACCAAGGGCGTGGTGACGGAGAGTTGGAGCCCGCTGGGCCGGGGTCCTGAGCTGCTCGCCGACCCGGTGGTCGCCGCCGTCGCGGAGGAGGCCGGGGTGACGCCCGCTCAGGTGTTGCTGCGCTGGCACGTGGAGCTGGGGGTGGTGCCGATCCCGAAGTCGTCGAGCCCCGAGCGCCGGCGCGCCAACCTCGACCTGTTCGGCTTCGACCTCACCCCGGCACAGCTGCGGGCCGTCGGCGACCGGCCGCGGCGCAGGCTGGGCGGCGACCCGGAGACGCACGAGGAGTTCTGAACGGGCCCCGGGCCGTGGTCAGTCGGGCAGCGGCTGTTCGCACCAGATGGTCTTGCCGCTGCCGGTCTGCCTGCTGCCCCAGCGCTGGGTGAGCTGGGCCACCAGCAGCAGGCCGCGTCCGCCCTCGTCGAAGGCGTGCGCGCGGCGCAGGTGCGGGGAGGTCGAACTGCCGTCGGAGACCTCGCAGATGAGGGTCCGGTCGCGGATCAGCCGGAGCTGGACGGGCGGGGCCCCGTAGCGGATCGCGTTGGTGACCAGTTCGCTGACGACCAGTTCGGTGACGAAGGCGGTCTCCTCCAGCCCCCAGGACAGGAGTTGCTCGCCGACGGAGGTGCGGATGGCGGCCACCTGCGCGGGGTCGGGGGCGATGTCCCAGGTGGCGATGCGGTCGGCGCCCAGCGCCCGGGTGCGGGCCAGCAACAGGGCCACGTCGTCGCCGGGTTCGTCCGGCAGGACGCCCTTCAGCACGGCGTCGCAGAGGTCGTCGAGGCTGTCGGCGGGGGCGGTGAGGGCGCGGCGCAGGGCGCCCAGGACGTCGTCGACGTCGCGGTCCCGGTCCTCGATCAGGCCGTCGGTGTAGAGGGCGACGAGGGAGCCCTCCGGCAGTTCCCACTCGGTCGCCTCGAAGGGCAGCCCGCCGACGCCGAGCGGCGGTCCCGCGGTGACGGGCACCATCTGCGCGCTGCCGTCGGGGCGCACCACGACGGGCGCCGGGTGTCCGGCCGAGGCGAGGGTGAGGCGGCGGGAGACCGGGTCGTAGACGGCGTAGAGGCAGGTGGCGCCGAGTTCGGCGACGTCGTCCGCGCCCTCCCCGGACGCGAGGTGGGTGACCAGGTCGTCCAGGTGGGTCAGGAGTTCGTCCGGGGGCAGGTCGACGTCGGCGAGGGTGCGCACGGCCGTGCAGAGCCTGCCCATGGTGGCCGACGAGGTGATGCCGTGGCCGACGACGTCGCCGACGACCAGCGCGACCCGGCTGCCGGAGAGCGGGATGACGTCGAACCAGTCGCCGCCGATCCCGGCGAGCGAGCCGGACGGCAGGTAGCGGTGGGCGACGTCGACGGCGGCCTGTCCGGTGAGGCCCCGGGGCAGCAGGCTGTTCTGGAGGGCCAGCGCGGTGTGGCGTTCGCGGGCGAAGCGGCGCGCGTTGTCGATGCAGACGGCGACCCGGCTGGCGACCTCCTCGGCGAGGACGGCGTCGACCTCGGCGTAGTCGTCGGGCTGGGCGACGCGCACGCCGACGGCGACGCCCAGGGTGGTGCCGCGGGCCCGCAGCGGCACGGCGAGCAGGGTGTGGACGCCGTCGCGGTGGCCGATGCCCCCGGGGACGCGGGCGTCGAGTTCGTCGATCCAGCGCGCGAACCCGGGGTCGTCGGCCTGGCTCACCACGGCCCTGCCCTGCCGCAGGGCGCGCGCGGGCGGCGAGAACTCCGGGTAGACGTCGCTCGCGCCCAGCTCCACGAGCGCCTCAGGGGTGCCCTCGGTGACGGAGCCGTGGGCGACCCGGCGCAGGGTGATCTCGTCCGCGGTGGCGGTGGGCGGTTCCTCGGCGCCGAGGACCCACTCGAACAGGTCGACGCTGGCGAAGTCGGCGTAGCGGGGCACCAGGAGTTCGACGAGTTCCTCGGCGGTGCGGACCACGTCGAGGGTGGTGCCGACGGACGAGGCGGCCTCGTTGAGCACGGCGAGGCGCTCCCTGGCCCGGTACTGCTCGCTGGAGTCGAAGGCGGCGAGGGCGACGCCGGTGACCTCGCCCGACCGGTCGCGCACCGGCCACATCTCGATGTTCCAGGCGTGCTCGCGGTTGCCCGAGGGTTCGCCGGTGTAGCTCTCGTAGTGCACCGGCAGGCCGGTCTCGGTGACCTGCCGCAGATGGTCGAGGAAGCCCTCGTTGTCCTCCGCGTCGTCCACGGTGTCGGAGAAGTACCGGCCGAGCAGATCCGCCTCGGGGACGCCCATGACCCGGCAGGCGGCGTCGTTGAGGCGCAGGTAGCGGTGCTGGACGTCGAAGACGGAGAAGGACATGGACGCCTGCTGGAAGGCCTGTTCCGCGAGGGCCGGTCCTGGCCCCGCGCCGGTGTCGGCGGTGATCGCGTAGCCGGTGAGGGTGCCCTCGGCGTCCTGGAGGGGGCAGGCCCGCACCGGGAGCGGGACGGCGGTGCCGTCGCGGTGGCGCAGGAGGAGGGTCCCGGCCAGCGCGGTCAGGGCGTCCGGCGGCGGGGGGCCTGCGAGCAGGTCGCGGGCCGGGCGGCCGACGGCCTCTGCTGCGGAGTGCCCGGTCAGCTGCCGGGCACCCTCGCTCCATCCGGTGACGGTTCCCCGGGTGTCGACGATCGCCGCGGCGGCGGACGCGTGCTCCATGCCCCTCAGCATGGTTCCTCGGGCCCACCGGTTCAACCGAGACGGAGGACCGCCGTGGTCCTCCGTCCCGGCGCGGGTCACGCGGCGTGCGCGCGCAGCGCGGCGAGGGCCCGGTCGGCGTGGGTGTTCATGCGCAGTTCGCTGCGGACGATCTCCAGGACGGTGCGGTCCTTGCCGATGACGAAGGTGACCCGTTTGGTGGGGGCCAGGGAGAACCCGCGCTTGACGCCGAACCGCTCGCGGATCGCGCCGTCGGGGTCGGAGAGCAGGGGCATGCCGAGGGTGTGGGTCCCGGCGAACTCCTGCTGCTTCTCGACGGTGTCGCCGCTGATGCCCACGGGGCGGGCGCCGACGGCGGCGAACTCGGCGGCCAGGTCGCGGAAGTGGCAGGCCTCGGCGGTGCATCCGGCGGTGAGGGCGGCGGGGTAGAAGAACAGCACGACCGGTCCCTCGGCGAGGAGTTCGGTCAGGCTGCGCGGGGTGCCGGTCTCGTCGGGCAGCGAGAAGTCCTCGACGAGGTCACCGACGTCGACGCGTCCTGTCATGGCTGTCGTTCTCCGTTC
Organism: Streptomyces sp. SolWspMP-5a-2; assembly: GCF_900091845.1. Lineage (GTDB taxonomy): Bacteria > Actinomycetota > Actinomycetes > Streptomycetales > Streptomycetaceae > Streptomyces > Streptomyces doudnae. The sequence continues at coordinate 17,580 of NZ_FMCI01000059.1, forward strand.
CGGGCGACGTTGCGCGCCCACAGGACGAGCGGGAGCTGCAGGGGCAGCCGTCCGATCGCCGCGGTTCTCAGGGGGGCAGGGCGGTCGCGCCAGTCCACGGCCATCTTGACGTTGGCCGGGAACACCCCGACGAAGAAGGCGGCCGTGGCCAGCGCCGCCGTTCTGCGGGTGCGGGGCAGGGCGACACCCGCGGCGAGCGCCAGTTCGACGGCGCCGCTGGCGTAGGTCCAGGTCCTGGCCCGGCCGGGCAGTGACGCGGGGACGATCCGGTCGAAGGCGGCGGGCCGGGCGAGGTGGGCGGCGCCCGCCGCGGCCAGCAGTCCGGCGAGCAGCAGGGGTGAGCGATCGGACCGTGCCACGGTTCCTCCTCCGACGTCCTGCCGCGCGATGTTACCCGAGGGTAGAGCCGATGGGGGCGGGATTCAGACGTCGTCCGCGGGGGCGGCCGTCCCGTCCGGCTCGTCGTCGACGGAGTGGGCGAGGAAGTCGTCGACCATGCGGTGGAAGAGGGTGGCGAGCTGCCGCAGCTCCTCGGGATCCCAGTCGGACAGGGCGAGTTGCATGCCGCGGGCGCCCGCCTCCCGGACCCGGGCGATGGCCTGGCGCCCGGCCTCGGTGAGCTGGATGCGCTGGGCGCGCCGGTCGTCCGGGTCGGGGACGCGGGTGACGTACCCGGACTTCTGGAGCTGCTGGACGGTGCGGGTGACGTGGGAGGGCTCCACGCCGAGCCGGTTGGCCAGCTCCCCCAGGCGCGGCGGCTCGCAGTCGGCGACCTGGCGCAGCAGGGCCACGGCCGCCCGGTCGAGGGGCACCCCGGCCAGCGCCATCAGCCGCTCGTGCTGGCGGGCGCGGGTGCCCAGGTAGGTGATGCGGGACAGGGCCCGCTCGATCTCGCCGACCTCGGCGGAGGCGGGCCGCGCGGGGAGTCCTGGGGGTGGTGGGGAGGCCATGAGTACCACTTTACCTTGTCATTGCGTAACTCAAGTAATCTCTCGCGCGACGGCGGTGGGCCGGTACGGATCTCCGCACCGGCCCACCGCTGCCCTCACCCCTGCGCGGTCAGTTCCCGGAGGGGGCGGGCGCGGCGCCGAGCGCCTCGGTCCACGGGGTGCCCGTCGCGATCGCCTGCCGCCAGGACCTGATCGCGCGGGGCGGCATGCCGACCGCGAGCGCGCCGGTCAGCCGGTCGCCGGTGCGGTACGCGGCCAGGAACCGGCGCTCCGCGAGGTCGCCCTCCACCACGGCGACCTCGTCGTGCCCGCGCAGATAGCCGTACGCCTGCACCTTCATGTCGTACTGGTCGGACCAGAAGTACGGCACCGGCGCGAACGGCGTGCGGGCCTGCGGTGCGAGCAGGTTGCGGGCGGCGGCCATGCCCTGCTCGGCCGCGTTGGTGCGGTGCTCGATCCGCATCGGGACGCCGAACAGCGGGTTGTGCCAGCGGGCCACGTCACCGGCCGCGTACACGTTCTCGGCGGCGGCGCAGTACTCGTCGCAGACCACCCCGTCGCCGAGGGTCAGTCCGCTGCCCTCCAGCCACTCGGTGTTGGGGACCGAGCCGACGGCGACCAGCACCTCGTCCGCGTCGACGACCTCGCCGTCGGCCAGCCGGACGCCGTCCCCGGTCACCTCGGCGACGGACACCCCGCAGCGCAGGTCGACACCCTGGTCCAGGTGGGCCCGGGTGAGCACCTCGCCGACCTCGGCGCCGACGGCGTGCGCCAGCGGGACCGGCGCCGGTTCCAGCAGGGTGACGTGCGCGCCGAGCCGTCGCGCGACGGCGGCGGCCTCGGCGCCGAGGAACCCGGCGCCGACGATCACCAGGCGCACCCCGGGCACCAGGCGCTCGCGCAGGGCCAGCGCGTCGTCGAGGGTGCGCAGCACGTGCGCGCCCTCGCCGGGCAGCCGGCGCGGGCGGACGCCGGTCGCCACGATCAGCCCGTCGTAGGGGAGTTCGCAGCCGTCGGCCAGCTCCACCACCCGGTCGTCGGGCCGCAGGCCGCTGGCGGCCACGCCGAGCCGCTGTTCGAGGCCGAGGGCGGCCAGGTCGGCGGGGGCACGCAGGGTCAGCCGGTCCGACTCCCACTCCGAGGCGAGGAGTTGCTTGGAGAGCGGCGGTCGGTCGTAGGGGGCGCGCGGCTCGTCGCCGACGAGGGTGAGGGCGCCCTCGAAGCCGCCGCGGCGCAGCGTCTCGACGGCGGCGAGTCCGGCGGCCGAGGCGCCGACGACGACGATCCGCCTCACTGCTCCCCCACCCGGATCGCGGCGGCGGGGCATATCGCCGCGGCCTCGTGGACGCCGGGGGCGGCACATTGGGGTTCGTCGAGTTCCACACGCATCTCGGGTTCCTCGCTCAACTTCCGTGGGGGGTCGTACGGTTCGTGGGGGTACAGCGGTTCGTGGGAGCCGGGTCGACCAGGTGGCGGGCCGTTCGCGTACACCGTAGACCGAGCCACCGCCCTTGATCGGCGAACCGGGGACGGCGGCACCCGAATATCCCTTGCTTGACTCAAGTAATCTATATGTGCTTGCCTGAAGCAAGCAACCCGTCCGGTGGACCGCACGGGATCGTTTCGGATCGGGTCGGGTCGAGTCGGATTGGGTCGGATCGGGTCGGCGGCGCCGGGGTCACACCGGGCGCGTCGGCCGTTCCGCGGGCGAGGTGAAGGGGGCGGTGGACGGTGACACGCCGGGACCCCGCACACGGAGGGCGGGCGCCGGGCGCGGAGGACGCGGCGGGCGCGGAGGGCTCTCCGGATGCGGCGGGTGTCGCGTCGGCCACCCTTCCCGGGGTGAGCGCGGAGGACGCGGCGGGTGCACCCGGTGTTCCGGGTGTCGCGGGTGTTCCGTACCCGGGGAGCGGCGCGCGCGGGGCGGGTTCGGCGGCCGGGACTCGTTCGGGCGCCGGGGCACCGGCGCGGGATCGGGCGCGTTCGGCGAGCGCGGCGCACGCGCAGGCCGGGGCGCACGCCCCAGGGGCCGCGCCGTCGGGTCCGCGCGGGCGGGCCGGTGGGCCCGCGGCGTTCAGCCGGTCGGTGTGATCGGGGCCCGCCAGATGCCGATCAGCGCGTCGACGAGGCCGCTCCCGGCGTCGTGCCAGTCCGCGCGGGGCGTGGGCCTGCCTTCGGCGAGGGCGCGCTCCCGCTCGGCGGGCACGGTGACGATGAGGTGGCGGGCCATCTCACCGCGTTCGGCCCTGACGTCGGGCGGCAGGTCGGTCAGGCACCGGTTCAGCCCCTCGATGATCGTGCGCAGCGACGGGGAGGCGAGGGACTCCGCCACCAGGATGTCGTGCAGCGCCGGGTCGGTCATCAACTGCGCGCAGAATCGCGCGTACCAGGTGGGGCCGCCCAGGTCGGCGAGGTGCTCCGGCATCGGGCGGACCAGGCAGTCGATCCAGTCCCGCAGGTCGTCCGAGTCGCCGATCCCGGCCAGCAGCCGGACCCGGATCTCCTCGACGCGCCGCGAGTGGCCGCGCACGATCGCGCGGACCAGGTCGGCCTTGGTGCCGAAGTGGTAGCCGACCGCCGTGTTGTTGCCCTGGCCCGCGGCCTCGCTGATCTGGCGGTTGGAGACCGCGTTCACGCCGCGCTCGGCGAAGAGCCGCTCGGCCGTCGTCAGGATCAGCTCTCTCGTCGTGCCGACCTGCTCCGCCCGTGCCGTTCTGCCCGCCATGCCCACCGCCGCCGCGGGACTTGCCACTCCCCCGCGGCGACCAGTCCCTCGAACCGCCGCGGACCGCGTCGCGGGCGCGACGCGGATCAGTACGGAAAGCCTACGCAACCGCACGTCGGGGCCGGGCCGGGGCGGAGACCGGACGGCGTCCGGGAGCGGAGACCGGACGGCGTCCGGGGGGCGCGTCCACCCGGCTCGGGCGCCCGCGCGCGACCCCGGCGGACGACCTCGCGCACGCCCCGGCCGGACGGCCCTCGGGCCCCCGTGACGGGCGGCTCCGGCACCTCGCGGCGGGCGGCGGCTCTCGCGCCCTCGCGACGAACGCCCGCCACGCCCCCGTAACGGACGACCCTCACGTCCTCGTGACGGGCGGCCCGGCTCGGCGCCGCACGTTTCCGGGTGCCCTCGGTCGGGCGCGCGCTCATCGCCTCGGGTCGACCGTCCCGGGGTCATCGCCTCGGGCCCGCCGCCTCGCCTTTCCCACCGGTCGTACGGCCCCCGCAGCGGGCCGCACCCCTTCCCCCGCGCCCTCGCGGTGCGGATCCACCTCGGACCGCCGTTACAGTAAGTCAAGCGATTGACTTATTTTCGGCCGCGTTCCGGCTTCTCCCGACCCTCTCCCGGAGGCACCCTCATGTCCGACGTTCTGCCCAGACCCGCTGACACGGGCGGTCCCGCAGTGGAGCGGTCCGGCGCCGTGGTGGCCGTGCTGGCCTTCGCCGGCATCGTCGTCTCGCTGATGCAGACCCTGGTCATCCCGATCGTCCCGGAGCTGCCCAAGCTGCTGGACGCCCCCGCCTCCGACACCGCCTGGGCGGTCACCGCGACGCTGCTCGCCGCCGCGGTGGCCACCCCGGTCGTGGGGCGGCTCGGGGACATGTTCGGCAAGCGCCGGATGCTGCTGGTGAGCGTGGTGCTGCTGATCTCCGGTTCGGTGATCTGCGCGCTCAGCGACACCCTGGTGCCGATGATCGTCGGCCGCGCCGTGCAGGGTCTGGCGGCGGCGGTCGTCCCGCTGGGCATCAGCATCATGCGCGACGAGCTGCCCGCGGAGCGGCTCGCCGGGTCGACCGCGCTGATGAGCGCCTCGCTCGGCGTCGGCGGGGCGCTGGGTCTGCCCACCGCGGCCCTGATCGCCGACCACTTCGACTGGCACGTCCTGTTCTGGGCGTCCGCCTGCCTCGGCGTGGTGGCGCTGGTGCTGGTCTCGCTGTTCGTGCCGGAGTCCGCGGTGCGCACCGGCGGCCGGTTCGACCTGGTCGGCGGCATCGGGATGGCCGTCGGCCTGATCTCCCTGCTGCTGGCGATCTCCAAGGGCGCCGACTGGGGCTGGACCAGCGGCACCACGCTGGGCCTGTTCGCCGTCGCCGTCCTGGTGCTGGTGGCGTGGGGCTTCTTCGAGCTGCGCACCTCCGAGCCCCTGGTCGACCTGCGCACCACGGCCCGCCGTCAGGTCCTGGTGACCAACCTCGCCTCGATCGCCATCGGGTTCTCGATGTTCGCGATGTCGCTGGTGCTGCCGCAGCTCCTGCAACTCCCCACCCAGACGGGCTTCGGCCTCGGCAAGTCGCTGCTGACGGCCGGTCTGGTGATGGCGCCCTCCGGCCTGGTGATGATGGTGTTCGCGCCGGTCTCGGCCGCCGTCTCCCGGGCGAAGGGCCCGAAGGTGACGCTGATGATCGGCGCCCTGATCGTCGCCTCCGGCTACGGCCTGAACATCGTGCTGATGTCCGAGGTCTGGCACCTGGTGCTGGTGTCCTGTGTGATCGGCGCCGGTATCGGTTTCACCTACGGCGCGATGCCCGCCCTCATCATGGGCGCCGTCGACCCGTCGGAGACGGCCGCGGCCAACAGCCTCAACACCCTGATGCGCTCGATCGGTACGTCGGTCGCGAGCGCGATCGCCGGTGTGATCCTCTCGCAGATGACGATCAGCCTCGGCGGGTACGCCCTGCCGTCCGAGACCGGGTTCAAGGTCGTCATGTCGATCGGCGCGGGCGCGGCCCTGCTGGCCTTCGTGGTCGCGTCGTTCATCCCGCGCCGCCGTCCGGTGACGGCCGCCGCGTCGGCGCCCGCGGCGACCGAGACGTCGTCGGTCGGCTGACGTCCAGGGCCACCGCCCGCACCGGGACACCTCGGTGAGCCGACGCGCAGGGGCCGCCGTCCACACGGACGGCGGCCCCGTCGTATGCCCGCGCCCCGTCAGCCCGTCCTGCCATGTCCGCCCTGTCAGGCCCGGCCCGTCGAGCCCGACCCTTCAGGCACATCCCGTCAAGCCCGGCCCGTCAAGCCCGGCCCGTCAAGCCTGGCCGGTCGGCCCGCTGACGGTCCGTGCCCCTGCGCACCAGGGGGTGAGCAGGCTCGGCGCGCGCGGCCTCGCCCCACTCGCCGTCATCGCCTGTCGGTCGGGACCGGCTCGGCCACCGGCGGCCCGGGATCGCCGAGCGGCCGGTCCGTGCCCAGCTTGTCGAGCCACTGCTCCAGCAGGGCCGACTCGGCGGCGGTGAACGCGGCGGGGCGCTCGGCGCGCAGCCGCGCCGCCAGCGTGGCGGCGGCCATCGGGACCGCCTGGTCGGGATCGGGTTCGGGCGCGTTGTCCGGGTCGGCCGGACAGGTCACCGCGCCGAGGACGGCGTCCCGCAACCGGGCGGAGAACCCGGGGTCCGGGTACTGCTCGGGGCGGGTCAGTATCGACAGGGACGCCCCCACGTTCGCCGACATGATCATCTGGGTGGCGAGGGCGGGCGGCACGGTGAGCCTGCCCGCCGCCGCGCACCGCTCCAGGATGGAGTGCAGCAGGTCGTGCGCCTCCCGGGTGGCGGCGGGCGGGGCGGTCAGCTCCGGCGAGTACATCAGCCGGTAGTGGTGGGGGTGCTCCAGCGCGAACCGCAGGTGGTTGTCCCAGCCCCGCCTGAGGTCGGCGACCGGGTCGTCACTGGGCCTGGCCGCCCTCTTGGTGACCAGGTACTCCTCGAAACCCCGGTCCACGACGGCCGCGAGCAGCCCCGCCTTGTCACCGAACAGCCGGTAGAGCATCGGCGCCCCGACCCCGGCCGCCTCGCACACCGCGCGCGTGGAGACGTCCGCGACCGGCGACCCGGCCAGCAGGGTGGTCGCCGCTTCCAGAATCTTCTCCCTCGCGTCCATGGCCCCACGGTACGCCATTCGTAGCGCCGATACGAGATGCCCGTTACGGTCGCTACGAATCCGTGTTACCGTTGCTACACGCAATCCGTAGCAGCGCTAACAGAGCGAAGGGCACCGTCATGACCTCTCACCCCCACACGGACCAGCGCGTCGCGATCGTCACCGGCGGCTCGCGCGGCATCGGACGCGAGGTCGCCCGGCGGCTCGCGGCCGACGGCCTCGCGGTCGTCGTCGGCTACGCGGGCAACGACAAGGCGGCCGAGGAGTCCGTCAGGACCATCGAGGAAGCGGGCGGCACGGCGTTCGCGGCCCGCGCGGACGTCGCGGAGGAGGCGGAGGTCGCCGCCCTCTTCGACCGCGCGGAGTCCACCTACGGCGGGATCGACGTCGTCGTGCACGCGGCGGGCCGGATGCCCCTGTCCCCGCTGGTCGACCTGGACCTCGCCGATCTGGACGCGGTCTGCCGCACCAACATCCGCGGCACGTTCGTCGTGGACCAGCAGGCCGCCCGCAGGCTGCGCCCCGGCGGCGCGATCGTCAACTTCTCGACGTCGGTCCTCGGCCTGTCCTTCCCCGGCTACGGCGCCTACGCGGCCACCAAGGGCGCGGTCGAGGCGCTGACCCTGATCCTCGCCCGCGAACTGCGCGGCCGGGAGGTGACGGTCAACGCGGTGGCGCCCGGCCCCACCGCCACCGACCTCTTCCTGGACGGCAAGGACGAGGAGACCGTGGCCCGGCTGGCAGCCCAGCCCCCGCTGGAGCGGCTCGGCACGCCCGACGACATCGCGCGCGTCGTCTCGTTCCTGGCGGGCCCCGACGGGCGCTGGGTCAACGGCCAGGTGCTGCGCGCGAACGGCGGAATCGTCTGAGGCGGTCCGCCCGCCGCCCTCGCCGGGGGCATCGGGAGCGGCCAGGAGGACCGGTGGGCCGACGCCGAGGAGATCGGAAGCGGCACCAGGACCGGTGATCCGGCGCCGGCGCGGCCGTGGTCGGCGTCGCGTCACCTGAGGGCGGCGGCGGGCACCGCGGGCCCGCGATCCCCCGGCCTGCCTAGGACGACGCCTTCTCCGCGGTGGGGACGCCCAGCGTCAGGAAGGCGAAGCCGAGGACGCCCCGGTGGCCGCGCAGCCAGAAGGCGCGGTGCGTGTCCACCTGGTCGCGCACCCGGTCCGCCTCGGGGTGGTCGCCGTTGGCCAGCAGCCACTCCTCCGGGCCCGCCAGGTAGCCGGACTCGAACTCATCCCACTCGTCGCGGGTGGACGTCTCGATCCGCAGGGGCCGGAACCCCGCCGCGATCGTCAGGTCCACCAGATCCGGGAGGAGATGGCAGTCCTCGGCGGTCATGTCCGGCCACATCCGCGCCAGTTGCCCGTCCGTCGGGATCCGCTCCCAGATCTCGGCGGCGAACAGCAGGCGGCCCCCGGGGTTGACCCGTTCCCGCAGGACCCCGAGCGCGTCCGCGACGGTACCGAACGCCTGGTACGCGCCCGAGCTGAGGACGAGGTCCGCGTCGGAGAGATGGTCGGCAGCGGGCCCCTCGACGAACGTCACCCGGTCGGCGAGCCCGCGCCGGGCGGCGTCGGACCGCCCGCGTTCCAGAGCGGCACCCCGGAGGTCGACGCCGACGCCCCGCGCGCCGGGGACGGCCTCCAGGACCCGCAGGAGCAGCTCGCCCCACCCGCACCCGAGATCGAGCACGGTCGACGGATTCGACGCGGCGAGATCCGCGACCAACCGGTCGGCACGCGCGTCCGAGAGCGGCGCGTTGAAGGTGAGACGGGCGCCGGATCCGAAGCCGGAGGGATGAGTCATGGACCGGACCGTAACGACGCCGCACCGGCCGGGCCACCGGTTTTCCGACCGGGCGGAGACCCCGAGGACGCCACGGCACCCCCAGGACACGCACTGGCGCCCAGGACGTCAGCTCGCCACCCGGGACGCCCGCTCACCCCCACCAGGACCTCCACTCGCCCCCGCTGAACGCCCCTCCGGTACCGCCCGTATCTGTCGGTGTACCCCTGTCCGTCGCGCGCGGGCAGCACCGTCCGGACCCGGAGCAGCGACGTGCCCCAGCAGCCGACGCGGCCACTGAACGGCCGCACCCCGTCAACGACCCGTTCCGCCCCGAGCCCGCAGGACCTCCGCGGCCTCCCGCGGCTCCCCGACCCCGTCCCCTCCTCCCCCGCGCTCCCCGCCGCAGCCCGCTCCGCGCGCCGCGCCCCCGCGGTCTCGCGGCTGGCCCGGTCCGCGGCGCTCGCCGGTGGTCTCGCGGTGCTGCCGCTGACGGCGGGCTGCGCGGCCGGTGAGAGTGAACCGGCGGGCGGCAAGCGGCAGTCGGCGACGGCGGCGCCCGTCGTCTCCGCGCTGGAGGCGCAGGTGGTGGCACCGGCGAAGGTCGAGGTCATCGCCGGACTCACCGGCTGCGAGGTGAAGATCCGCACCGAGGCCGCCGAGCTGCGCGAGGGGGTCTGCCACACCGCCGACGGGGACTACCTCATCACCACCTTCCCCGAGGAGAGGTTCAAGGAGACCTGGCTGGACACCATCGGCATGTACCAGGGCACCTATCTGGTCGGCAACCGGTGGGTGGTCAGCGCGCAGCCGAAGGCGCTCAAGGAGTTCCGGGGGACGCTGGGCGGGACGATCGTGCATCTCTCCGGCATGGGTCCGAGCGCGGCGCCGAGCCCCTGACACCTCTGCCGTCCCCGGGTCACCAGCGGCCGCGACGGGCTGCCTGCCTTCGGCCTTTTCGGTGGCCGGTTGCCAACTCCTGGCGCGATCAAGGTGGTTGGCGGGTACGCATTCCCCTCACGGACGGTGTGCGTTCAGGGGGGAGCTGACCCTGGTGGCGGAGACGGGTGAGCGGTCCCGGCGCGTCCTGCGCCGGGAGGCCGTGTCGGACCTGCGCGCGCGGGGCCGTTACGGCCCGAGGCTGCGCGAGGTGCTGGTCGCGCTCGTCCTCGCGGTGCTCCTCGGGTCGGCCGCGGTGGTGGGGCTGGCGCTCGCGTTCCGCGCCTACGGGCCCGGGTTCCCCGCCGCGGTCCTGGGGGCGCTCGCGGTCACGGCGGTGGCGGCGCATCTGCTGCGCAGACCGCGTGCCCGTCGGCACCGGGGGTTCTACACCCCGGACGAACTGACGGAGTTGGACGTGCCGGGGCTGGTGCTCGCGGTGGCCAGGATGCTGCGCAGGGACGGCTGGCGGGTGCTGCCCCTGCCCGAGCAGGACCGCCCCCGGCTCGCGGCGCGCGACCCGCGGGGACGGCTGCTGGTGGTGGCGTTCCGCCCGGTGGCCGAGCCGCTGCCGGACGAGGACCCGCACTGGCGCAGCCGCGCGCGGGGGCGCGAGCCGGTTGTGCCCGATCTGCGACTGGTCGTGCACCGGGGGACGTTCGCCGGCCGGGACGAGCGCTGGGCGTCCCGTCAGGGGCACGTGCATCTCATCGACGGCGCGCGGCTGGAGCGTTGGGCCGCCGGGACGCCGTTGTACGGGCTCGGTGACGAATCCGGCGTACCGGGGCGATGACGCCCGGTCTTCACCCCGGCTTCATCGAAACGACGGAGAAGCCACTCCCCTCCCAGGCGCCCGGCTCCTACCCTTCCGCCGTATGCGCCTCAACAGACCCAGCGTCCCTGGGCCCTTCACCAGACGGCTGACCACCACCGTCGTCGCGACCGCCCTGCTGACCACCGCGCTCGCCACGGGCTCCACCGCCCCCGCGCAGGCCATGGCCGGGGAGGTGGCGCACCCGTCGTCGTACGTGGACCCGCTGATCGGTTCGTCGAACGGCGGCAACACCTTCCCGGGTGCCACCCTGCCGTTCGGCATGATGGCCTGGTCCCCCACCAGCACGACCGGCGACCAGACCAGCACCGGGGCCGCCAACGGCTACGAGTACAACGCCACCCGCATGCGCGGGCTGAGCCTGACGCACGTCAACGGCGCGGGCTGCAACCCGGGCGCGGCGGGGGACGTGCCGATCATGCCGTTCGTCGGTGACGTCACGTCGTCGCCGTCGGCGGACACCCGGGACGCCGTCTACGCGTCGAACTTCTCGCACGCCGACGAGCGGGCCGTCCCCGGCCGGTACACCGTCGGGCTCGCCTCGGGGGCCGGTGCCGACCTCGCGGTCAGCTCGCGGGCCGGGGTGGCCGACTTCACCTTCCCGTCCGACCGGCCTGCGAACCTGCTGTTCCGGGTCTCCAACTCGCTCAACGGCAGCGAGGACGCGCACGTCGACATCGACGCCGCGCACCGCAAGGTGACCGGCTGGGTGCTCACCGGCGCGTTCTGCGGGCGGCGCGCGAACGGCGGCGTCAACAACCGCAAGAGCTACTACAAGCTGTACTTCAGCGCCTCCTTCGATCGGGCCTTCTCCTCCACCGGCACCTGGAAGGACGGCACGCTCTCGCCCGGCGCGACCACCGCGTCCGGCGGTGAGGGCTACGCGACGGGCGCCGACCGCGCGGGGCGCGGCTCGGGCGGCTGGGTCGGCTTCGACACCAGCGCTGACAACGATGTCCGGATGCGGATCGGCATCTCCTACGTGAGCCTCGCGGGCGCGGAGACGAACCTGCGCGAGGAGATACCCCGGCGGGCGGGGGTCGACGAGGTGGCCGCGGCCGGATCGCGCGCGTGGGACCGGGAGTTGCGGTCGGTCCGGGTCGCGGGCGGCACCGAGGACCGCCGGACGGCCTTCTACACGGCGCTGTACCACTCCTTCCAGCAGCCGAACCTGATCAGTGACACGGACGGCCGCTACTGGGGCATGGACCAGGCCGTCCACCGGGTGGAGCGCGGGCAGGCGGGGCAGTACAGCAACTTCTCCGGGTGGGACCAGTACCGGGCGCACATCCAGTTGCTCGCGCTCCTGAAGCCGCGGGTGGCCGGGGACTTCGCCCAGTCGCTGTACAACTTCGCGCGGCAGAACGGCGGCGTCTGGGACCGCTGGGTGCACGTCAGCGGGGCGACGCACGTGATGACCGGCGACCCGACGGCGGCGACCCTGGCGACGTTCTACGCCATGGGGGTGCGCGGCTTCGACTACCTGGGTGCCTTCGACTCGCTGGTCAGGCAGGCGACCGAACCGCACCCGGACGGTCTCTCCGACGCGGGCTGCCCCGGCCAGTGCGTGGGCCAACGGCCCAATCTGGCGCAGTACTTGACCTCGCACTACGCGGCGCAGGACGTGTGCCACTGCTGGGGCGGCGCGGCCGAGACGCTGGAGGACGCGGTGGCCGACGCCGCGCTCGGGCAGTGGGCGCGGCTGCTGGGCCGGGACGAGGAGGCGCGGGTCTTCGCGGACCGGGGCACCTGGTGGCGCAACGTGTTCAACCCGGCGGCGACCGCGAACGGCGGCTACGCGCAGGCGCGTCGGCTCGACGGGTCGTGGGTGACGCCGTTCTCGCCGAGCACGGACGTCGGGTTCGCGCAGGGCTCCAGCGCCACGTACACCTGGATGGTGCCGCAGGACGTGGCGGGTCTCGCCGACGCCATGGGCGGCCGCGAGACGGCGGCGACCCGGCTCGACGGGTTCTTCCACCAGGCGGACGGTTCCTGGTCGGTGCGCGGCGGCGACGCCCTGCGCTACGACCCGACCAACGAGCCCGGGATCCACGCCCCTTGGCTGTACAACGCGCTGGGCCAGCCGTGGAAGACGCAGGCGACGGTCCGTCAGATCGTCGACACCGTCTACGGGACCGGGCCCGCGGGGCTGCCCGGCAACGACGACCTCGGGACCATGTCGGCCTGGTACGTGTTCGCGTGCCTCGGCCTCTACCCGAAGGCGCCGGGAAGCGCCGATCTGCTGCTGGGCGCACCGGTGTTCACGAAGGCGGTCCTCGACCGCCCCGGACGCGCCGACATCCGGATCGAGGCGCCCGCGGCGGACGCCACCCACGCCTACGTGGACTCGGTCCGGCTCGACGGCCGGGCGCACGGGCGCTCCTGGGCGGGAGCGGCGCTGACGCTGCGGGGCGGCACGCTCTCCTTCGGCCTCGCCGAGCAGCCGAACACCTCGTGGGCGACGGACCCGGCGGGTCTGCCGGGCTAGGGCCGTGACCGGAGAGGTTCGCCGTGAATCTTTCCGGCCACGGCAGCACTAGCGCCGCGACGGGCGGTGGTGGGGTCGGCCGGGGCGCCGGCCGTGCCACCGCCCCCGGTGCCGCCGGGGTGGCAGCGCGCCCCGGCGGTCAGGCGGACGGCAGCCGTTCCAGCCAGGCCGCGGTCTCCCGGGGTGTGCGCAGGCGGTGGACGGAGAGCGGCCGGAAGCGGGGGTCGTCGACGCGCTCGCCGATCTCACGGCGGCGCACGGGGTACCGGGACCAGGCCCACCAGGCGGGATGGTCGCGGGTGAGCCAGTCGCGCCAGCGCTCGCGGTTGCCGCCGAAGAGGGACTCGCGGGTGGCCGAGCGGCGCAGCGAGCGCCGCAGCACCCGGGGCATGATCACGCGTCGGCCGTAGTCCAGCCAGACCACCGTGTCCGCGCGGTCCCACAGCAGGTCACGGACGTCCGGGTAGCCGAGCGAGTCGATGATCCACCGGGGCTCCCCGGTGATCCGGCCGACGTCCTCGGTGAGGCGTTCGTTGACCGCCCAGCCGGGTCCGGCGAAGTAGAGGGCGTCCATCTCGTGGTACGGGACGCCGAGGCGGCGGCCCAGGGCACGGGCCAGCGTCGACTTGCCCGCGCCCGTGCTGCCCACCACCAGGATCCGTTCCATTCCCGGACCGTACCTCACACGCCCCGCGCCTCACTCGGCGGTTTTGCGGGCCAGGGCGTTGCTGGCGGTGGAGTTGTGCACGCTGAAGCTCACCGCGTCCGAGCGGTAGCGGTCGTCCGACCACTCCACCGGGCGTCCCTCGCGGGTGGTGGTGACCCGGCGGACCCGCAGCAGGGGGCTGCTGCGGCGGACGCCGAGGAGTTCGGCGTCCCGGGCTCCGGCGGCGACCGCGTCGATGACGTGCTCGCCGTAGGCGAAGACAAGTCCCGTGGTGTCGAAGAGGAGTTGGGTCACCGAGGGGGCGTGCGGATCGATGCCCTCGACGGCGGGGGCTATCCAGTCGGCGTACACGGTGCGTTCGAGGAGGACCGGCTCGCCGTCCAGACCGCGCACCCGCAGCACGTGCAACACCGGTGTGCCCTCGGGGAGTTGGAGGCGGGAGGCGTCCTGCGCGGTGGCGGGCCGGTACTCCTGGGCGGCCACCCGGCCGGTCGCCTCCCGTCCCATCGCCGCCGCCCACTGGGCGAAGCTGCGCAGTTCGGCGAAGCTCTGGCTGCGGCGGCTGGCGAGCACCACCCGGCGGGCGCCCTGCCGGGAGCCGATCAGGCCCTCGGCGGTGAGCGCGGCGACCGCCTGGCGGACCGTGCCGCGCGAGACGGCGTACCGGGCGGCCAGTTCCGTCTCGGCGGGCAGTCTGCTGCCGACCGTGTACTGCTCGCGGTCGATCGCCCGCCGCAGTTCGTCGGCGATCTCCTCGTGTCGCGTCGCCACCGTTCTCCTCCGCGTTGACCGCTGTGCACAGCGTGATCAGGGTAAACGACACCGAAGGGCGCCGGAACCCGACCGAGCCGACCCGCGAATGTGCAGGCAACCGGGGACCAGGGTTTCACCAGTGTTTACGGACAGGACACCACGGCCGGACTTACTGGGGCCAACTTGTTCAGACAAGTTCTCCGCCTGTCCCGAGTTCCCGCGTTCCCGCGCCCCTTTTTCTGGAGTCACCGTGTTCCAGCCGAGAACCGCCGTCCTGACCGGTTCCCTCGCCGTCGTCGCCGCGCTCGCCCTGAGCGCCTGCGGCGCCGCCCCCGACAACGCGTCGACCACCTCCGACGGCAAGAACGCCGCGACCGCCACCTCCGCGGCCGACTTCGGGGGCATGGACGCCCTGGTGAAGGCGGCCAAGAAGGAAGGCACGCTGCACGCCATCGCGCTCCCCCGCGACTGGGCCAACTACGGTGCCCTGATCGACGGGTTCCAGAAGAAGTACGGCATCAAGATCGAGGTCGAGAACCCCGACGGGTCGAGCCAGGACGAGATCAACGCGGTCACCTCCCGCAAGGGCCAGAACCGCGCGCCCGACGTCCTGGACCTCGGCAGCTCCTTCGCGCTGAGCGCCGCCCAGCAGGGCCTGCTCGCGCCCTACAAGGTGACCGCGTACGACGACATCCCGGACTCCCAGAAGGACGCGCAGGCCCGCTGGTACAACGACTACGGCGGCTACGTCTCCATCGGCTGCGACGCCAAGCGCGTCAAGAACTGCCCGAGCACCTTCGCGGACCTCCTCAAGCCCGAGTACAAGGGCCAGGTCGCCCTCAACGGCAACCCCACCAAGTCGGGTTCGGCCTTCGGCGGCGTCTACGCGGCGGCGCTCGCGAACGGCGGCTCCTTCGACGACATGCAGCCCGGCCTCGACTTCTTCGCCAAGCTGAAGAAGAACGGCAACTACACGCCCGTCGAGTCGACCCCGGCGACCGTCGAGAAGGGCGAGACGCCGATCAGCATCGACTGGGACTACCTCAACGCCGGGTACGCCGACGAGTTCAAGTCCAAGGGCGTCGACTGGAAGGTGGCCGTGCCGACCGACGGTCAGTTCTCCCAGTTCTACTCGCAGGCCGTCAACAAGGACGCCCCGCACCCCGCCGCCGCGCGGTTGTGGCAGGAGTACCTGTACAGCGCCGAGGGCCAGAACCTGTGGCTCGCCGGGTACGCCCGCCCGGCCCTGATGCCCGCCATGGAGAAGGCCGGCACCCTCGACAAGACGGCCGCCGCGAAGCTCCCGCAGGTCTCCGGCACGCCGACGTTCCCGACCGAGGCCCAGCAGAGCAAGGCCAAGGAGGTCCTCGCGCAGGGCTGGGCGAAGGCCGTCTCCGGATGACGGCCACGCTCACGCGGGCCGACGTGGTGTCCGCCGCTTCCCCGAAGCGGCGGCGCCGCGCCCCCGGCTGGCTGGCCGTCGTCCCGCTGCTCGCCTTCACCGCCGTCGCGTTCGGGGTGCCCGCGCTCGCCATGCTCAACGGCGCCTTCACCGTCAAGGACCAGGTCTCCGGCGCCACTTCGTACAGCACCGCCAACCTGACGCGCTCCCTGGACGGCGCCTACCTGACGGCGCTGGTCGGCAGCGTGAAGCTGTCCGCGGTCTGCGCCGTCCTGGGGGCCCTGCTGGGGCTGCCGATCGCGCAGGCCGTCGTCACCTCGCGCTCGCGCGCGCTGCGCGAGGCGGTCCTGACCGCGTCCGGGGTCCTCGCCAACTTCGGCGGCGTCCCGCTGGCCTTCGCCTTCGTCGCCACCCTCGGCAACGCCGGTGTGCTCACCCGGCACCTGGGCCTGGGCGAGAAGGGCTGGAACCTCTACAGCTTCGGCGGCCTGGTCCTCGTCTACCTGTACTTCCTGATCCCGCTGATGGTCCTCACCATCACCCCGGCCCTGGAGGGGCTGCGCACCCAGTGGCGGGAGGCCGCGCGCAACAACGGCGCGACGGGCGCCCAGTACTGGCGGCACGTGGCACTGCCGGTCCTGGCGCCGTCCCTGCTCGGCGGCCTGGTGCTGCTGTTCGGCAGCGCCTTCGCCGCGTACGCCACCGCCGCGGCCATGGTGGGCAGTTCGGTCCCGCTGGTGACCCTCCAGATCGCCGACGCCATCTCCGGCAACGTGCTGGTCGGGCAGGAGAACGTGGCGCTCGCGCTCAGCCTGGACATGGTCCTGGTGGCCGGCGTCGTGATGGCCGTCTATCTGCCCCTGCAACGACGGAGCGCCCGATGGCTCGACGCGTGAACGCCTGGCGGTGGCCCGTCCTCGGCTTCGCCGCCCTGTACTTCCTCGTCCCGCTGGCCGCCTCGGTGGTCTTCACCGTGGACGTGCCCGGCCGGGGCGTCACCTTCGACGCCTACCGGCGCATCGTCTCCACCGAGGGGTTCACCACCAGTCTGCTGCTCTCCCTCGAACTGGCCCTGGTGACCATCGCGTTGGTGCTGCTGCTGATGGTGCCCGCCGTGGTGGCCCTGCGGCTCGGGGCGCCCCGGCTGCGCCCGGTCGTCGAGGTGGTGTGCTCGCTGCCGCTGGTGGTGCCGCCGATCGCGTTCGTCGCGGGGATCTCGACCGTCCTCAAGTGGGGACCCGAACACCTTTCCCGCACACCGCTGTTCCAGACGTTCGTCGCCGTCCAGAACCCCGACTTCCCGTTCGTGCTCGTCCTCGCCTACGTGGTGATGGCGCTGCCGTTCGTGTACCGGGCGCTGGACGCGGGGCTGCGCGCCATCGACGTGCGCACCCTCGTGGAGGCCGCCCGCAGTTGCGGCGCCGCATGGCCGCAGGCGCTGCTGCGGGCGGTGCTGCCCAATCTGCGCGGGGCGCTGCTGAACGCCTCGTTCCTCACCCTGGCGCTGGTCCTCGGCGAGTTCACCGTGGCCCAGCTCCTCGGATTCACCCCGTTCGCGGTGTGGATCTACAGCATCGGCGGCTCGCAGGCCCAGCTGTCCGTCGCCGTGTCCGTGCTCAGCCTCCTCGTCACCTGGGCCCTGCTCCTCACGCTCGCCGGATTCGGCGGACGTACCAAGACCGCGTCCCGGGGATGATGACCGATGACCGCCACCGCACTCGAAGACGTCCGGACCGAGCAGGCCGCCACGGTCGAGTTCCGGGCACTGCGCCGGGAGTTCGGGCAGACCGTCGCGCTCGACGGTCTCGACCTGACGGTCCGCCCCGGCGAGTTCCTCGCCCTGCTCGGCCCCTCCGGCTGCGGCAAGACCACCGCCCTGCGCATGCTGGCGGGCTTCGAACACCCCGACTCCGGTGAGGTCCTGGTGGACGGCGCGGACGTCACCCGCGTCCCGGCCCACCGCCGCGACGCCGGGATGGTGTTCCAGTCCTACAGCCTCTTCCCGCACCTCAGCGCCGTCGACAACGTCGCCTTCGGGCTGCGGATGCGCAAGGTGGGGACGGCCGAACGGCGGCGCCGGGCAACGGAGTTGCTGGAGCTGGTCGGGCTCGCCGACAAGGGCGCCCGGTACCCGCACCAGCTCTCCGGCGGCCAGCAGCAGCGCATCGCCCTGGCCCGCGCCCTCGCGCTGCGGCCCCGGGTGCTGCTGCTCGACGAGCCGCTCTCCGCCCTCGACGCCAAGGTGCGGCTCACCCTGCGCGAGGAGATCCGCCGTCTCCAGCAGGAACTCGGCATCACCACCCTGTTCGTGACGCACGATCAGGAGGAGGCGCTGTCGGTCGCCGACCGGGTCGCGGTGATGCGCGAGGGACGCCTCGAACAGTGCGCCGAACCGGCCGAGTTGTACGGACGTCCGGCGACCGCCTTCGTGGCCGAGTTCGTCGGCACCATGAGCCGGGTGCCCGCCGTGCTGTCCGGCTCCACGGTGGAGGTGCTCGGGCTGCGGCTGCCGGTCGACGGCACCCCGCCGGGCACCGCCGAGGTCGACGTCCTGGTCCGCCCCGAGGGCGTCCGGCTGACGGCGGACGACGGCGCGGACGCCCGGGTCGTCGCCACCGCGTTCTTCGGCGCGGCCACCCGGGTCACCGTGCTGCTCGCCGACGGCACCGAGGTGAAGGCGGACCTGCCCACCCACGAGGCGGCCGCGCTCACCGCCGGGACCGCCGTCCGGGTGTCGCTGCCCGAACGACCGGTCCTGGTCGCGGAACGCACCGCCTGACCGGCACCCGCCACCTACCACCCACCACGGACCGACGGCCACGGGACGAACCACCCCCGGCCCGGACCCGACGCGTGCGGGCCCTCCCCTCCGGTGCCCCGGCCGCGCCTCCCCGACCGCGCCGGTGCGGGACCGACTCCCACCAGTCGGCCCGCACCGCCGGCGCCCCACCCCGCACACCCCGTCCCACACGCACGTCCCACAACATCCCGCCCCACACGCGCGCCCCGCATCACCCCGCCCCGCCCTCACCTCCCGCACACCGCACCCCACCGAACGCGGGCCCCACCGGATCCCACCGGCCCCACCGGGCCCCTCCCCCACCCCCCACCACCGGAGAGCTGACACCGTGACCCGACCCCCGCTCCAGGCCGTCCTGTTCGACATGGACGGCACGCTCGTCGACACCGAGCGGCTCTGGTGGGAGGCGGTGCAGCACGTCGCCACCGGCCTCGGCAGACCGCTCACCGAGGCCGACCAGCCGGAGGTGCTCGGCCGCCCCGTCGAGCACACCGCCGACTGGCTCGCCCGGCTCACCGCGACCCCTTCCGTCCGCCTCGGCGAGCGGCTGCACGGGGAGTTCGCCGACCGGGTCCGCACCGGGGTCGTCCCGCGCCCCGGCGCCCTCGACCTCCTGGACGCGCTCGCCCGGGACGACGTGCCGACCGCCCTGGTGACCGCCTCGCCCCGGTCGGTCGCCGACACCGTCCTGGCCGCGCTCGGCGCCGACCGGTTCCGGGTCTCGGTGACCGCCGACGACACCGCGCGCACCAAGCCCGAGCCCGACCCGTACCTCGCCGCCTGCGCCGCCCTCGGGGTCGACCCGGCCCGCTGCGTCGCCGTCGAGGACACCGCCACCGGGGTCTCCTCGGCCGAGGCCGCCGGGTGCGCCGTCGTCGCGGTGCCGTCCCTCGCGCCGATCGACGCCGCGCCCGGCCGCACCGTCGTCGCCAGCCTCGAAGAGGTCACGCCTGACCGGCTGCGCGGCCTGGTCGGGCCCCGGCTGCGGGTGCTGAGCTGGAACCTCTGGCTCGGCGGCGCGCGCGTCGACGACCACCGGGCCAAGCAGCTCAAGGTCGTCCTGGAGACCGGGGCCGACGTGGTCGGGCTCCAGGAGACGGCGCACACGGCGGCCGCGGAACTCGCCGACGCGCTCGGCTGGCACCACCACCAGGCGGGCGAGAACCTCGGCGTGATCAGCCGCCACCCGATCGTCGCCCGGCTCGGCGACCCGGACGTCGGCTTCTACGGGGCGGCCGGGGTCAGGATCGCGGTGGGGCGGCACGAGGTCGACGTCTGGACGGCCCATCTGCACTACACGCCGTACGGCCCGTACGAGGCGGACTTCGACGGGCTCCCGGCGGCCGGGCTGATCGCGCACGAGGAGGTGCGGCTCGGGCAGATGCGGGAGACGCTGCGGCGGATCGCGGAGGCGGGGCGGCCGGGCGTTCCCGTGGTGCTGACCGGGGACTTCAACTGCCCCTCGCACCTGGACCGCACGGACGTCGCGTGGCCGGTGACCCGGGCCGCCGAGGAGGCGGGGCTGCGCGACTCCTACCGGCAGGTCCACCCCGACCCGGTCCGCTCCCCCGGGGCCACCTGGTCGCCGGTCCACCCGGTGCACGAGGACGACCCGGACCGCCCTGAGCCGCAGGACCGCATCGACTACGTGCTCTACGGCCCCGGTCTCGACGTGGTGGACTCGCGCACGGTCGTCACGGGCGTGCCGCGCGCCTGGCCCGACGTCGCGGGCAACGACTGGCCGTCGGACCACGCGGCCGTCCTCACCACGTTCGCGCTGCCCGGCCCGGAGGGCGCGGGCGCCGGGTGAACCG